>NZ_JNZR01000038.1:0-88375 GCF_000717585.1 Micromonospora globosa
CCCCGCCGCCGCCCCGCCGCCGCCCCGCCGCCGCCCGTCCCCGTCGATCTTGGAGTTGTGGCACCTCGAATGCGCTCTATGTGGCTTTTGGGAACGACCACAACTCCAAGATCGACGGGGAGCACCGGCGCGGAGGGGACGGCTGTCCACAGGGGCGGACTTTGCGGGCGGCGGGCGGGAAGGTGGGCGGGTGTGGCGGTACGGGGAGTTGCTGGCGGGCGGGATGAGCCGCGGGGCGGTACGGCACCAGGTGGGGGCGGGACTGCTGGGCCGGCTGTCCCGGGGTGTCTACGGCTGCACCGACGACGAGACGAGCCGGTTGCGCGCGCTGTTCCGGCGACTGCCGCCGGGAACCGTCGCGGGATTCCACACCGGCGCGCGACTGCACCGGTTCGGGGCGGTGCCCGGCGACCGGGTGCACGTGATCGTGCCGCCCGGTGTGAGTGCCCGGCGGATCCGGGGCGTGGCGACGCATCAGACGGTGCTGCCGGTGCCGGACGCGGTGGAGATCGCCGGCATCCCCTGCGCGCCCGCCGCCCGCTGCGCCGTGGATCTGGCCCGGGTGATCCGGCGGGCGGACGCGCTGCCGGTGCTCGACCTGTGCCTCCGTGTCGGCGCCTGCCGCCGCGAGGACCTGCTCACCGAGGTGGCGTGGCACGCCGGCCTGCGGGGAGTACGGCAGGCGGGGGAACTGATCGCGCTCGCCGACCCGCGCCCGGAGTGCCGCCAGGAGAGCCAGTTGCGTCTGTTGCTGATCGACGGCGGGCTGCCGCCTCCGGAGCCGCAGCTGTGGGTTCCCGACCGGGACGGGATCCCGATCTACCGCCTCGACCTGGGCTATCGCGACCGGCGGATCGGCTTGGAGTACGACGGCGGATCCCACCTCGACCCCGGCCGGCTGCACCACGATCGATCACGGCTCAACTGGCTGGCCGAGCACGGCTGGCGCATGCGGGTCTACACCGCCACCGACCTCTACCGCCGCCCCCGGCACATCGTGGCCACCGTGCGAAGCATGCTCACCGCTCCCGCCTGAGCCGTGGTCACCCGAACGCGGCGCACGCCGCGCCACTCCACGCCGCGCCCACTCCGCGGTCGAGTGGAACGTCACGGGTGTCTCAGGGCCTCGGAGACACCCATGACGTTCCACTCGCCGAAAACGAGACCGGACCAGGGACCGCGTCAGGGGCGCGGGCGGTCGCGGTCCTTCGACGGCTGGACCCGCTTGGGCTCGCCGGGCATCTTCGGGTATTCCGGCGGGTAGGGCATGTCGCCCAGGCCGTCGGCGGCGTCCCGCTCGGCCCACTCCAGCAGCGGCGTGATGTCCCACGGGGCGTCGTCGATGCCGGCGTGCGGGTCGCCGCGCTCGGCGAATCGGGCCGGCACCGTGCCCAGGTGGAAGTCGTCCGGGTCGACCTCGGGCAGCTCGTCCCAGCCGACGGGGGTGGAGACGGTGGCGCGGGCGTTGGCGCGCAGCGAGTACGCGCAGGCGATGGTGCGGTCCCGCGCCATCTGGTTGAAGTCGACGAAGACGCGCTCGCCGCGCTCCTCCTTCCACCAGGCGGTGGTGACCAGCTCGGGGCGACGGCGTTCCAGCTCCCGGGCCAGCGCGATGGTGGCGCGGCGTACCTCCACGAACGTCCAGCGCGGCTGGATGCGCAGGTAGACGTGCACGCCCCGGCCGCCGGAGGTCTTCGGCCAGCCGGGCACGCCCAGCTCGTCGAGCAGACCGCGCAGCTCACCGGCGGCGGTCACCGCGTCGGCGAAGTCGGTGCCGGGCTGCGGGTCGAGGTCGACGCGCAGCTCGTCGGGGCGGTCGGTGTCGGCGGCGCGCACCGGCCACGGGTGGAACACCACGGTGCCCATCTGCGCCGCCCAGGCCACGTGCGCCAGGTCGGCCGGGCACAGCTCGTCGGCCGGGCGGCCGCTGGGGAAGGCGATCCGCGCGGTGCTGACCCATGGGGGCACGCCCCGCTGCGGCACCCGCTTCTGGAAGAACATCTCCCCCTCGATGCCGTCGGGGAAGCGCTGGAGCGTGGTGGGCCGGTCGCGCAGGGCGCGCATGATCCCGTCGCCGACGGCCAGGTAGTAGCGGAAGACGTCGGCCTTGGTGAAGCCGCGCTGCGGGAAGATCACCCGATCGGGGCTGCTCAGCCGCACCGTGTGCCCGGCTACCTCGATCTCCTCGACCGCACCCTTGCCCGCCATCACGCGACCATATGCGATGCCACCGACACCCGACGTACCGTGGAACGGTGAGTCTTTCCGACAACGAACTGCCCCGTACCGAGGACGAATGGCGCGTCCGGCTGAGCCCCGAGGAGTTCCGGGTGCTCCGCGAGGCCGGCACCGAGGCGCCCTGGACCGGTGAGTACGTCGACACCAAGACCCCCGGCGTCTACCACTGCCGGGCCTGCGGGCTGGAACTGTTCCGCAGCCAGGACAAGTTCGACTCGCACTGCGGCTGGCCGAGCTTCGACGACGCCATCCCGGGCGCGGTCAAGGAGATCCCGGACAACACGCTCGGCATGCGGCGCGTGGAGATCCGCTGCGCGCGCTGCGACAGCCACCTCGGGCACGTCTTCGAGGGTGAGGGCTTCACCCCGAAGGACACCCGGCACTGCGTCAACTCGATCTCGGTGCGGCTGGAGCCCAGCGCCGGCTGACGGCGGCGTCACAGCCGCAGCAGGCCGCCGGCCTCGTCCACCTGGTCGGCGGCCTCGTCGTCCAGCCACACCCCGCCGGTGGCGAGGTAGCGGAAGCGGTACTCCCCCGGCTTCAGCCGGACCGTCACGGTACGCGTGCCGTCACGGCGCGGCACCAGCTCGTGCCGGCCGGGCTCCCAGCCGTTGAAGCAGCCGACCACGCTCACCGTGCCGGCCGGGGTGTCCCGGGGCAGCGAGAACGTCACCCGGGTCTGGTTGCCGAAGAGCTTGTTGCGCTTGATCACGAATCCTCCGGGGATTTTCGGCGGTCACAGCAGTCAACGCGCGACACGCCGGGAGCGACTCGCCGTGGGGCCGGATCAGGTTCGCCGGTTCCGGTTGCCCGATGGTGTCGTCTGCGCGACTCTCGGATGACAGGTCCGTTTTCGGGGGGTTTCGCATGGCTGCCTGCGAGGTTTGCGGCAACGACTACTGGATGGCGTTCGAGGTGCGCACCGTCGACGGGTCGCGGCACACGTTCGACTGTTTCGAGTGCGCGGTGCACAAGATGGCGCCGATCTGCGAGCACTGCCAGATCAAGATCGTCGGTCACGGCGTCGAGGTCTCCGGCCGCTTCTTCTGCTGCGCCCACTGCGCCCGCGCCGTCGAGGGCGAGCAGGGCGCCGAGGTACGCGACGCGGTCGGCGCCCGCCCCGCCTGACGCGGGCGCTCCCGGGGCGGCACCGGCGTCGATCTCCGTCTAGCATCCCTCCGGTGTCCCGACGGTTGATCATCGCGGTGGCCCTGGTCGCCGTCCTCGCCGGCTGCGGTTCCACCACCGAGCCCGCCACCGCCCCCGCGCCGGCCCTGGCCGCGCCCTCGCCCACCGACGGCGGGGCCGCCGCGGCGCTGCGCGACCGTTACGCCGCGACCGGCGACCTGGCCGGCCTGGCCGAGAAGCCCGAGCACGCCAGTGAGCGGCTCGACTCCGACGGTGTCGTCTGCGGTCGCCCGCTGCCCCTGCTCGACCGGCGGCTCGTCGCGTCCACCCGGGTCTTCGTCACGCCGGAGGGCACCCCGGCCGGCGAGTTCGTCGAGATCGCCCAGGAGACGGTGGTCTACCCGGACGAGGCGGCCGCCGCGGACGCGGTACGGCAGGTCTTCGGCCTGCTGGAGGCGTGCGAGCGCGACGAGGAGGAGGGCCAGGTGACCACCGGGCACACCGCGGGGGACCTGCCCGCCGGGCTGGGCGTGCCGGGCCGGGTGGTGTCGGCGACCATGACCGTGTCCGACGGCACGCGTTTCCCGCACCGCTACGGCTGCCTGCGCCACGGCCGGGTGACCCAGTGCGTCGCGGTCTGGACCCGCTCGGCGGCCGACACCGGCACCTGGTTCGAGCGCGCCGTCACCGCCACCGCCACCGGGCTGCGCACGTCGAAGGGCTGAGCAGCGCCGGCCCGGCCACGCCGAACCGCCGCGCGTTGAGCCGGCACACCGGGACCGCGCCGGCCCGGCGCGCCGAGCCGACGTGCCGCGCCAGGGGAAGCACGACCGGGCGGAGACGCGCCGCCTACCCTGGGCCGATGCCCGTCGAGTCCCACCTGGCAAGCTTCGCCGACCTGGACACCAGCACCTTCCACGACCTGCTCCGGCTGCGCATCGACGTGTTCGTGGTCGAGCAGTCCTGCCCGTACCCGGAACTGGACGGCCGGGACGTCGAACCCGGCACCCGCCACCTGTGGCTGAGCCGCGACGACGCCGTGGTCGCGTACCTGCGGATCCTGGCCGACCCCGGCGGCGTGGCACGGATCGGGCGGGTGGTGGTGGCGCCGGCGGCCCGCGGCGCGGGCCTGGCCGGCGCGCTGATGACCGAGGCGCTCGCCGTGGTGGGTGACCGGCCGTGCGTGCTCGACGCGCAGACGCATCTGGTCGGCTTCTACGAAGGGCTCGGCTTCGAGGTCAGCGGCCCCGGCTACGTCGAGGACGGCATCCCGCACACTCCGATGCGCCGCGACCCAACTCATTGACGTTTGTCGCTTTCTGTGGCAGCGTGCGGGCGGAGCCGCCACGCGGGAGAGGGCAACTCCCGAGTCCGGGCGTCGTGCACCGACACCCTTCCCGGAGGCTTTCCATGTCCACTCCGTACCGCCGCCCGCTACCGCTCGCGGCGGCGATCCTCGGCGTCTGCGCGGTCGTCGCGGCGCTGCTCACCACCGCGTTCTCCGGCCCGGCCTCGGCGCACGGGTCGGTGGTCGACCCGGCGTCGCGCAGCTACAGCTGCTGGCAGCGTTGGGGCGGTGACTTCCAGAACCCGGCCATGGCCACCCAGGATCCGATGTGCTGGCAGGCGTGGCAGGCCGACCCGAACGCCATGTGGAACTGGAACGGCCTGTTCCGCGAGGGCGTGGCCGGCAACCACCAGGGCGCCATCCCGGACGGGCAGCTCTGCAGCGGCGGCCGCACCCAGAGCGGCCGGTACAACGCGCTCGACACGGTCGGCGCGTGGAAGACCGTGCCGGTCACCAACAACTTCCGGGTCAAGTTCTTCGACCAGGCCAGCCACGGCGCCGACTACATCCGGGTGTACGTGACCAAGCAGGGCTACAACGCGCTCACCTCGCCGCTGCGCTGGAGCGACCTGGAACTGGTCGGCCAGATCGGCAACACTCCGGCCAGCCAGTGGACGCGTGAGGTGGACGGCGTGTCCATCCAGATCCCGGCGAACGCGCCGGGCCGCACCGGCCGGCACATCGTCTACACGATCTGGCAGGCCAGCCACCTGGACCAGTCCTACTACCTGTGCAGCGACGTGGACTTCGGCGGGTCCGGCCCAACCACCCCGCCGACGAGCACGCCGCCCACCAGCACCCCGCCGAGCAGCCCGCCGCCGACCACGCCGAACCCGGCCGGTGGCTGCACCGCGACGTACGCGATCACCGGTTCGTGGGGTGGCGGTTTCCAGGCCGACGTGAAGGTGACGAACGGCAGCGGTTCGCCGATCCGCGGCTGGTCGGTGAGCTGGAACTACCAGAACGGCCAGCAGGTCAACTCGGCGTGGAACGCCACTGTGACAACGAGCGGAACGCTTGTGACGGCACGCAACGTGGCCTACAACGGCTCGCTCGCGCCGGGTGCGAGCACCTCGTTCGGCTTCACCGGCTCGGCCGGTGCGACGAACCCGGTGCCCAGCATCGTGTCCTGCACGACGACCTCCTGACGACCGCCGTCCCGGTCGGGGCCCTGCTCGACACCGTCGCGGTGTTAAGCGGGGCCCCTTCCTCTACCGCAGGCGTTAAGAAGGTGCCCTTCCTTTCACACCAGGCAGTTGACGATGTCGGCGACCGAGCGGCGGCGGCCGGTGTAGAACGGGATCTCCTCCCGTACGTGCCGGCGGGCACCGGAGGCCCGCAGGTCACGCATCAGGTCCACGATCCGGTGCAGCTCGTCGGCCTCGAACGCCAGCATCCACTCGTAGTCGCCGAGCGCGAACGAGGCGACCGTGTTGGCCCGCACGTCCGGGTAGCCCCGGGCCATCTTGCCGTGCTCGGCCAGCAGCTCGCGCCGCTCGGCGTCGGGCAGCAGGTACCACTCGTACGAGCGCACGAACGGGTAGACGCACAGGTAGGCGCGGGGCTCCTCGTCGTTCAGGAACGCCGGGATGTGGCTCTTGTTGAACTCGGCCGGGCGGTGCAGCGCCATCTGCGACCAGACCGGGGTGAGGGCCCGGCCCAGCGTGGTCCGGCGGAAGCGCAGGTACGCGTCCTGGAGCGCGTCGCTGGACGACGAGTGCCACCAGATCATCAGGTCGGCGTCGGCGCGCAGCCCGGCCACGTCGTACGTCCCCCGGATCGTGACGTCCTTGCCGGCCAGCTCGGTGAAGAGCGACTCGACCTCGTCGACGACGTTCTCCCGCAGCGACGGCAGCGGGCTGGTGGCCCGGTACACCGACCACATCGTGTAGCGGATGGTCTCGTTGAGCTCGCGCAGCCGCGCCGCGTTGGTCTGCTCGGTCATGCTGCCGATCCTTCCAGTGCCGTGATGATCTCTTCGGCCGCCGTCTCGCCGGAGCGGACGCACACCGGGATGCCGACGCCGTCGTAACCGGCCCCGGCCACTGCAAGCGTCGGGTGGGCGGCGCGCAGCGCCGTCCGGACCGCCGCCACCCGGGCGGTGTGCCCGGGCGTGTACTGGGGCAGCGCGCCACCCCACCGCTGCACGTGCCGGGCCACCGGCGCCGGCAGCGGCGCGCCGAGCACCGCCGACAGCTCCCGGTGCACCGTGTCGGCCAGGTCGTCGTCGGTGAGCTGCAGCGACGTCTCGTCGCCGTACCGGCCCACCGAGGCGCGCACCAGCGCCAGCCCGTCCGACCGCCGCAGGTGCCCCCACTTGGTGGTGAAGAACGTGGACGCCTTGATCGTCAGCCCTTCGCCGGCCGGGACCAGGAAGCCGGACAGCTCCGGCAGGGCCGGCCCCGGCAGCGCGAGGGTGATCAGGGCGACGCTCGCGTAGTCGAGCGCGCCCACCGTGCCGGCCGCCTCGGGCGCGGCGGCGGCGAGCAGCCGGGCGGCCGGGCGGGCCGGCACCGCGAGCAGCACCGCGTCCGCCTCGACGTGCTCGGCGTCGCGGGTCGGCCCGACTGTGAGCCGCCAGCCGTCCGGGGTGCGGCGCAGCTCGCGTACCGCAGCGCCCCGGCGGATCGTCGCCCCGCTCGCCGTCGCCGCCGCCTCGACCAGCGTGCTCAGCCCACCGGCGAGCGTGCCGAAGACCGGTGCGCCGGGCGCGCGCGGCGCGGCGGCCTGCGCGGCGCGTACCGCACCGACCAGCGTGTGCTCGGCGCGTGCCGCGCGGGCCAGCGCCGGCATCGTGGTGACGAGCGACAGGTCGTCGGCCCGCCCGGCGTACACGCCGCCGAGCATCGGGTCGACCAGCCGCTCCACCACCGCGTCTCCGAGACGCTTGCGGACCAGCTCACCGACCGAGGTGTCCTCACCCTCGGCCAGCAGCGGGTGGCCCGCGTCGCGGTCGGCGTCCGCGGCCGGCGGCGCGACCGCCGCCACCTTGTCCAGATCCCCGGGTACGCCGACGAGCGTGCCGCCCGGGACCTGGCGCAACGTGCCGTCGACGAGCAGGGCCGCCTGCCCGACGGTCGGATGCACGATCGACGCGTCCAGTCCGAGGCGGCGGGCCAGCGTCACCGCAGCCGACTCGCCACCGGCCGGGTCGCGCATCAGGAACGACTCCGCGCCGAACTCGACCGGGCCGCCGGCCAGCTCACCGGTGTGCAGCTTGCCGCCGAGGCGGCCGGACTGCTCGTACACGGTGATCTCGGTGCCCTCGGGCGCCCGGTCGCGCAACCGGACGGCGGCGGCCAGCCCGGTGATCCCGCCACCGACGATCGCCACCCGCCACGGTCGCACCACTGTCTCCTCCTAGCGCTCCGGTCGCGCGGTCAGCTCGTGCACCAGCGCGACCACCCGGGTCAGCACCTCGGGGTCGGTCTCCGGCAGGACGCCGTGACCGAGGTTGAACACGTGGCCGGGAGCGGCCCGGCCCTGCTCGACGATGCGCCGCACCTCGGTCTCCACCACCGGCCATCCGGCGAGCAGCACCGTCGGGTCGAGGTTGCCCTGCACCGCCTTGTCCGGCCCGATCCGGCCGGTGGCGACGTCGAGCGGCGTCCGCCAGTCCACGCCCACCACGTCGGCGCCGGCCTCGCCCATCGCGCCGAGCAGCTCGCCGGTGCCCACCCCGAAGTGGATCCGCGGCACACCGGCGTCGGCGAGGCCGCCCAGCACGTACGTCGAGTGCGGCAACACGAAGCGGCGGTAGTCCGCCTCGGAGAGCGCGCCGGCCCACGAGTCGAACAGCTGCACCGCGGAGACCCCGGCGTCGATCTGCACCTGGAGGAACGCCAGCGTCACCTCGGCCAGCCGCGCGCACAGCGCGTGCCACAGCTCCGGGTCGCCGTACATCAGCGCCTTGGTCTTGGCGTGCGTACGCGACGGGCCGCCCTCGACCAGGTAGCTGGCGAGCGTGAACGGGGCGCCGGCGAAGCCGATCAGCGGGGTGTCGCCCAGCTCGACGACGAGCCGGCGGACCGCCTCGTCCACGTACGACACATCGTCGCGGCCGATCGGGGTGATCCGCTCGACGTCGGCGGCGGTACGGACCGGCTCGGCCACCACCGGGCCGGTGCCGGGCACGATGTCCAGGTCGATGCCGGCCGCGGCGACCGGCACCACGATGTCGCTGAACAGGATCGCCGCGTCCACGCCGTGCCGGCGCACCGGCTGGAGCGTGATCTCGGTGACCAGGTCGGGCCGGCGGCAGGACTCCAGCATCGGCACGTTGGCCCGGATCTCCCGGTACTCCGGCAGCGACCGGCCGGCCTGGCGCATGAACCAGACCGGGGTGTGCGGGCCCGGCTCGCGCCGGCAGGCGCGGACGAAGGGCGAGTCGGCCGGCCCGCCGCGGCGGGGTTCTCCGTCTCGGGCGGCAGTGCCCGTGGTGTCGGTGGTCATCGCGGCAATCGTGCCACGCCCCCGGTGCGCGCCCGCGTTCACCGTCCGCATTTGTGACGTAGAAGGAAGGGCCCCCGCTTAACGCCTCCGGTAGCGGAAGGGCCCCTTCTTAACCGTCGATCACCCGGCGCGCCGTCGCGCGCCGCGCGGTGAGCGCGGCATAGGCTGCCCGCATGGCCCCCCCGATCGCGCTCCCGGAAACGTTCGCCCGCGCGGTCGCGGGGCTGCGATCGGCCACACCCCGACCGGAGATCATCCTGGAGGAGGTCGGCGCGCCGCAGCGGCTGGCCCCGTACGCGTTCGCGCTCTCCGCCGCCGTGATGCGCGACGACGACGAGGTGGCCACCGGCCGGCTGATCCTGCTGCACGACCCGGCCGGGCACGAGGCGTGGCAGGGCACGCTGCGGCTGGTCACGTACGTCACCGCCGAGCTGGAGGTCGACCTGGCCAGCGATCCGCTGCTGCCCGGTGTCGGCTGGACCTGGCTGACCGACGCGCTCGACGCGCAGGGCGCCGGGCACCGGGCGATCGGCGGCACAGTCACCCAGACGCTCTCCACCCGCTTCGGCGAGCTGGCCGGGCCGCCCGCCGCCGGTGACATCGAGATCCGCGCCTCCTGGACGCCGCTGCGCGCCGACCTGGGCCCGCACCTGCTCGGCTGGTGCACGCTGCTGGCCTCCACGGCCGGCCTGCCGCCGCCCGGCGTCACCGCGCTGCCCACCCGCCGCTCCGCCGGCGCCGCCTGACCGCACCCCGCCCGGGGACACGCGAAAGGCCGCCCCGGACGAACCGGGACGGCCTTCGGTGGACGCCGGTCAGAGGTAGTTCTCGGCCTCGTCGCAGATCTTGTCCAGGCCCTTGCTGGCCGCCTCGAAGGCGGCCCGGTCGCCGCGCGACGCCGCCGCCATGGCCGTGGTCAGCTTGTCCAGGCAGTTCGCGATGACCTTCTTCTGCCGGGCCTGCTCGTCCCGGTCGTTCTTGGTGCCGGTCAGGTCCTGCTGGGTGTCCGACAGCCGCTCCTGGACCGCCTTCAGCTCACCCTTGAGCTTCTCCATCTCCTGCTGGTTCGCCGAGATCGTGCCGTCCCGCTGGCTGACCGTCTGCCGGGACTTGTCCAGCTCGCCGTTCGTGGAGACGTACAGGAACGTCATCACGCCGCCGAAGACGAACAGCAGCGCGGCGACGAGGCCGAGCACCAGCGCCGCCCACTTCCTGCCGCCGCCGGTGGCCGGCGGGGCACCCACCGGGCCGTACGGGCCGGGCGGCCCGGACATCGGCGGCGGCCCGAAGCCGGGGCCGGACACCGGCGGAGCCGACGCGGGCGGGACCGACATCGGCTGCGCGTAGCCGGGGGCGGAGACCGGCGGGACGGAGACCGGCGGCGCCGACATCGGCTGCGCCGGCGGGGGCACCGGGGCGGCGCCGGGCGCGTATCCCGGCTGTCCCGGCGTGGCGGGCTGGTATCCGCCGTACCCGGGGGCGCCGTCGGACACGGTGGGCTGGTGCAGCGTCGGCGCTGGCTGGTTCGGGTCGTACTGCTGGGGCGCGGGCCGGCTGCCGTACGGGTTGCCGTAGACCGTGCCCCCCGGCGCCGGGGGCGGGTTGTCGCCCCCGGCCGGTGGGTAGGACATGTCGTTCCTCCAGATGTGCTGGTCCCCCGCGGGGTGGCCCGATGGGCCGGGGTCGATGCGGTGCGGCCGGGCCGGTGCGGCCACCGGTCAGCAGAGCCGGAACCGGTCGCAGGCGGTCTTGATCGGCACCGCGAGCCCGATGCCCTCGGCGTTGCGGGCCTTGGCCGTGGCGATGCCGACGACCTCCTTCGAGCCGTTGATCACCGGACCGCCGGAGTTGCCCGGGTTGATCGGCGCGTCGAACTGGATCACCGGGCCGCCGCCGCGCTCGTCCTCGCGGAACGCGCTGACCACGCCCGTGGTGACGCTGTCCTGCAACCCGAGCGGCGCGCCGACCACGATGATCTGCTGGCCCGACCGCACCGGGTCGCGGGCCGCGACCAGCCCGGTGAACTTGGCGGTGGTCTGCAGCTGCGCCAGGTCCTTGTCCTTGTCGGTGGCGATGATGGTCGCCTCGAACCGCTGGTCCTTGCGCTCCAGGAACACCTTGCGCTCACCCGCGGTGAAGACCGACTCGACCACGTGGAAGTTCGTCAGCAGCGTGGTGCCGCCGCCGGACGGGGCCTTGCCGACGGCGAACGCCGTACCGGTGAACTGCCCGGCCCGCACCCGGAACACGCTCGGCAGCACCGCGCTGGCCACCGCCTCCGGGTTGAAGGCCGCGCCGGCCTTCTTCTCCAGGCTGCCGGCGCGCTGCTCCAGGCCGTCGAGCCGGCTGGCGTCCGTGCCCTGCCCCTCGGCCATCCGCTTGTCGGCGGCGGCGAGCCGGTCGTCGAGCCGGTAGATCTGGTACGCCTGCACGCCGGTGACCACCGTCAGCACGGCGGCAAGGGCCAGCGCCACCACCGCCACCCGGCTGCGCCGCGCCGGCTGCGCGCCGAAGCCGGCCGGGCCGCCGACGAGGGCCGCCTGACCGGGGTACGCGGAACCGGGCTGGGACGGCGCCGACACCGGCTGCCCCGGGTAGGCGGGCGCGGACACCGGCTGGCCGGGGTACGACGGGCCGCTGCCGGACAGGCCCGGATACGACGGTGCGGCGGGCGCCCGGTCCGGGTACGACGACGAGCCCGGCCCGCCCGGATAGGACGGTGACGCGGAGACCGGCTGGCCCGGATAGGACGGTGACGCGGAGACCGGCTGGCCCGGATAGGACGGTGACGCGGCCGGCTGGCCCGGGTACGCCGGGGCGGCGGACCGGGAGGTCTGCGCCGGTACGGCGCCGAAGGACGACGGCTGGGCCGGCGCGGAGCCGTAGGACGGCTGGCCAGGTGCGGAGCCGTAGGACGACCGGCCCGGCTCGGACGGCGTGGTGCCGTAGGACGGCTGGCCCGGCTGGGCCGTGGCGGGCGGGGTCGCGACGCCGGACGGGGCCGCGTAGGGCGTCGGCTGCGGCGTGCCGGCCGGGTCCGGGAGACCCGGGTAGCCGGCGGGCGGCTGGACGGCGGCCCGCGCCGGGTAGCCGGGGGTGCCGGCCCACTCGGATCCACCGGGGAACGATCCCGGCACCGGGGCCGAACCGGCGGGCGGGGCGAAGCGCGGCGGCAGCGGCCCCGGCCGGTCGGCTGCCGTGTCGCCGCCGCCGTGCCCCGGCACGTCGTCGCCGGTTCCGTACCCGCCTGTCATGCTCGACCGTCCTCCCCGTCGGCTTCGCCGACGCCCCCCGACCCGCTGCGGCACCCGTACGCCGTTCGCGGCTCGATGGACCGTACCGGCGGGAACGGGCTTTGTCTTCCCCCTTGTCCGACCCTCTCACGGCCCCGCAACCCGCACCTTTCCGGTCACCTGACGGCCATCGCGCCGACACGCGCCGGACCGGCTGCGCACACCGGATCGTCCGGCCTACTAGGGTTGTCAGGTGACCGACGAACCACCCCTGCGCCGTCGGGCCGCCGAAAGCCGTACCGGGGAGGCGTCCGCCCAGCCGACGTCGGCCCTGCCGGAGCCGGCGGACGCGGGGTCCGAGACCGAACCGGGCGCGGCCGTCCCCCTGACCGCGCCGCGCGACGGCACGCCCGCCCCGGTGGCCACACCTGCCGAGTTGGACGAGGTCGTGGCCCGCTTCGCGGCCGGCACCGGCCCGGTGGCCCTCGATGCCGAACGCGCCTCCGGCTACCGCTACAGCCAGCGCGCCTACCTGGTGCAGCTGCGCCGCGGCGGCGCCGGCACCGCGCTCATCGACCCGCTGCCGCTGCCCGACCTGTCCGCCCTGGACGCGGTGATCGCCGAGACCGAGTGGGTGCTGCACGCGGCCAGCCAGGATCTCGCCTGCCTGGCCGAGGTGGGGCTGCGCCCGCGTCGGTTGTTCGACACCGAACTGGCCGCCCGGCTGGCCGGTTTCGAGCGGGTCGGCCTGGCCGCGCTGACCGAACAGCTGCTCGGGTTCAGCCTGGAGAAGCACCACTCCGCCGCCGACTGGTCGAGCCGGCCGCTGCCGGAGTCCTGGCTGACGTACGCGGCGCTCGACGTCGAACTGCTCGTCGACCTGCGCGACTCGCTGGACGAGGAGTTGCAGCGGCAGGGCAAGTCGGGCTGGGCGGCGGAGGAGTTCGACGCGCTGGTGCGCAACGGCGCCTCGCCGCGCGTCCGCGCCGAGCCGTGGCGGCGCACGTCCGGCATCCACCGGGTACGCGGCGCGCGGGCCCAGGCCCGGGTGCGTTCCCTCTGGTACGCGCGGGACCAGATCGCCTCCCGCCGGGACGCCGCGCCGGGCCGGGTGCTGCCCGACTCGGCCATCGTGGCCGCCGCCGAGCTGGACCCGAAGGACGAGAAGACGCTGCTCACGCTCCCCGGGTTCGGTGGGCGGTCGGTGCGCCGGCTGGCGCGTACCTGGCTGGCGGCGCTGGACGACGCGCGCCAGTTGCCGGACGACGCGCTGCCGGTGAGCCCGGCAGTGGAGGGTCCGCCTCCGCCGCACCGGTGGGCCGAACGCGACCCGGTGGCGGCCGGGCGGCTGGCCCGGGCCCGGGAGGTGGTGGTCGGCACCGCCGGGGCGCACCGGCTGCCGGCGGAGAACCTGATCGCGCCGGACTCGATCCGCCGGCTGGCGTGGCAGCCGCCCGCGGAGATCACCGACGAGACGGTGGCGGAGACGCTGCGCGGGTTCGGTGCCCGGGAGTGGCAGATCGGGCTGCTCCTGCCCGCGCTGACGGAGGCGTTGCACACCCCGCAGCAGTGACGGCCGCGGCCGGGGTGTGAGGTGGGCCACGCGGGGGGTGGTGCCACGGTTGGTTACTGGCGAGTAGCATCCGGGGAAATGCCCGTGCCGAGGGAGGCTCCAAGTGCCCCGTGAAGTCCGGGATGTCGTCTTCGTCGACGGCGTCCGTACCCCGTTCGGCAAGGCGGGTGGGATGTACGCCAACACCCGCGCCGACGATCTGGTGATCCGCTGCATCCGCGAGCTGATGCGCCGTAACCCGCAACTGCCGCCGGAGAAGGTGGAGGAGGTGGCCATCGCCGCCACCACCCAGATCGGTGACCAGGGCCTGACCATCGGCCGCACCGCCGCCCTGCTGGCCGGCCTGCCCAAGACCGTGCCCGGCTTCGCCATCGACCGGATGTGCGCCGGCGCGATGACCGCCGTCACCACAGTGGCCAGCGGCATCGCCGTGGGTGCGTACGACGTGGCCATCGCCGGCGGCGTCGAGCACATGGGCCGCCACCCGATGGGCGAGGGCGTCGACCCCAACCCGCGCATCGTCGCGGAGAAGCTGGTCGACCCGTCCGCCCTGGTGATGGGCTCCACCGCGGAGAACCTGCACGACCGCGTCCCGCACATCACCAAGAAGCGCACCGACGCGTTCGCGCTGGCCTCGCAGCAGAAGACCGCGAAGGCGTACGCCAACGGCAAGCTCCAGGGCGACCTGGTGCCGGTGGCGGTCCGCGACCCGGAGGCGGGCTGGGGCCTGGCCACTGTGGACGAGGCGCCCCGGGACACCTCGATGGAGAAGCTGGCCGGGCTGAAGACCCCGTTCCGGCCGCACGGCAAGGTCACCGCCGGTAACGCGGCCGGCCTGAACGACGGCGCCACCGCCGCGCTGCTGGTGGCCGAGGAGACCGCCCGCGAGCTGGGCCTGCCGGTCGGCATGCGCCTGGTGTCGTTCGGCTTCGTCGGCGTCGAGCCCGAGGTGATGGGCGTCGGCCCGATCCCGTCGACCGAGAAGGCGCTGCGCATCGCCGGCCTGAGCATCGACGACATCGGCCTGTTCGAGCTGAACGAGGCGTTCGCGGTGCAGGTGCTCGCCTTCCTCGACCACTTCGGCATCGCCGACGACGACCCGCGGGTCAACCCGTGGGGCGGCGCGATCGCCATCGGTCACCCGCTCGCGTCCTCCGGCGTCCGGCTGATGACCCAGCTCGCCCGCCAGTTCGCCGAGCACCCCGAGGTCCGCTACGGCCTCACCGCCATGTGCATCGGCATCGGCATGGGCGGCACCGTGATCTGGGAGAACCCGCACTGGGAGGGTGGAGACAAGTGAGCCTCGCCGCACCGAACGAGGTCGTCACCAAGGCGCTGCTGCGCCAGGTGGCCGTACCCGGGCTGGACCGGCCCGCCGCCCTCATCACCCTGGACAACGGCTTCGACCACACCAAGCCGAACACCTTCGGCCCGGCCGGCCTGACCAGCCTGGACGAGGCGATCACCGCCGCGCTGGCGGCCGAGCCGGCGTTCATCGCGGTCACCGGCAAGCCGTACATCTTCTGCGTGGGCGCGGACATCACCAGCCTGCCCGCGCTGGAGAACCGCGAGCAGGCGCTGGAGATCGGGCGGCTGGGCCACCGGGTCTTCGCCCGGCTCAAGGACAGCGGCGTTCCCACCTTCGCGTTCGTCAACGGCGCGGCGATGGGTGGCGGCCTGGAGCTGGCGCTGCACTGCCACTACCGGACCCTGTCGGCGGGCGCGGCGGCCCTGGCGCTGCCCGAGGTCTCGCTCGGCCTGATCCCCGGCTGGGGCGGTACGCAGCTGCTGCCGAACCTGATCGGCATCCCGGCCGCGACTCAGGTGATCATCCAGAACCCGCTGATGCAGAACAAGATGCTCAAGCCGAAGCAGGCGGCCGAGATGGGCATCGCGGACGTGCTGCTGGAGCCGGCCGACTTCCTGGAGCGGTCGCTCGAGTGGGCTGCCGGCGTGGTCCGGGGCGAGGTCACCGTGACCCGTCCCGAGGTCGACAAGGACATGTGGGCGGGCGTGCTCTACTTCGCCCGGCAGACCCTGGACCAGCGGCTGCACGGCGCGGTCCCGTCCGCGTACAAGGCGCTGGACCTGCTGGAGACGGCGAAGGACGCCGACTTCGCCACCGGCACCGCGGCGGAGGACGAGGCCCTCGCGGACCTGGTCTTCTCCGAGGAGCTGCGCAGCGGCCTGTACGCCTTCGACCTGGTGCAGCGGCGGGCCAAGCGCCCGGCCGGCGCGCCGGACAAGGGCCTGGCCCGTCCGGTCACCAAGGTGGGCATCGTCGGCGCCGGCCTGATGGCCAGCCAGCTCGCGCTGCTGTTCGCCCGGCGGCTCCAGGTGCCGGTCGTGATGACCGACCTGGATCAGTCCCGGGTGGACAAGGGCGTCGGCTACGTGCACACCCAGATCGAGAAGGCCGTGAGCAAGGGCCGGATGGACAAGGGCACCGCGGCCAAGCTGTACGGCCTGGTGTCCGGCTCGGTCGACAAGTCCGTCTTCGCCGACGCCGACTTCGTCATCGAGGCCGTGTTCGAGGACCTGGGCGTCAAGAAGCAGGTCTGGGCCGAGCTGGAGAAGATCGTCAAGCCGGAGGCGGTGCTCGCCACCAACACCAGCTCGCTGTCCATCACCGAGATGGCCGCCGAGCTGGAGCACCCGGAGCGGGTGGTCGGCTTCCACTTCTTCAACCCGGTCGCGGTGCTGCCGCTGCTGGAGATCGTCCGCGGTGAGCGGACCGACGACGCCACGCTGGCCACCGCGTTCGCGGTCGGCAAGCAGCTCAAGAAGTCGTCGGTGCTGGTGAAGGACGCCCCGGCGTTCGTGGTGAACCGGCTGCTGACCCGCTTCCTCGGCACCGTGTTCGCGGCCGTCGACCAGGGCACCCCGCTGGACGTGGCGAACAGCGCGCTGGACCCGCTGGGCCTGCCGATGCGTCCGCTGGCGCTGCTCCAGCTCGTCGGGCCGGCCGTGGCGTACCACGTCGGCGGCACCCTGCACGAGGCGTTCCCGGACCGGTTCGGGGTCAGCGAGAACCTCAAGCGGATCGCCGACTCGGGTCAGCCGATCGTGGTCGACGACCAGATCAACGACGAGGTGGCGAAGCTGCTCGTGGTCGGCGACGAGCCGCTCACCGCCGAGCAGGTCCGGCAGAACGCGCTGGACGCGCTGGCGCAGGAGATCCGGCTCATGCTCGACGAGGGCGTCGTCGCCGAGGCGCAGGACATCGACCTGTGCATGATCCTCGGCGCCGGCTGGCCGTTCCACCTGGGCGGCGTCACGCCGTACCTGGACCGGACCGGCACCTCCGAGCGGGTGACCGGCAAGCGGTTCCTGCCGCGAGGCGTGGCAAGCCTGCGCTGACCGGCCGCAACGCATCGATCGCGGTGGTCGGGCTGTCCGTTCCGGACGGTCCGGCCACCGCGATCGGCGTCTGCGGCCCAGGTCACGGGTAGGTCGCGGTTTTCCGTCGTCGCCCTTGGGCGGGACAGCGGGCTGTCGGTGGTGCTGGCTACGATCACGCGTCCAGTTTTCTCACAGGAGCTGCCTACATGTCCCAGCCGCCGTCCAGTCCCTACTCCGGCAACTACCCCTCCCCCCAGCAACAGCCCGGTGGCTACCAGCCGCCGCAGCAGCCGCAGTACGGCGGTGACTACCCGCAGGCTCCCCAGCAGCAGTACGGCGGCGACTACCCGCCGCAGCAGCCGCAGTACGGTGGCCAGCTCGGTGCGCCGGTCCCGCCGAAGAAGAAGTCCGGCGTCGGCAAGGTCCTGCTGATCGTCCTCGCGGTGGTCCTGGTGCTCTGCGTCGGCGGCGGTGTCGCCGCCTACTTCGCCACGAAGGACACCGTCAACGAGGTGGTCACCGCCACCAAGACGCGGGTGGTCGAGCCGCAGACGCTCGGCGGCCGGGCCAAGGTCACCGACCCGCAGCTGCAGACCGCCGCGGCGCAGATGAAGTCCGAGCTCAGCAAGGACGTGCCGGACGCGACCAGCACCGTCGGCGCCTTCTACGGCGACCCGGCCAAGAAGGACCTGGTCATGATCGTCGCGGTGTCCGGCGTGATGGCGGACCCGAAGAAGGAGCTGGCCGACGCCACCGCGGCGGTCACCCCGGACCTGGCCACCAAGGACTTCAAGACTGTCGACGCGGGCCCGCTGGGCGGCGACGCCAAGTGCTCCGACGGCAAGGCTTCGGACGTGCCGGTGGCCGTCTGCATCTGGGCCGACCGGGGCAGCCTCGGCATGGTGGTTGTCTACTTCAAGTCCGCGGCCGAGCTCCAGTCGGAGTTCGTGACGATGCGCGGCGAGATCGAGAAGCAGGACTGACACCCGTCACGCACCGGGCCCCCGCCGTGACGGCGGGGGCCCGGTGTCGTTTCCGGATCAGGCGGACGCGGCCCGCTCGGCAGGGCTCCGGCAGACGCAGAACTCGTTGCCCTCGGGGTCGGCGAGCACCACCCAGCCGGTCCCGTCCGGGCGGCGCCGGTCGGCCACCAGCGCGGCGCCGAGCTCGCGCAGCCGCGCCACCTCCTCGTCCCGGGTGCCCTCGGCAGGGTGCAGGTCGAGGTGGAACGCGCCCTTGCCGTGCCGCTCGTCCACCCGAACGAACAGCAGGTCGGGGCCGTGCCCGTCGGGTGCGGCGAGGACCGCCTCCGGGTCGCCCGGGTGGTCGTCGTCGGCGAGCCGGCGGTCGAGCACGCGTGCCCACCAGCCGGCCAGGGCGTACGGGTCGTCGGTTTCGACTGTCACGCAGTGGATCTGTGCACTCACTGTGCTTCCTCCTGTGGGGAGCGCGCCCCGGCGGAGTGGGAACGTCAGCGGGGAACGCGGGGCGCGGGACGGTTCACAAAGAACATCGACCACACCCCCTTCCACCTCTCGGGCTGACCGGTTGATCATTCCACCGCCCGCGCCGCGCACACAACCCCGCTCGTGCAAGGAAGGGCCCCTTGTTAACAGCGAGGTGTTAACAAGGGGCCCTTCCTCTACCGCAGGCGTTAAGAAGGGGCCCTTCCTTACGGGCCGACGAAGACCGCCTTCGCGCGCCAGTCGACGCCGTCGACCGCCGGGCCGCTGCGCACCGTGAACGTCCCCGACGGAGCGCCGTTCACCCAGTCGACGGCGGACAGGTCACCGGCGCTCCGGTTCACCTTGTAAAGCGTGGAGCCGGCCACGAAGACGGCGCCCGCGTCGGAGAACCCGCTCGCCCCGGCCACGGAGAACCGGTCGGCGCCGACCACGCCGCTGTCCGGCGTGAACCAGCGCCAGAACAGGCCGTTCTGCCCGGTCAGCGTGTAGTAGAGCCGACCGCCGGTGTAGAACATGCCGGTCACGTTCGGGATCTCGGCGTAGAAGCCGGTGGTCGCGCCGACGTACGTCTGCCCCTCCGGACCCGAGTTGGTCACCACGGTGTCCCAGTACGGGTCGTGGTACGGGTCCACCAGCTCGGGCGTGCCGAACGTGGTGCCGTCGAACGTACGCCGCCACAGCGCGCCGCCGGTGCCGTAGAACAGCGTCCCGCCGACCCAGAACGCGTTGCGCGTGGCGGACCACGCGGTCTCGTCCGGGTTCGCCACCGCAGCGGGCGCGCCGACGCCGGTCAGCCCGTCGTACGAGCGGACCTGCACCTCCTCACCGGTGCCGGCCGGCGGAGGCCCGGTCTTGACGATCTCGACGGCGTCGACGAGCGGGTTCTCCTTGACGTGGCGGAACTCGATGTCGACGGTGCCGTCGCTGGTCACCGTGAACTCCCGCATGGTGCCCACGTTGTGCCCGACGCTGGCGGACAGGTCCAGGTCGTCGAGGACGACCGCGCCGTCCAGCGCCACGTCGAAGACGCGCGTGTTGGGCGCGGAGGTGCCGTCGTACCGGTTGGCCAGGTAGAGCCGCACGTGCACCTCGGTGCCGGCGGGCACCGGGAACTGCCAGAGCATCTCCGCGCCGCCGGCCGGGTCGTACCGCTCGTCGCTGTAGAGCGCGGCCGGGGTGCCGGCCGGCACCGTCGCGTCCAGGCTGCCGACCGTGTTGAAGCTGGAGGTCGAGCTGCCGGTGTTGTGGTACGGGCTGGGGCTGGAGCCGGTGTCGGCCGCCCAGTCCGGTCCGCCGTCGGCGGCGGCGACCACCGGGCCGCCGGCGTTCACCCGGTACAGCACGTTGGTCGGCTTCGGCAGGCCGGCCTGGTACACGTTGCCGGGCAGCGTCGCCGTGGTGGTGGGGTGCGGTGCCTTGCCACCGGCGAGCGGGAAGAACGCGATCCGCTCCCGGCGGTACTGGAAGTTGCCGATCCAGAGCGTGTCGCCGCCGACCCAGAGGCCGCTCGGGGTCACGAGCATCTCGGAGGCGCCGATGCCGCGCGGGTGCCGGCCCGGGTTCCAGGACAGCGGCAGGCCGTTGGCGGGGTCGAGCGCGGCGATGCTGGCCCGGCCGACCGCGCCGGCCCGGGCGTTGTCGGTTCCCGTGCTGTTGTTGAGCCAGCGGAGGTGGCCGCCGACGTAGACCGCCTGCTCGCTGATGCCGACGGACAGGAACGTGTCGCCGCCGCTGTAGTCGACCCAGGTCGGCTGGAGGCTGCTGCCGGTCGCGCCGGCCTCCCAGCGGGCCGCGGTGTCGCAGAGCGTCCCGCCGTACGGGGCGCCGGTGGTGACCACCACGAAGTAGCTGTTGTCCGGGGAGAACGCGACGTCGCGGACGTACGAGTCGAACGACTGCCACTTGCAGCGCGGCGTGTAGCGGGCCGTGTTCCAGTCCGCGACCGTGGCGGCGGTGGCGCCCAGGTCGATCTTGACGATCTGGTCGTGCAGGACCCCGTCGGCCTTCTTGAAGTTGCCGATGACGACGAGCTGCGTGCCGTCCGGGGAGACGGCGAGCTTCTCCGCGCCCACGCCGGCCTTGGCGCCGCTGACGCCGTCCCAGTTGTGGTTCTCGGTCAGCGCCGTGGTGAGGTAGCTGTCGACCGCGCCGGTGGTGGCGTTGAGCGACGCGAGCCCGCCGCGCGGGTTGGGGTTGCCGGCCGTGGTGAAGATGCCGCCGACCAGCAGCCGGTCGCCGACGAGCGCGATGTCCTTGATCAGACCGTTGAACGCCGGCGGCGTGAAGCTGGTGACGACCGCACCGGTGGCGACGTCGAGCAGGGCCACCTTGCGCCGGGTCACGCCGTTGACGGTGTTGAACTTGCCGGCGACGAAGACCGTGCCCGCTGTGGGACCGGCGACGACCGCCGTCACCTCGTTGTCGAGCGTGGGCGCGAACGCGGTGTCCACCTGCCCGGTGGCCTTGTCGAAGGCGAGCAGGTAGTCGCGGGGGATGTCGACGTCGGAGTTGCGGTTCTGCACCCGGGTGAAGGAGCCGCCCGCGATGATCTTCGTACCGGCGTCGTGGATCGCGTCGACCGAGCCGTCCTGGACGTCGGGCGAGGCGGTGGAGGGGACGGTGTGGACCACTTTGTCGTGGCCGGGCGCGGCGACGGCTGCCGCGGGCGTGGCCGGCGAGAGGCCGGCGACGGTGAGGGCGCCAGCGGTGAGGACCGCGAGAAGACGGCGGCGGCGCGGGGCCGAGGGGTGGGTCACGGGCAGCTCCGGCGGGTGAGCAGGGTGAGGCGTCGCTGCGCTTACTCTCCGTTGATCCCCGGCTCCGCGTCCAGCGGGAGCGGCGCATTCTGCCCGACCACCGTGCCGCCGGGGGCCGACCACCGTCGGGTCCGGCCGGGACAGCCGAGGCCGGCCGCACGAAAAGGTGAGGCCGCCTCACCGGCCGGACGGGCCGGGTCGGCGGTCAGGTGGCCGCCGCCGGGTCGGCCGACGGAAGCGTGACTGTCACCTCGAGGCCGCCGCCGGGCTGGGCGACCGCCTTCACCGTGCCGCCGTGCGCGTCGCTGACGGCCCGCACGATCGACAGGCCGAGACCGGAGCCGCGCGCGCCGGTGCGTTCCTGGCCGCCGCGCCGGAACGGCTCGAACAGCCCGGGTACGTCGGCCGGGGCGACCTCGAAGCCGGTGTTCCCCACGACCAGCCAGGACCGTTCCCCGTCGGTGCCGGTGCGTATCCAGATCCGGCCGTGCAGGTGGTTGTAGCGGACCGCGTTCTCCACCAGGTTGCCGGCGAGCCGGTCGAGCAACCCGGGGTCGCCGACCACCGGCGCCGGGCGCAGCGAGGTGTGCACCTTCAGGCCGATGCGCTCCACCTCCCGGGAGACCGCTGACAGCGCGTTCGCGGTGCCGATGGCGAGGTCCGACTCGGCACGCCGGGCGAGCCGCCGGCCGGTCTGCGCCTCGCTGCGCGCCAGCACCAGCAGCGCGTCGACCAGGCCGTTGGCGCGTTCGGAGGCGTCGCGCACCACGCCGGCCATACGGCGGTACTCGGCGAGGTCGGCGTCGTCGTCGCTGAGCGTCACGTCGATTTCGGTACGCATCACCGCCAGCGGCGTCCGCAGCTCGTGCGAGGCGTTCGCGACGAACCGTTTCTGCGCCTCGAAGGCACCGCTGATCCGGTCGAGCATGGCGTCGAACGTCTCGGCCAGCTCGGCCACCTCGTCGTCGGCGCCGGACCAGCCGATCCGCTCGTCGAGCGTGGCCTCACCGAGCCGGCGGGCGGTGGCGGTGACCTGGTGCAGCGGGCGCAGCGCCCGGCCGGCCACCAGGTACGCCCCGGCCACACCGACCACGCTGATCGCCACCAGCGCGAGCAGACCCTTGACCAGCAGTTCCTGTGACGCGGCGTCCACCAGTTGCCGCTGCCACTGCCCGGCGTCGAGCGTGCGCCCGTCCGTGAGCACCACAGTGGTGCCCGGTAGCAGCTCGTCGGTGGGGCGCAGCGCGTCGCGGACCAGCAGCCAGGCCAGCAGCACCAGGATCGCCCCCGCGCCGACCAGCAGCACGCCGTTGAGCAGGGTCAGCCGAAGCCGCAGCGTCGGCCGCACCCGGCGGGCGCTCCGCGCGCTCACTGCCGTACCCCGCCGATGCGGTAGCCCGCGCCCACGACGGTGTCGATGAGGGGCGGGTCGCCGAGCTTCTTGCGCAGTGTCATCACGGTGACGCGGACGATCGTGGTGAACGGGTCGGTGTTGGCGTCCCAGACCCGCTCCAGCAGCTCCTCGCTGGACACCACCGCGCCGCGCGCCTTGAGCAGCTCGGCGAGCACGCCGAACTCCTTGTTGGTGAGGTCGAGCGGCACGCCGCCCCGGCTCACCACCCGGCGGGCCGGGTCGAGCACCAGATCGGCCACCTCCAGCACCGGCGGCGCGGCCGGGGTGGCGCGGCGGCCGAGCGCCTGCACCCGGGCCACCAGCTCGTCGAACGCGAACGGCTTGGCCAGGTAGTCGTCGGCGCCGAGCTGCAACCCCTCGACCCGGTCGGCGACCGTGACGCTGGCGGTCAGCATCAGCACCCGGGTCAGCGCGCCGGAGGCGGCCAGGTCGGCGCAGATCCGGTCGCCGTGCACGCCGGGCAGGTCGCGGTCCAGGATCACCACGTCGTAGCGGGTGACGAACGCCGCCTCGTGCCCGGCGTCGCCGTCGTAGGCGACGTCGACAGCCATCCCGCGCTTGCGCAGCCCGCGCGCGATCGCGTCGGCGAGGTTGCGCTCGTCCTCGACCACCAGTACCCGCATCCCGGCCTCCCACCTCGTGACCCCTGACAACCTAGTGCGGCAGGCAAAACCCGCCGCCGGAGGAGCCGACCCCCGAGACGCCCGCCGACGAGCGCACTCGCCGGGGAGCGCGGGTGGTGCGCTCGGGCCACCTAGCCGCGCCCGGAGCCCCGAGTGGTGACTCTTCGTAACGCTGACGCCTCTTCATCGGTGCGTCACGCACCGTGATGGCCGCTCACCCGGCCAAACCGGACAGCCGGCGGGCCAGATCTCCTTGACCAGCCGAAACGGCGAAGCGGTCCCCGGCGGCGGAGATACCCCTCCGCGCCCTTTGCTCTGCAGCCTCATGCGCAGCGGTAGCCGTACGTCACGGATGCGTCGGTGGCTGCAGAGCAAAGGGCACGCGGGGGATCATGCCGCTGATGCGCTGCGGCTACGGTCGGTGACAGCACGGCCGGAGGGCCGGCCGCGTGCGGCGGCACGGGCCGCCGTTGCAGAAAACCTTCGGGTACGCGATGCTCGGCGGCGATGATCGACAAGCACAGCAGGCACAGGTCACGGCCGCGCCGGGCGGGTTCCCGATGAGCGGCCGCGACATCGCGTACCGCCGGTTCCGCTTCCCGGCGGACCGGGACCGGGGTCGTGCGGACGGGCTGCGCGCCGGGCCGGACGGCCTGACGCTCGACGGCTCGGCCGGCCGGGTCACGCACACCGATCCGCACTCCGGGACCACGGCCGGGTACGCCGCCGGCACCTGGACCTCCCCCGTGACGGCCGTCGGCTTCACCGTCACCGAACTGGTGCCCTCGTGGACCGCAGACACCCCGCCCGGCTGCTGGCTGCGGGTCGAAATGCGCGGCTGGGCCGACGGCACGGCCGCCACCGGCTGGTACGAGCTGGGCCACTGGGCCGCCGACGACAGCGCCGTGCACCGCGCCTCAGTACCCGGGCAGGAGGACGACCGGGCGCGGGTCGCCGCCGACACGCTGCGGGTGACCGGCGCGACGGTGACCGGCTGGCAGGTCCGGGTGACCCTGCTGCGCCGCCTCGACGCGCCCACCGGCCCGGTGCTGCGCACCGTGGGCGTGGTCGCCTCGACCGACCCGCCCGGCGGCGCGGAGGCTGCCCCCGCGGAGGCCGCCGACGCGGAGGCCGCCCGCGCGGAGGCCGGCGACGCGTGGGGGCGCGTGCTGGACGTGCCGCGCTACGCGCAGCGGCTGCACGCCGCCGGGGAGACCCGCTGGGGTGGCGGCGGCGACTCCTGGTGCAGCCCCACCTGCGTGTCGATGGTGCTCGACTTCTGGGGCACCGGACCCACAGCGGACCGGTACGCCTGGGTGGCGCCGCCCGGCCCGCGTCCGCAGGTGGTGCACGCCGCCCGGCACTGCTACGACCACGCCTTCGGCGGGCCGGGCAACTGGCCGTTCAACACGGCGTACGCGGCGACGCACGGGGTGGACGCCTTCGTCACCCGGCTGCGCTCGCTGGCCGAGGCGGAACGGTTCGTGGCCGCCGGCATCCCGCTGATCGTCTCGGCCGCGTTCACCGCCGGTCAGGTGCCCGGACTGGACTACGACACCCGGGGACACCTCATGGTGCTGGCCGGCTTCACCGCCGAGGGCGACCCGGTGCTCAACGACCCGTACGCCCCGGACGACGAGCGGGTCCGCCGCACCGTGCCGCGCGGGCCGTTCGAGAGCGCCTGGCAGGCGGGCAGCGGCGGGATCGCGTACGTACTGCGGCCCGAGTCGACGCCGCTGCCGCCGCCTCCGGCGCAGGCCAACTGGTGATCAGCGGCCGACCGGCCAGATCGCCATGCCTCCGGTCGGTCGCAGGCACACCAGTTCCGTACCCGTGTCCGCGCACTCGGACCAGGCGCCGGGCAGGATCCCCCGGATCCGTACCTGCCCGGCCGCCACGTCGAGCGCGCCGACGAGCGTCCGGTCCTCGGTGAGCGTGCGCAGCCCTAGTAGCGGCCCGGACGGGAGGTCGTTGCCGGAGACGCGCCAGCGCCCGAGCCGGGCCAGCACGCGGCCGGTCGGCGGGTCGAGCGCCGACAGTTCCAGTTCCTCCCCGACCCCGCGCTCGGCGGCGATCAGCCGGTCGCCTACCGGGCCCATCCCCAGCCAGCGCTCGTCCGACCAGGCCGGACGGCCGGTGGCCGGGTCGAGGGCCTGCGCACCGCCCACCTGGTCGCGCAGGCACACCATCCCGGCACAGTCGGCGAACCAGAGCCCGGCGCGGGAGCCGACCGGCAGGCTCCATCGCTCGTCGAGCCGGTCCAGCCCGTACCCGGTGACCGTGCCCCGGGCGTCCTCGACCAGCAGGAGGTCGGCCACCACCTGCGCGTACCGGTAGGCGGCGCGATCGGCCGCGGGCGCCACCCGGCCGGTGTGCGCGACCGCGCCGGAGTCCGCGTCGTACACGGTCACCCGGCCCTGCGGGGTGACCAGCACGAGCTGCGTCACCCCGTGGTCGTCGCGGCGGTACCCCACCTCCTGGCCGGGTACGGGCAGCGTCCACCGCACCTCGCCGGAGGCCGGGTCCACGGCCCGGACGGTGCCCGCACCTGGTGGGCGGGGGTTCTCCAGCAGCAGCCCGCCCGATGCGGTCCGGACCGGGTAGCCGGGATGCCGCCAGCGCAGCGTGCCGGTGGCCGGGTCGAGCATGGCCGACACGGAGTCGCCGTCCCCGGCCGGGCTGCTCGTCACCAGCAGTCCCCCGGCCACGGCGGTGAGGCCGAGCACGTGGTCGCCGTCGGTGAGCGCGAACCGCCACGCCGGTTCCCCACCGGGCAGCCGGTACGCGGCGACCACCCGCCCACCCCGGCCGATCGCGCCCGGGCCGTCGGCCACCACCACGCGGTCCGGCAGGAGCACGAACGCCGCGCCCTGCGGGGCGGGCACCCGGATCGGCTCGGGCCGTCGCGACGGCCCGGCGGCGGCTGTGACCACGAGCAGCACCAGGCACCCGAGCAGTGCCACCCGCGCCGTGCGGCCCGGCGGCCGGCGGGGCGGTGCGTCGGCCGGGTCGTCGGCGGACTCGCCATGCCGCATCTCCCCCAGCTCGATCACCGGGCTCACGTCAGCCGCCGCACCAGGTAGTCGCCGCCGGGCCGGCGGCAGACCAGAAGCGTCATGCCGGTGGTGCAGTCGGTGCCGGTGAGCGTGCCCCGGATCGTGGGCGGATCGCCGGACAGGCCCACCTCGGCCAGGAGCCGGCGGCCGCCGCCCAGCGGCCGTGTCGCCAGCAGCGGGCCGCCCGACTCGTGCTGCGGGACCAGTGTCCAGCCGCCCAGGTCGGCGATCAGCCGCCCGTCGTCCTGGTCGAGCACCGCCAGGCCGTCGTCGATGTCGGTGTCGGGGACGCCGACGAGCAGCCGGCCGCCACGCGCCGCCGCCACGCCCGCCCACCGGTCCACGCTCCAGCGCACGGCGCCGGTCGCCGGGTCGAGCGCGGTCGTCCCGCCGGCCGGCCCGACGGCGCAGAGCAGGGCACCGCAGCTCTCGACGTGCGCGACGAGCTTCCGCGCGACGGTCCAGCGCGGCCGGAGCGTGTCCAGGTCGTACGCCTCGATGACCCCGTCGCCGTCGCGGAACTCCAGCAGCAGCCCGCGGGCGATCTGCAACCGGCGCTGCGCGGGCGGGCGTACCGGGTACAGGCCCCGGGCCACGAGCCGCGCGCCGGTGCGCGCGTCCACGACCACCGTCTGCCCGGCCGCCGGGGACAACACCATGCGTGCCGGCCCGGCCGGCTCGACGTCGAACCCCAGCGCGCCCGTCATCGGCGCCGTCCACACCGTACGGCCGTCGGCCGGGTCGAGCCCTCCGATCGACGTCGTGGTGTCGGATGTGGCCGACTGCATCAGCAGCACCCGGCCCACAGCGAACGCGATTCCGGGCCGGCGCCAGACGTCCGCACCGGTGGCCGCGTCGTACGTCACCGTCTGCCAGTCCGTGTCGTCGACGCTCCGGCCGGCCACGATCACCCGGCCGTCCTGCTCCCACACCGACACGGCGGTGCCCACGCCGGGCAGCGGGCTGCGCCACCGCTCCCGGTCGCCCCGGTACGCGAGGAGTTCCCGCCCGCCGCCGGCGCCTGCGCGGTCCGGCCGCACCACGTACACCACGTCGCCGGAGACGAACACGGCCGATCCCAGCCCGCCGGGCAGCGTCCACTCGACCGGGCCTCGCGGCGGTGTCGCGGCGGTGAGCGTGAGCAGCGCCACCAGCAGCACCACCAGAAGGCGGAACGGCCGTCCGACGGCACGCGGAGGGCGGGGCGCCGGGCCTGGCGGGGCGTCGTCGCGCAGCTCCCCCAGATCGATGACGGTCACGACCATCCTCTCCCGCGCGCCGAGCCGCCGCCCGACCGTGACCGGCCGTGTGACGAACCGCCTGTACGATGGCGCGTCGTGGCCGTGCCCGTGGTGGACCCCTCGTTGAACCCCTCGTCCGTCGAGGCGGACGCCGTCGTGGCCGACCCGCCACGCCGCGCCCGTCGCCGGCCGGCCCGCGCCGACGTGCTGGCCATCGGAGCCTATGTGCTCCTCGGCGTTCTCGTCTGCCTCAACTACTGGGGCGACGTCGAGCACCGGGTCTCCTCGCACCTGCCCACCGACCACAGCTGGTTCGAGTGGCTGTTCGCCCATGGCGCGTACTCGGTGCAGCACCTGGAGAACCCGCTGTTCACCACCCGGCAGAACGCGCCGGACGGGGTGAACATGATGGCGAACACCTCGCTGCTCGGGGTGACGCTGCCGCTGGCACCGCTGACGCTGCTGCTCGGCCCGCAGGTGATGTACGCGCTCTACCTGGGCGCCGCGCTGTCCGCGACCGCCGCCACGTCGTACTGGGTGCTGTCCCGGCACCTGGTCCGTTCCCGGGCCGCGGCGTTCGTCGGCGGCGCGTTCCTCGGTTTCGCGCCGGGCATCGTGCACCACGCCAACGGCCAGCCCAACTTCGTGTCGAACTTCCTGCTGCCGCTGATCGTGGCCCGGGTGCTGC
Source organism: Micromonospora globosa (assembly GCF_000717585.1). Taxonomy (NCBI): domain Bacteria; kingdom Bacillati; phylum Actinomycetota; class Actinomycetes; order Micromonosporales; family Micromonosporaceae; genus Micromonospora; species Micromonospora globosa. The sequence continues at coordinate 28,559 of NZ_JNZR01000038.1, forward strand.
GGCTGGGCGAGCCGGGCCGCTGGCGGCGCAACGGGCTGGCGCTCGGGCTGCTGGTGGCGTACCAGATCTTCATCAACGAGGAGATGCTGCTGCTGACCGCGCTGGCCTGCCTGGTCGTCGTGGTGGCGTACGCGGTGCAGCGGCCCCGCGCGACCCGCGAGCGGGCCGGGTCGTTCGTGGCCGCGCTCGGTCTCGGCGGCGGCCTGGCGCTGCTGCTGACGGCGTACCCGATCTGGTTCCAGTTCAACGGCCCGCAGTCCTACCGGGGCTTGCAGGGCGGCGTCTTCCACAACTGGGGCGAGGACCTGGTCGCCTTCGTCACGTTCGCCCGGGACACGATCGCCGGTGACGAGGCGGTGGAGAAGACCATCGGGCTGACCGAGCAGAACACCTGGTTCGGCTGGCCGCTGGTGCTGGTGGCGCTGGCCGCGCTGGTGCTGCTGGTCCGCCGGTCGGTGCCGGCCCGGATCCTGGCCGTGCTGGTGGTGGTCTTCACGATCGCCTCGATCGGTCCGGTCGTGCGGTTCAACGGCGTGGAGACCGACATCGACGGGCCGTGGGCGTACGTGCCGGACGATCTGCCGCTCGTCGAGATGATGATGCCGACCCGGTTGAGCCTGGTCGTGGTGGCCGCCGTGGGCGTACTGCTCGCCCTGGCGTGGGACACGCTGGCCGGTGCCGGCCGCCCGCCGGTACCCGCCCCCCGCTCCGGCGCCGACGACGGCGGGGACGACGACGGCGGGACGACCGCGCGCGACACGCGCCGCCGGGTGCTGCGCCTGGCCGGGTTCGTCGCCATCGCCGCCGCCGTGGTGCCGCTGATCCCGCGTCCGCTGCCGGCCGAGCGGATCGACCCGCCGCCGCACTTCATCACCGCGGGCGGCTGGCGGCCGTACGTGCCGGCGGGCCGCACGCTCGTGCCGGTGCCGATCCCCAGCAACGTGCACGGGCTGCACACGCTGCGCTGGAGCGCGCTGACCGGCCAGGAGTTCCCGGTCCCGGGCGGCTACTTCATCGGCCCGAACGAGCGCGGCGAGGGCGTGTTCGGCGCCCCGAACCGCCCCACCAGCACGCTCATCTACTCCACCATGGACGCCAACGAGGTGCCGGAGATCACCGAGGAGAACCGCCGCCAGGCCGTGGACGACCTGCGCTTCTGGCGGGCGTCGGTGGTGGTGCTCGGGGCCGGCCCGCGCGAGGCGGTGCTGCGCGACCTGATGGCCGAGTTGCTCGGCCCGCCGCAGCGGGTCGACGACGTGTGGATCTGGGACGTCCGCGACCGGGTGTGACCCCCGGTACCGGTCAGCCGACGAGCGGGCGGACGTCCCACAGGTACCCGCCGGGCACGTCCCGGCCGGGGCCGACCAGCGCGTCCACTGTGGCGCGGACCGGGTCGCCCGGTGACGAGTCGGCCTGCACGAGTGCCGCCGCCCGCCAGTGCCGCAGGTCGTCGACCGCCTGCCGGCGTTCCGTCTCGCCGACCGGCGGCACCCGGCCGGTCTCGGCGGCCCGGCGCAGCAGCAGCGACGTGGGCCGGTCCGGCGCGCCCCAGCGGGCCGCCGGATCGGTGGCCGAGCGCGGGCCGATGAAGTAGCCGCCCGGCGCGTCGAACGCCAGCGCGGTGCGCGCCGACCAGAACATGGCGGGGCTGACCGCCGCCCCGGTCACCGGCGGCACCGGCACCAGCGTCCGGCCCGCCGGCACGTACTCCCGCCAGCCGCCGCCGGACACCACGGCCGGGACCGGCGGGACCGGCACCGCGCGGATCGGCGTCGGTGCCAGCGGCAGCAGCGCGGCGGCGACCGCGCCGGCCCACGGCGCCCAGGTGCGCACGCCGCCGCGCCGGACCCGGTCCAGCGCCAGCGCGAGCAGCACCCCGAGCACCGGTACGCAGACCAGCGCGAACCGCGCCGGCACCACCAGGTCCAGCAGCGGCACGCCGGCGAGCAGGCGGTACGGGCCGGGCAGCCCGGTGTCGTGCCGGTTCACCACCACCGGGGAACCGAGCGACAGCAGCGCGAACAGCAGGCCGCACGCGGCGAGCGCGCGCACCAGCGGCCGCCGCCACAGCCGCACCACCACGAGTACGGCCAGCAGCGGCAGGAACGGCCCGAGGAACGAGTTCTGCTCGGTCGGGTTCGGTGACAGCAGCCCGGCCCGGCGGGCGTCCCCGGCGACGCTCTGCCGGGCGGTGGTGACGAAGGAGACCACGTCCAGCCGGTAGCCCTCGGTGTGGAACGGCATCCCCCGGTAGTGGCCCGGCCCGGCGAACTGGAACCACAGCGGGTACGCCAGCAGCACACCCGCCACCAGCGCGCCGACGCCCAGCCGCCGGGCCACCACGGGCGTCAGCCGGCGCGCGGCGGCCCGGTCGGCGAGCGCGTACGCCCCGGCGAACACCCCGGCGGCCAGCGCCAGGAAGACCAGCACCTCCTCGCCGAGGAACACCTGGTACGCGACTGCGAGCCCGAGCAGCACGCCGTCGCGCCGGACCCGGTCGGTGGCCGGGCGGAACACCAGCGCGAGGATCACCGGCACCAGGAACTGGGCGGCCATGTGCAGGTGCGCACCGGCCTGCGCCACCATGCCCGGGGCGAAGCCGCAGAACAGGCCGCCCACCGCGGCGGCGGCCCGGGAGCGGACCAGCCGGCGGGCGAGCAGCGCGTACCAGGCGGTGGCGGTCCCGGCGAGGCTGAGCGTCACGGCGACGAGGAAGGCCGCCTGGGAGCCGAAGACCACGGTGACCGGGGTGAGCGGCACGCCCAGCCCGAGCACCGACGTGTTCGCCATCAGGTTCACCCCGTCCGGGGCGTTCAGCGCGCCGCTCCACAGCGGGTTCTCGCCGCCGGTGACAGCGCGGGCGGCCCGGGCCAGCATCCACTCGAACAGCATCTGGTCGCCGGCCTGGTGGAACAGCCGTTCCGGCCGGCGCCACTGGCCGGTGGTGAGCAGCACGGCGAGACCGAGGTAGCCGGCCACCACCAGCACGTCGGCCGGGCGGGGCCGACGGCGGCGGGGCGCGGGGGCGGGGACCGCCGGTTCGGTCAGGCGGACCGGCTGGTCAGTTTCCGCACGTCCCACAGCCACACGTCCAGCTCCTGCCGTCCGGGGCCGACCAGCTGCTCCACGGTGCGGCGCAGCGGCTCGGCGTTCTGCTCGTCGCGCGGCAGCACCACCACCGCCGCGTTCCAGTGCCGCAGCTCGTCCAGGTAGCGGCGCCGCTGGCGGTCGTCCAGCTTCGGCGTACGGCCGGTGGACGATACCTCCCGCAGCATCTCGCCGATGCCGCTGGGGCGGCCGCCGAAGCGCCCGGGGTCGCCTGTGACGCCGTTGCGCGGCGCGAGGAAGTAGCCGCCGGGGATCTTGAAGTCGAGGTTGGTGCTGGCCGCCCAGCGCATCGGGTCGGTGTTGCCCATCGCGGGCACCGGCACTGACACGAGCGTCTGGTCCGGCCCGACGTACTTGCGCCACCTGTCGGCGGTGATGAACTCCGGCACCGGCTCCCGGGTGGTGACCTGCAACGGCATCGGCGCGATCGGCAGCAGCGCGAGGACCAGGCCCGCGGCGGTGAGCTTGCGGGCGGTACGCCGGTCCACGCCTCGCAGCGCCCAGGCGCGCCGGACCGCGTACGCGAGCAGGATCGCCACCGTCACGCCGGTGATCAGGCCGAAGCGGGTCGGCACCACGGCGTCGAGCAGCGGCAGCCGTACCAGCAGCTCCCACGGGCCGGTGGCGATCTCCCGGTCCCACCAGGAGATCCGCTCGCCGAGGGAGAGCACGGCGAAGAACAGCCCGGTGGCGGCGAGCGCGCGGACGATCACGTCCCGCCGCAGCCACACCACGATGCCCACGACCAGCAGCGACAGGCTCCAGCCGAAGAACGCGTTCTCCTCCGAGTAGTTCGGCGCGAGGTTGACGTTGGCGCGTTCGTTGCCGCCGAACGTGGGCGAGCCGGGCGCGAAGAACGCGGCGATGTCGTTGCCGTAGTCGCGCACCGCGTCGCTGAGCCCGTGGTACGCCATCGGCCCGGCGAACTGCACCCACAGCGGGTACGCCAGCAGCGCCCCGGCCAGCGCCGCGCAGACCGCCAGCCCGGCGCCGAGCGGCCGCCACGCGGTCGTCCACCGCTCCCGCTGCTGCACCACCACGGCGATCAGGAACACGCCCAGGGCCAGCGCGGTGAAGAGGAGGATCTCCTCGTTGATGAACGCCTGCGCGGTGACCAGCAGCGCCAGCAGCACGCCGTCGCGGACCGGCCGGGCCGACCGGGTCAGCACCAGCACCCGCCACACGATGAACGGCAGCAGGAACTGGCTGATGATGTTCGGGTGCCAGTTGGCGTGCGACAGCATGGCCGGTGAGAACCCGCAGAACCAGGCCGCCACGGCGGCGGCCGGGCGGTGCCGGATCAGGTGCCGGGACAGCACCCGGTACCAGGCGGCGGCGGTGCCGGCCAGGCCGAGCGTGACCAGCGTGACGAAGGAGACCGCCGGTCCGAACAGGAGGGTCACCGGCACCATCGGGATGCCCAGCGCCAGGATGGCGGTGTTCGCCATCAGGTTGACGCCGTCGGGGTAGTTGAACTGCTCGGTGAAGAACGGGAACTCGCCGTGCAGCACCACCCGCACCGAGTGGGCGAGGAAGAACTGCACCTGCGCCGGGTCGCTGCTGTAGAGCGCGGCGACCCGTCCGGCCGGGTCGACCCAGATGCCGCTGGTGACCCAGATCGCGGCGAGCAGGAATCCGCCGTACACGGTGAGGTCGATCCGGCGGCGCGTCCACCGCCATCGGCGCGCGCGCCGCGCGCCCGGCGTGGCCGGTGCCTCGGGCGTGGTCGGCGTGGTGGTCGCCGGCTCCGGCTCGGCGGTGATGGTGACCGATGGTGGGTCCAGGGTGACGGCGCGGTGGCCCGTCGGGGCGGCGGCGTCCGGCGTCGAGGCGCCGCGGGTCTCGGCAGGCGTCACAGTCGGCGGAGTCTACCGGAGCCGGATATTGGTACCCGAATCGCCCGTCACGTTCCGCAGTGGCCGATCGGCCGAAAGGGTGAGCCGGGCGCGGCCGGGTGACCGGTCGTCTCGTACCATGTGGGCTTCCGACCGACGACCGGCGAGGGGATCAGGGTGCTTTCAGCCCGCCGAGGCGCTACGACGGGCATCGCGCTGGCAGCTCTGCTGCTGGTCACGGCCGGTTGCGGGCCGGTCGCCGAACGGCAGCCGGCGGACCTGCGGGTCGGCTACGACAGCCTGGACGGCACCCTCGCGGTGTGGCCGCCGCGCGGCAGCCTGGCCCGCGACGCCGCGGCCACCGCCGCGATCACCACAGCGGTACGCGACTGGCGCTCCCCGGTGGACGACCGGGTGCACGTGCCCACGTCCGGCATCCTCTTCTCCGGTCAGGTCGCCGGGTCGGCGCTCGCGCTCGTCGCCGCCGACGTGCCCGGCGAGTCCGCCTCCTGGCTGCTGCAACTCGACCGGGACGGGCAGCGCTGGCGGGTCGTCCACGCCACCGAGTACACCGACCCCGGCTACCTGGTCTACTCCGACGTGCTGCCGGTGCGGGAGCCGTCCGGCCGCCGCTACCTCACCTCGGCCCGCGTCGAGCGCCTGACCGGGCCCGACGGCAAGGTGCTCGGCACCACCGACGGCGTCACCGACCCGGTCGCCGTACCGGACTGCCGGGCCGTCGAAGTGACCGCGACGCTGCGGGCCACGCCGTCGCTGCCGCGCGGCCGGGCCGCGGACCGCGTCCTCGACCTGGGTACGGCCACCGAAGCGCCCCGCTACCCTCTGGTACGCGACGAGACGGGTGCCGGCAAGCGTGCGCTGACCGGATTGGACACCTGCGTGCTCGCCGGTGAGCGGGGCCCGTTCGGCAGCGTGCCGCGCCGCATCGGCGACCGCGAGGCACCCCGCTCCGCGCCCGAGTCCTGGCCGATGGCGAAGATCGCGACGCGTTCGCTCGGCTCGGTGGCTCTCGGCGAGGGCGAGCCGGGTGAGTTGGAGCAGCTCAGCTGGGAGACGCCGGCCGGGACGATGACGGCCGTGGTCTACCGGCCCGCCGACGGTGGCACTCCGGTGGTCTCCCCCGCCGACCGGTCCACCACGCTCCAGGCGTACCACCTGCCGATGCCGGGCCGGCCGCTGGCGGTGCTGTCGTGGCGTACCCGGGACGCCTCGTTCTCCGCCCCGCCCGGCACGACCCGCCTGGTCGACCGTCCCGGCCTGGTGGTCGTGGAGCACACCGACCAGAGGCAGACGTTCAGCCTGGCCGGCACCGAGAAGACCTGGTACCGCTCCCTCCCCACCCCCTGACCCTCTCGTCCTCTCCCCTCCCTCACCGCACCCCGCCCCGCCTCGCGCGTTGGCCCGGTCCCGTCGATCATGAAGTTGACGGCGACAAACCGGACACCCCGCACGGCCAACCTCATGATCATCCACCCTGCTCGGTGATCAAGGAGTTTGTGTCACCCGGGAGTCCCTCCACGCCCCCAAACTCCTTGGTCAACGGGGCAGGGGCAGGGGCAGGGCTGGCGCGACTCGCGATCTTGCAGTTGGGGCCCCGCTGAACAGGGCATAACCGGCAATCTGGGGGCCGGAAGTGCAAGATCGACGGAATCGGGGCGGGTGTAGAAGGCTCGGGCCCGGGTGTTGCGCTCCCACACCTCCAGCACGCCCAGCGCCAGTCCATCGTCCTCGAGGTGCCCGACGAACAGCGCGTGCAGCGCACCACCCACGCCTCGTCCCCACATCTCCGGGTCGACGTGGATGGAGCTGCGGGGTCGTCCGCGGATCCAGGTCGGAGGAGTGCGGCGGCCCCAGGGCCAGCACGCCGGCCAGGGCACCGTCCACGATGGCGCAGCGCACCCGCTTGTGCGCCGAGGTGATCGCCGCCGCCCAGCCCCGCCTCGCGTACCTCCGCGACCCCTCCCTCGACCCCAAACATCCGGCGATCTTGCGATTGCGGCCCTCCCTGATCGGGCTAAGCCGACATCAGGAGGGCCGCAAGTGCAAGATCGACGCGGAACCCCGGCGCGGACGGCGCGGGTGGGGGCAGGTCAGGTCAGCTCTGGGCTCGGGCTCCGTTTGTGGCCGGGTCGACCGGGGCGGCGTCCAGGCCGGAGATCCAGCCGGTGACGTCACGCGCCACATCCTGGGCGGTCAGTCGCAGGTCGGCCAGGATCTGCGCGCGGCTGCCGTGCGGGTGCCAGTCGGCCGCTACGCCGAGGTCCTTGACCGGTACGCGGACGTCGGCGTCGCGCATCGCCTGGGCCAGCGCCGAGCCGACGCCGCCGATGCGTACGCCGTCCTCCACGGTGACCACGAGCCGGTGCGCGGACGCCAGCTCGACCAGTTCGGCCGGCACCGGGCGCACCCAGCGCGGGTCGACCACTGTCACGCCGTAGCCCTGCTCGGCGACCCGGGCGGCGACCTCCACGCCGAGGCCGGCGAACGAGCCGACCGCCACCAGCAGCACGTCGGTACGCGCCGACTCGGCCAGCACGTCGACCGGGCCGACCCGGCGTACGGCCGGCAGGTCGGCGGCGACGGTGCCGGTCGGGAAGCGCAGGATGGTCGGGCCGTCGTCCACGGCGACCGCCTCGCGCAGCTCCTCGCGCAGCGTGGCCGAGTCGCGGGGCGCGGCGATCCGCAGGCCGGGCACCACGCCGAAGACCGACATGTCCCAGATGCCGTAGTGGCTGGGCCCGTCCGGGCCGGTGATGCCGGCCCGGTCCAGCACGAACGTGACCGGCAGCTTGTGCATCGCCACGTCCAGCAGGACCTGGTCGAACGCCCGGTTGAGGAACGTGGCGTAGACCGCGACCACCGGGTGCAGCCCGCCCATGGCGAGGCCGGCGGCGGAGGTGGCCGCGTGCTGCTCGGCGATGCCCACGTCGTACACCCGCTCCGGGTACTTGCGGGCGAGCGTGGCGATGCCGGTGGGCTCGGCCATGGCGGCGGTGATGCCGACCACGTCGGGGCGCTCGTCGGCGATCGCGACCAGCTCGTCGGCGAAGACGTTGGTCCACTTCACCGACGGCACGGCGAGCAGCTTGCCGGTCTCGGCGTCGAACGCGCCGGGGCCGTGCAGGCAGTCGGCCTCGTCGTCCTCGGCGGGACGGTAGCCGTAGCCCTTGCGGGTGACCGCGTGCACGATCACCGGGCCGCCGAAGTTCTTCGCGGCGCGCAGCGCCGCCTCGACCGCCGGTACGTCGTGACCGTCGACCGGGCCGACGTACTTGATGCCGAGGTCCTCGAACATGGCCTGCGGGGCGACCGCGTCCTTGATGCCCTTCTTGACCGCGTGCAGCACCTCGTACATCGGCTTGCCGACGAACGGGGTGTTGCCGAGCGCGTCCTTGACCGTGTCGAGCACCTTCTCGTAGCCGGGGTTGAGCCGCAGCGACGACAGGTGGTCGGCGAGGCCACCGATGGTCGGCGAGTAGGACCGGCCGTTGTCGTTGACCACGATCACCAGCGGGTTGCCGGCGGTGGCGATGTTGTTCAGCGCCTCCCAGCACATGCCGCCGGTGAGCGCGCCGTCGCCGACCACGGCGACCACTGAGCGCTTCTCGCCGCGCAGCGCGTACGCCTTGGCCAGGCCGTCGGCGTACGACAGGGCGGTGGAGGCGTGCGAGTTCTCGATCAGGTCGTGCTCGCTCTCCGCCTGGCTGGGGTAGCCGGAGAGGCCACCGCGCTGGCGGAGCTTGTCGAAGCCCTCCTGCCGGCCGGTGAGGATCTTGTGCACGTACGCCTGGTGGCCGGTGTCGAAGAGGAGCCGGTCACGCGGGGAGTCGAAGACCCGGTGCATCGCCAGGGTCAGCTCGACCACACCGAGGTTGGGGCCGACGTGGCCGCCGGTGCGGGAGACCTTGGCGATCAGGAAGTCACGGATCTCGGCGGCGAGGATGTCCAGCTGCTCGGCGGTCATCCGCTTCACGTCCTGCGGGCCGCGGACGGTGCCCAGCAGCCGACCGTGGTTGGCCGTGCCCTCTTCAACACTCATGACCGGAGAGTCTATCGGCCGCGGAACAGTCCGCAGCCTGGCCGTGCATCGACCCAGGTCAGGCGTCCACCACGAGCCGCCGGGGCGCGGGTGGGCGCGGCGCGGCGACGGACGGGCCCGCAGGGGTCCAGGAGCCGAGCACGGCGGCCCGGGACGCCCCGGTCACCGACGGCACCGCGCCGGGTAGCCCGTGCCAGGACAGCCAGCCCAGCAGCGCGAACGCGTACGCCTCCTTGGCCTGGGCCGGTACGCCCAGCTCGTCGGTGGTGCGCAGCCGCCAGCGCCCCTCGCCCAGGGCCGCCAGCCGCGCCCGGAGTGTGGGATTGCGCACTCCCCCGCCGGCGGCCACCACCTCGGTGACCCGGTGCCGGTCGCAGGCGCCGGCCACCGTGCGCGCGGTCAGCTCGGTGAGCGTGGCCAGCACGTCGTCGGCCGCCACCGGCTCCCCGAGCGCGGCCAGCGCAGCGTCCAGGTAGCCGCCGTGGAACAGCTCCTTACCAGTCGACTTGGGCGGCGGCGCGGCGTAGTACGGCTCGGCGAGCAGCCGGGCCAGCAGCGCCGCGTGCACCCGGCCGGCCGCGGCCCGCGCCCCGTCGACGTCGCAGGGCCGGTCCAGGAAGCGCCGGGCGGCGGCGTCCAGCAGCGCGTTGGCCGGGCCCACGTCGTACCCGAGGACCGGCGCCCCGGGCGCGACCACTGTGAGGTTCGCGATCCCGCCGAGGTTCAACGCGGCCCTGGCACCGGCCTCCGGGTCGAGCAGCAGCGCGTCGAACGCCGGGACCAGCGGCGCGCCCTGGCCGCCGGCCGCGACGTCCGCCGAGCGCAGGTCGTGCAGCACCGGTACGCCCACCCGGGCGGCAACCCGGGCCGGCGCGCCGAGCTGGAGCGTGCCGCGTACCCGGCCGTCCTCGACCCAGTGGAAGACCGTCTGCCCGGGCGACACCACCGCGTCGGCGGTGCCCCCGGCCAGTTCGACGCCGGCCGCCGCCGCCTCCGCGAACACCTCGCCGAGCCGGTTGTCCAGCCGGCAGACCGCCTCGATCGTGGTGGCCGCCGGGGGCAGCAGCGCGCCGATCTCGGCCCGCAGGTCGTCCGGGTACGCCAGCTCCCGGTGCCCGAGCGGCCGCAGCCGCAGCGTGTCGCCGTCGGCGGTGAACTCGGCCGCCACCACGTCCACGCCGTCGTAGGACGTGCCCGACATCAGCCCGACGATGCGCAAGGAAGGGCCCCTTCTTAACGGATCCGGTAGTGGAAGGGCCCCTCATTAACGCGATCAACGCGACCAACGCGACCAACGCGACCAACGCGCGGAGCCGGGACAAGATCAATCCTGCGGGGGCAGGAACAGGCCGACGAGCTCCACGTGCTGGGTCATCGGGAACAGGTCGAAGCCGCGCAGCGCGGCCAGCCGCCACCCCGCCTCGGCGAACGTGCGCACGTCCCGGGCGAAGGCCGCCGGGTCGCAGGCCACGTAGGCGACGGCACGCGGCCGGGCGGCCACCACACCGCGGACCACCGGCGCGCCCGCTCCGGAGCGCGGCGGGTCGAGCACCACCAGGTCGACCGGGCCGGTGATCCGGCGCCGGGACAGCGCCGCCTCCACCCGCGCGGCGACCACCTCGACGGCGCGCAGGTCGGCCAGGTTCTGCCGGGCCGCGGCCACCCCGTCCGGCGCCGACTCGACGAGCGTCACCCGGGCCCCGTCGACCCGTTCGGCGAGCGCGGCGGCGAACAGGCCGGCCCCGCCGTACAGGTCCCAGGCCGTCTCCCCCGGCCGCGGGTCGAGCAGGTCGAGGACCGCGCCGGTCAGCGCGTCCGCCGCGGCCGGGTGCACCTGCCAGAACCCGGAGGCGGGCAGCGTGAAGGACCACCCGGCCGCCGTCTCCCGGACCCGCTCCGGCCCGCTCACGGCCGTCGGAACCCCATCGGTGTACGCGACCACGGCGACGTCCCCGCCGGTGCTGGCGACCGTCTCCACCGCGTCGGCGTCGGGCCAGCGGGCACCGGTCGGCGGGAGCACCGGCAGATCCTGGATCGCCGGGTGCGCGATCAGGCACCTGTCGATCGGCACCACCTCGTGCGAACGGTGCTTGAGCAGCCCGGCCCGGCCGGCCGCGTCGACCGCGTAGCGGACCCGGGAACGCCAGCCCAGCGGTCCGCCGGGCAGCGCCTCGACGCGTACGCCGAGCGCGTCCACCTGCTCCGCGGTGAGGCCGCCCAGCCGGGTGAGCTGCTCGTGCACCACGGAGAGCTTCCAGTCGAGCTGGGCGGCCGGGGCGACGTGCTGGAGGTCGCAGCCGCCGCACCGGCCCGGACGGGCGTACGGGCACGGCGGGGTGACCCGGTCCGGCGAGGCGGTGAGGATCTCCACGGCATCGGCGCGGGCGAAGCCCCGGTGCAGTTCGGTCACCTCGGCCACCACCCGCTCACCGGGCAGCGCGTGCCGGACGAAGACCACCTGCCCGCCGACCCGGGCCACGCAGTGCCCGCCCGGCGCGACCGCGTCGACTGTCAGCTCGACCCGCTCGGCCTCCTCCAGCCCGGGCCGGTCCACCGACGCAGGACCGGGGCGCTCCACCGCGCTCACGAGCGCTCCTCCCTCTCGGCGGACGGCGTGGACGCCACCGGCGGCGGCAGGGTGCTCTGCGGCGCCACCCGGGGGCCGCGCGCCGGGCCCCGGCTCAGCGTGGCGTCCAGCCGGTCCAGGTTCTTGCCGGCGGTGGACGCGAGCTGCCAGGGCACGCTGGTCACCATCACGCCCGGCTCGAACAGCAGCCGCCCCTTGAGCCGCAGCGCGCTCTGGTTGTGCAGCAGGTTCTCCCACCAGCGCCCCACCACGTACTCGGGAATGAAGACGGTGACCACGTCGCGCGGCGACTCACGGCGCACCGATGCGACGAAGTTGAGGATCGGGCGGGTGATCTCCCGGTACGGGGAGTCGATCACGGTGAGCGGCACCGGCAGCTCGCGGCGCTCCCAGTCGGCCTGGAGGTCGCGGGTGTCCTGCTCGTCCACGTTCACGGTGACCGCGGTGAGCGTGTCCGGCCGGGTGGCCCGGGCGTACGCGACGGCCCGCAGCGTCGGCTTGTGCAGCTTGCTGACCAGCACGATGGCGTGGTTGCGGGCGGGCAGCACGCCCCGCTGCTCGGTCGGCTCCAGTTCCTCGGCGATCCGGTCGTAGTGCCGGCGGATGCCGAGCATCACCACGTACATCACCGCCATCGCGACGATCGCGATCCAGGCGCCGAGCAGGAACTTGGTGGCCAGCACGATGATCAGCACCACGCCGGTCATGACCATGCCGAACGTGTTGATCGCCCGGGAACGGAGCATGCGGCGGCGCGCCTCCGGGTCGCGCTCGCGGCGCAGGTGCCGGTTCCAGTGCCGGATCATGCCGGCCTGGGAGAGCGTGAACGAGACGAACACCCCGACGATGTAGAGCTGGATGAGCTTGGTGACCTCGGCCTGGAAACCGATGATCAGCACGATCGCGAAGACGGCCAGGAAGAGGATGCCGTTGGAGAACGCGAGCCGGTCGCCGCGGGTGTGCAGCTGGCGGGGCAGGTAGCGGTCCTGCGCGAGGATCGAGCCGAGCACCGGGAAGCCGTTGAAGGCGGTGTTGGCGGCCAGGAACAGGATCAGCGCGGTCATCCCGGCGACCACGTAGAGCAGCACCGAGCCACCGCCGAACACGGTCTCGCCGAGCTGGGTGGTGACAGTCTTCTGCACGTACCCGTCCGGGCCGGAGATGATCTGCGTGCGCGGGTCCTCGACGAACTGGAGGCCGGTGAGGCGGGCCAGCCAGATGATGCCGACGAGCATGGCCACCGCGATGCCGCCGAGCAACAGCAGCGTGGTCGCCGCGTTCTTCGACTTCGGGCTCTTGAACGCCGGTACGCCGTTGGAGATCGCCTCCACGCCGGTGAGCGCGGCGCAGCCCGAGGAGAACGTCCGTAGCAGCAGGAACACCAGCGCGAACCCGGTGACGCTGTGCTCGGCCTGGATCTCCAGGCCGGCGCTCGGCGCGCGCAGGTCGTCGCCGAGCACGAAGACGCGGATCAGCCCGGTCAGCAGCATGCCGCCGATCACGATCACGAAGCCGTACGTGGGGATGGCGAAGGCGGTGCCCGACTCACGCAGGCCGCGCAGGTTGATCGCGGTGAGCAGCACCACCGCGCTGACCGCGATGAGCACCTTGTGGGTGGCCACGAACGGCACCACCGAGCCGAGGTTCGCCACGCCGGAGGAGACCGAGACGGCGACCGTGAGCACGTAGTCGACGAGCAGCGCGCTCGCCACCGCGAGGCCGGCCTTGGGCCCGAGGTTGACAGTCGCCACCTCGTAGTCGCCACCGCCGGAGGGGTAGGCGTGCACGTTCTGCCGGTAGCTCGCCACCACCGTCAGCATGACCACGACGACCGCGAGCGCGACCCACGGCGAGAAGATGAACGCCGAGGCGCCGGCGATGGACAGCGTCAGGAGGATCTCGTCCGGGGCGTACGCCACGCTGGAGAGCGCGTCCGAGGCGAAGACCGGCAGCGCGATGCGCTTCGGCAGCAGGGTGTGCTGGAGGCGGTCGGACCGGAACGGTCGACCGAGGAGGAGTCGCTTCAGCAGCGAGGTGGGTCGGGCCACAACCGCCAAGCGTACGACCACCGGGTCCGGGGCGCTGGGGTGGTCGATCTCCCCCGCGTGCGGCCGCGCGGTACGGTTCGGTCCCCCGTCCGGCAGGGGGACGTGGCAGGCTCGCAGACGACGGGTCGGCGGGCGGCGCCGTGGGAGGAGCGGACACCGTGCATGTGGTGATCATGGGCTGCGGGCGGGTCGGGTCGACCCTGGCGCACAGCCTGGAGTCGCGTGGACACTCGGTGGCGGTGATCGACCAGGACGCGGACGCGTTCCGCCGTCTCGGGCCCGACTTCGCCGGCATCACCGTCACCGGTGCGGGCTTCGACGGCGAGGTGCTGCGTCAGGCCGGCATCGAACGGGCCGACGCGTTCGCGGCGGTGTCCAGCGGCGACAACTCCAACATCATCTCGGCCCGGCTGGCCCGGGAGACGTTCGGCGTGTCCCGGGTCGCGGCCCGCATCTACGACCAGCGCCGCGCCCAGGTCTACGAGCGGCTCGGCATCCCCACCGTGGCGACCGTCCGGTGGACCGCCGACCGGATGCTGCGCCACCTCGTCCCCGAGGGCAACGTGGAGATCTTCCGCGACCCGACGAGCACCGTCTCGATCATCGAGGTGCCGGTGCACAAGGACTGGATCGGCCGTCCGCTGCGGCAGCTGGAGCAGGCCGTCGGCGCCCGGGTGGCCTACCTGAACCGGTTCGGGATCGGCACGCTGCCCACCGCCTCCACGGTGATCCAGGAGGGCGACCAGGTCTACATGCTGGTGACCGACGACATCAACGGCCCGGTCACGTCGGTGGCGGCGGCGCCGCCGGAAGGGGGGCACTGAGCCATGCGGATCGCCATCGCCGGCGCCGGCAACGTGGGCCGCTCGATCGCCCAGGAGCTGATCGACAACGGCCATCAGGTGATGCTGATCGAGCGGCAGCCGAAGATGCTGCGGCCCGACCGGGTGCCGGCCGCGGACTGGGTGCTCGCCGACGCGTGCGAGCTGGCCAGCCTGGAGGAGGCCGACGTGGCCGGGTGCGACGTGGTGGTGGCCGCCACCGGCGACGACAAGGTCAACCTGGTGGTGTCGCTGCTGGCCAAGACCGAGTTCGCGGTGCCCCGCGTGGTGGCCCGGGTCAACCGGGCGGAGAACGAGTGGCTGTTCACCGAGCAGTGGGGCGTGGACGTCGCGGTGAGCAAGCCGCGGGTGATGGCGGCGCTGGTCGAGGAGGCGGTCACCGTCGGCGACCTGGTCCGGCTGATGACGTTCCGGCAGGGCGAGGCGAACCTGGTCGAGATCACGCTGCCGCCGACCGCGCCCTACGTGGGGCAGGCGATCCACGCGGTGCCGATCCCCCGGGACGCGGCGCTGGTGGCGATCGTGCGCGGCAAGCGGGTGCTGGTGCCGACCCCGGACGACCCGATCGAGGCCGGCGACGAGCTGGTGTTCGTCTGCACTGCGGCGGTGGAGGACGACGTGCGCGCGGTGATCCTCGGCCCGCCTAGCACGGACCGGCACCGCGACCGCGCCTGAGGCGGCGGCGTCAGGAGCCTGGTAGCGGGGTGGGTGCGGTCTCCCGGGTGACCCGGCGCACCACCCACACCGTGATCAGCAGCAGCAGCGCGTACGGCGGGTAGCCCAGGGCGAGCCGGGCCACGCCGAGCGCGGTGTCCTGGTGGGCCAGGTAGAGCCCGGCCTGTACGCCGACCTTGGCCAGCCACACCACGCCCCACAGCACGGTGAGCTGGGTGAAGGTGCGTACCAGCTTGGGGTCGTCGCGCCACTCGGAGCGGCCCTTGGCGACCAGCACCGACCAGATCCAGCCGACCAGCGGCTGCCGGATCGCGGCCGACAGCAGCAGCGCCAGGCCGTACCCGATGCCGTAGAGGATGCCCGGCAGGTAGAAGTCGCGCTCGTCGCCGGTGCGCAGCGCCAGCAGCGCGCCGACGCCGACGCCGAACAGCCCGTTGACCGCGTGCCGCACCGGCTTGCGCTGGGCCAGCCGCAGCCCGGCGATCAGCAGCGCCACCGCCACCGAGGCGTACACGGCGGGGCGCAGCTCGCCGATCACGTTGGCGATCACGAAGACCACCACCGGGATGCTCGACTCGACCAGCCCGCGCCATCCGCCGAGCTGGTCGGCCATCTGCTCGGCGAGGCTGGGCAGCCGCTCCTCGTCCTGCGGGCCGAGACCCGACGGGGTGTGCTGCTGTCCGGTCGTCACTTCGGCGACTCCAGCTCGTAGTACGGGTTGTAGATCACCTTGCGGTCGTCGCGCACCGCCACCCGGCCGCGCGCGGTCAGGTGCCGGCCCGGCTCGATCCCGGCGATGTGCCGGCGGCCCAGCCAGACCAGCGTCACCACGTCGTTGCCGTCGTAGAGGTCGGCTTCCAGCGTGGGCAGGTTCGTGCGGGGCGTGTAGACGACGGTACGCAGCCGGCCGGCCACCGACACCACCTGACCCCTGTTGCACTGGTGGGCGGGCGTGCCGCCGGACTCGGCGCTCTCCCGGCGCAGCTCCTGCGCCTCGATCTCGGCCTCGCTCGCGGTGAGCCGGTGCAGGAGCCGCCGCAGCGACCCCCGGCTCTCGTCGGTCGTCATGACCTCCGCGTCACCCTCTCCACAGCGGGGCCCCGCGGGCGGCGGAACCGTCCCGCCAGCGTACGCGCAGTGGCCGCCCGGCGGGAGCGGCGTGGCGCGTACCGCCGGCCGGGACCGGACACGCCGCCGGCCGGGACCGGACACGCCGCGGGCCCGGCGCCGGTACGACGCCGGGCCTGGGCACGTGTGGATCAGACCTCCTGCGAGTCGGCGGCCTGCTGCTCGGCGACCTCGCGGGGCAGCCGCAGCGGCAGCGGCTCGCGCACCGGCTTGGCCTCCTGGCCGCGGTCGACGACCAGGCCGTCCAGGCAGGCCGCGAGCGGGCCGGCGGCGGCCGGGTCGGTGGCGGCCGCACCCTGGAAGACGCCGCGCACCATCCAGCGCGGGCCGTCGATGCCGACGAACCGCAGGTCGGTCGGCCCGTCCGGGGTACCCACCCGGGCACGCAGCTCGGGCCCGTGCTCCCCCTCGACCTCCTGGGCGGTCGCGCCGTCGCTGACGAGCGACTGGCGGATCTCCTCGCGCACCTCGTCCCAGATGCCTTCGGAGCGGGGCGCGGCGAAGACGCCGAGCTGGAGCGCGTTCTGGCCGTGCACCAGCACGACCTGCTGGATCACGCCCTGCGGGTCGGCCTGGACCCGCACCTCGACGTCCGGCACCGCCGGGATCCGCAGGCTGCCCAGGTCGAGGCGAGGCGCCTCCGGGGCCTCGCTGACGTCGTACGGGCCGCGGCCCGGCGCCGACGGGGTCTCCTCGGCGTCGAGGACCCCATTGTCACGCGCCTCGTCGGCCCGCTTCCGGGAGAAGATCACTGCGCCCACCCTCCGCTGTTCACACTCACCCTGCCACCTCTTCGCTCTGCCCGCCGGACGGCGCCGGGACCAGCCCGGCGTGCCCGCCGGTGGACCCGTGCCCGCCCGTGCCACGCCGGGACTCGGGCAGCTCGGCCACCGGCCGGAACTCGGCCCGGGCGACCCGCTGGACCACGAGCTGCGCGATGCGGTCACCCCGGCTGATCTTGGCCGGCGTGTCCCGATCGTGGTTGATCAGGTTGACCAGGATCTCACCCCGGTAGCCGGCGTCGACCGTACCGGGCGCGTTGAGCACCGTCACGCCGAGTCTGGCCGCGAGTCCGGATCGGGGGTGCACCAGCCCGACGTAGCCGTCCGGCAGCGCCACCGCCACGCCCGTGGGCACCAGGGCCCGGCCGCCGGGGGGCAGCTCGACGTCCGCGGCGGCCACCAGGTCCGCACCGGCGTCGCCGGGATGGGCGTACGCCGGCAGTGGCAGCTCCGGGTCGAGCAGCCGCACGGGCACGGGTACGACGTCTGTCACGGTCATCCTCTTCCGTCCGGTCCTGCGGGGTGCCCCTGCCATCCTGCCGGTTGCCGGGCCGCTCGCGCGCCGTACCCTCGTCTGTGTGCGTCAGTCGTCATCTCCGGCCGCCCCGACGGCCACCGCCGCGCCGTACGCGGAGCGTCTCGGGCTGCCCTGGTGGGCCTGGCCGGCCGGGCTGGCCGCGGCCGGTCTGCTCGCGGTCGAGCTCTGGATGGGCGCGACCGGGGTGCGCGCCTGGCTGCCGTTCGTGCTGCTGATCCCCGCTGCGGTGGCCGCACTGTGGTGGCTGGGCCGGATCCGGGTCGAGGTGCGTGACGGCGAGCTGCGGGTCGACGACGCCCACCTGCCGGTGCGGTACGTCGCGGACGTGGTGCCGCTGGACGCGGCCGGCCGGCGCGAGGTGCTCGGCGTCGGCTCCGACCCGCTCGCCTTCGTGGTGCAGCGGCCGTGGATCGGTGGCGCGGTGCAGGTGGTGCTGGACGACCCGGCCGACCCGACGCCGTTCTGGGTGGTCAGCACGCGGCACCCGGTCCAGCTGGCGACCGCCCTGCTGGCCGCCCGCGACGCGGCCTGACCGTCCACCGCGACCCGCCGCGGCCCGCCGCGGCCCGGGACCGGTCAGGACGGCGCCTCCGGCAGGGCACGCGCGGTACGCCGCAGGTCCTTGCGCAGTTGCTCGCCGAGCGCGCGGGTGGCCCGGCGGTTGAGGTAGCCGGCAACGGCGGCGCCGGTCAGGAACGGCCCGAGCGTGGTGAGGTTGCGCCCGAAGCGGCGCATCAGGCTGTCCCGCAGTTCCCGGCGGGCGGCGGTGCCGAGCACCGCGCTCACCCCGACGCCCGGCATCATCGGGTTGACCCCCCGCTGGGTGGCCCAGGACTGCACGAGCGCCACGGCACGGCCGGTGCCGCCGGGCGGCAGCGGCACCCGGTGGACCTCGTGCAGCTCCCCGATCAGTTTCAGCTCGATCGCCACCACGGCCACCGTCTCGGCGGCCAGCAGGACGGGAGCGGAGAGCAGGGTGGGCGTGACCGCCCATTCGACGGCGGCGACCCCGCCGCCCGCGGCACCGACTCCGGCGGTGGCGCGGGACGCGTTGCGGACCAGCCGGTCGGCGAGCGCCTCGTCGTCCAGGCCGGGAAAGTGCCGCCGCAGCGTGGCGAGGTCGCGGATCGGCACGTGCGGGGCGACCTCGGCGACCGTGTCGGTCATCCAGCGCACCGCCGCGCGGGGCTTGAACAGGTCGGTGATCCCGCGGGCGCGGGCCTGCCCGACCAGCCGGGTCAGCAGTTGCCGCCGGCGGGCGGGCGCGATGTCGTCGGCGGTCAGGGCGGCGACGGTGGCGCCCAGCTCCTCGGTGTCCGGGCTGTCCGGGCCCGGTACGTCCGGGCCGGGCTTGTCCGGGCCGGCTTCTTCGCTGCGCTCGCTCACCCGTCCGCCCTCCTGCTCCGCGCGGCGTGGCAGCCGCCCGTACGAGTCAAGCAGCTCCCGGCCGAGCGCGCACGGCGGCGGCTCGAACAGCGGCGGCCCCGTCGAGGAGGCCGCCGCTGGTGTCCCCGGTCGGGATCAGACGCACTCGCGGCAGATCAGGTCGCCGTTGCGCTCGACCGCCAGCTGGCTGCGGTGGTGGACCAGGAAGCAGCGGGCGCACCGGAACTCGTCCTGCTGCATCGGGAGGACCTTGACCGTGAGCTCCTCGTCGGCCAGATCGGCGCCGGGCAGCTCGAAGCTCTCGGCCACCTCGGCCTCGTCGACGTCCACGGCACCCGACTGTGAGTCGACCCGCCGGGCCTTGAGCTCTTCCAGGCTGTCCTCGCCGAGGTCGACCTCGTCGCGACGCGGGGCGTCGTAGTCGGTGGCCATCGGTTTCACTCTCCAATATCGATATTGTCGCTGCCGGTTGTAACGCCGGACGACGCCGTTTCGGTTCCCCTGACCGGCCACCATCTCTGTCGGGCACCCGACCCGAAGAGCGGTGGGCCGGGCTCGCCGGTGCGAAATGCCCCCGGTGAGCGCGGAACCTTACCCCCCCTGTGGGCGAGGCATGTATACCGCCCTCGCGGGAGAGATGTACGCCTCTGCGCCCGAAGTTGTTCCCAATGTGACTCAGGCGACACGAAGATAGGGGTAGTCCTACCGGTTCACCGCGTGGCGCGCCGGTATGTCGGACTGTTTCCACGCCTGAGCCGGACAAGCGTTAACCTCAGCGGCGTACTGGACGGCCGACAGGTCGCGGCCCGACCGCGTCGCCCGCCACCACCCAATCACTGTCCGGGGAGCGCCCAGGATGAGTTTTGCGCGAGTGCGGGCACTCGTTGTCGTCGGACTGCTGGCGGTCGTCGCCCTGGTCTTCGTGGTCGTCGCCGTGCTGAAGGACAGTCAGGGCACAGCCGGTACGGCGGCCGCCTGCCCCGATGGCTGGCCGCTGGTCGACCTGCGCCTGCGGGAACAGAAGGACGTCAAGATCAACGTCTACAACGCGACCGACGAGGCCGGCCGGGCCGGCAGCGTCGCGGACGACTTCCGCAACCGCAAGTTCCAGGTCAAGAAGGTCGGCAACGAGACCAAGGCGTTCGACGGCGTGGCCGAGCTGCGGTTCGGGCCCAAGGCCGTGGGCTCGGCGCACCTGCTGCGCGCGTACTTCCTCAACGAGGCCAACCAGAAGTTCGACCCCAAGCGCAAGGACGACGTCGTCGACGTGGTGCTGGGCAACCAGTTCCAACAGCTCGCCACCACCACCGAGGTCAACCAGTCGCTCGGCGACCTGGGCGCACCGCAGGCGCCGACCGGCACCTGCCCGATGCCGATCGAGAAGTAGGCGACGGGCGCACCGACGGCACAGGGCGGTCTCCCCCGGGGAGGCCGCCCTGTCGCGTGTCCGGCGCCGTCACGGCCCGCCCGAGGCGTCCAGGTCGGCCAGCCGGTCGTGCAGCGGCCCGTGCAGCGCCGGCGGCGCGGCGAGCACCAGGTCCGGGCCGGCCGGGAGGCCGGACAGGCCGGTCACCAGCAGCCCGGCCTCCCGGGCGACCAGCCCGCCCGCGGCCAGGTCCCAGTCGGCCAGACCCTTCTCGTAGTACGCGTCCACCCGCCCCTCGGCGGCCAGGCAGAGGTCGAGCGCGGCGGCGCCCATCCGGCGGATGTCCCGGATGTGCGGGATCAGCTCGGTCACCACCCGCGCCTGGTGGGCCCGGCGGCCGGCGTCGTAGCCGAACCCGGTGGCGACGAGCGCCTGCCCGAGGTCGGTGGCGGCGGAGCCGTGCAGCCGCTGCCCGTCGCGCCAGGCGCCGCCGCCGAGCGTCGCGGTCCACTCCTCGCCGGTGACGATGTTGCGGACCACACCGGCGACCACCTCACCGGCCACCTCGGCGGCCAGCGAGACGGCGCAGTACGGCAGCCCGTACAGGTAGTTCACGGTTCCGTCGATCGGGTCGAGGATCCAGCGCACGCCGTCGGGGCCGGCCGGGCCGGTCTCGCCCGCGCCGTACTCCTCGCCCAGCACGGCGTCGCCGGGCCGGCGCTGCCGCAGCGCGGCGACCACCTGCCGCTCCACCGCCCGGTCGGCGGCGGTGACCACGTCGGTCACCGTGCTCTTGGTCGCGGCCACCGAGACGCCCTCGACCCGCATCCGGTACGCGGTGGTGGCGGCCTCCCGGGCCACATCGACAGCGATCGTGAGCAACTCCCGCGCCGTGGGCGTCGAGATGATCATGTCTCTCCCCTTCCGGCACGATCGGGACCGGCCGTCTCGTGCGCGGGTATCATCCTTACAAAGTCCACATCTGCGCCGAATCTGCGGTCCCGGACCGCAGGTCCGCCGTGCGGCGCGGGATGATCGCGGCAGACGGCGTTACAATTCACCCTGCCCACGCGCCACGGACCGCCAGCGACCGGACGGCCCGGGACACGGGGGTCCTCAACGACTCGCCCGGCGCGGCCGTCCCATGCTGCGCCGGACGACCCGGCCGTGCTCGCTCTTTCGCCTCCGGAAGGTCTTCGTGACAGATCCCCGCCAGACCGGCGCCGACGTTCGCTCGCTCACCGACACCCTGATCGCCCACGCGCAGAGCGCCGGCGGCCAGCTCACGTCGGCCCAGCTCGCGCGCACCGTCGAGTCCGCTGAGGTGACCCCGGCCCAGGCCAAGAAGATCCTCCGCGCACTCTCCGAGGCGGGCGTGACGGTGGTGGTGGACGGCTCGGCGAGCACCCGCCGCCGCGTCGCCGCCGCCCGGTCCGCCACCCCGGCCTCCCGCGCGACCACGGCCAAGACCACCAAGAAGGCCGCCGCGCCCGCCCCCAAGCAGGCGCCCGCCGCCGAGGAGTCGCCCGCCCCGGCCCCCCGGAAGGCGACCGCGCGCAAGGCCACCACCGCCGACGTGGCCAAGGCCGCGGCCCCGGCGAAGGCCACCAAGACGACCCGCGCCACCAAGGCCACCGTGGCGGCGAAGACCGCAGCGGCCAAGCCGGCCAAGGCCGGCGGCAAGGGCGAGGGCCCCGACGGCGAGATCGATCCGGAGGAGCTGGCCGCCGAGATCGAGGACGTGGTGGTCGAGGAGCCGGCCGAGCTGACCCAGGCCGCCGAGGCCGACGCGGCCAGCTCCGCCACCGACAACGACTTCGAGTGGGACGACGAGGAGTCCGAGGCGCTGAAGCAGGCGCGCCGGGACGCCGAGCTGACCGCCTCCGCCGACTCCGTGCGGGCGTACCTGAAGCAGATCGGCAAGGTGCCGCTGCTCAACGCCGAGCAGGAGGTCGAGCTGGCCAAGCGGATCGAGGCCGGCCTCTACGCCGCCGAGCGGCTGCGCGCCGCCGACGAGGGCGAGGAGAAGCTGGTCCGCGACCTCCAGCGCGACCTGATGTGGATCTCGCGGGACGGCGAGCGCGCCAAGAACCACCTGCTGGAGGCGAACCTGCGGCTCGTGGTCTCGCTGGCCAAGCGCTACACCGGCCGTGGCATGGCCTTCCTCGACCTCATCCAGGAGGGCAACCTCGGCTTGATCCGCGCGGTCGAGAAGTTCGACTACACCAAGGGCTACAAGTTCTCCACCTACGCCACCTGGTGGATCCGCCAGGCCATCACCCGCGCCATGGCCGACGGAGGAGCTGGCCAAGGAGATGGACATCACACCGGAGAAGGTGCTGGAGATCCAGCAGTACGCCCGGGAGCCCATCTCGCTCGACCAGACCATCGGCGACGAGGGTGACAGCCAGCTCGGCGACTTCATCGAGGACTCCGAAGCGGTCGTCGCGGTCGACGCGGTGTCGTTCTCGCTGCTGCAGGACCAGCTCCAGCAGGTCCTGCAGACGTTGTCCGAGCGTGAGGCGGGCGTGGTGCGCCTGCGTTTCGGCCTCACCGACGGCCAGCCGCGCACTCTGGACGAGATCGGCCAGGTGTACGGCGTGACCCGGGAACGCATCCGGCAGATCGAATCCAAGACCATGTCCAAGTTGCGGCACCCCTCGCGTTCCCAGGTGCTCCGCGACTACCTGGACTGACCGCGTACGTCAACAAATCGTGCCGGTTTGATCACCAGCCGTAGAACACTCTTTGGTGATCGTTCGGTTGCCTGTTTGTGATCGTTGACGTGGCACCCTTGGTGCACGGCACACTGTCCTCCACGCCAGGTGTGACCTCGGTCCCCCGCGGGCACACAGGGAAGGCAGGGCCCGAGATGGGTGTTGCACGATAGGTGAGCAACCGAAGAGAGTGTTCATCGGTGACGACCAGAGGAGGAAGGCGATGACCCCGACCCTCACGCCGCCGCCCGAGACGGTGAGCCCCCCGGCCGCCGATGAACGGTGCGACCGCTGCAATGCTGCCGGCAAGCTCCGCATCACTCTGGCGGGTGGGAGTGAGCTGGTGTTCTGTGGGCACCACGCGAACAAGTACGCGGAGGATCTCGTGAAGATCACCGTGCGGTACGCGTCGGACCCGGAGTTCAGCTGGCGAGGCGCCGATCTCATGGCGAACTGAGGTCCGACAAGAAGTCCACAACCCGACATGACCGGCCGGAGGCACCCGCAAGGGGAGCCTCCGGCCGGTTTTTCGTGCCGGGTGCCAACGGTGCGCGACGGTGTTAAGAAGGGGCCCCTGCTCTACCGGAGGCGTTAACAGGGGGCCCTTCCTTACAGGGTCTGCACGGTGGCGATGCGCTCCTCGAGTTGCTCGATCGTCGCCTGCGCGCTGGGCGGGCCGCCGCAGATCCGGCGCAGCTCGGCATGAATCTTGCCGTGCGGCTGGCCGGTGTGGTGGTGCCGGGCGGCCACCAGAGCGTTCAGCTGCCGCCGTAGCGCCACCCGGCGCTGGGCGGCACTCATGGGTGGGGGCGCCGCCGCCGGGGCCGCAGCGGCCGGCTCAGCGGTCCGCTGGGCGGCCCGGCGCTTCTGCGCGGCGAGCTGCTCGGCCTGCCGCTTGGTCAGCAGCAGCGAGACCTGGTCGGCGGTGAGCAGACCGGGCAGACCGAGGTATTCCTCCTCCTCGGGCGTGCCGGCCTGGGCGGCGGTGCCGAACGAGGCACCGTCGAAGATCACCTGGTCCAGCTCGGCGGTCGCGGAGAGCGCCGCGAAGCGCTTCTCCAGCTCCCCGCTGGCGCCGTCGTCGCGCTGGGCGCGCTCCAGCAGGTCGTCGTCGAAGCCCTCGCGGTCCTTCGGCTTGCCGAGCACGTGGTCCCGCTCGGCCTCCATCTCGCTGGCGAGCCCGAGCAGGTGCGGCACGCTGGGCAGGAACACCGACGCGGTCTCGCCGGAGCGGCGGGCCCGGACGAACCGGCCGATCGCCTGCGCGAAGTACAGCGGGGTGCTGGCACTCGTCGCGTACACGCCGACGGCCAGGCGGGGGATGTCGACGCCCTCGGACACCATCCGCACCGCGACCAGCCACCGCTGCTGGGAGGCGGCGAACGTCGCGATCCGCGCGGACGCGCCCTGGTCGTCGGAGAGCACCACGGCGGCCTTCTCACCGGTCACCTGCTCCAGCAGCTTCGCGTACGAGCGGGCCACCTGCTGGTCGCTGGCGATGACCAGGCCGCCCGCGTCGGGCATGCCGTTGGCGCGCAGCACGGTCAGGCGGGCGTCGGCGGCGCGCAGCACCTGCGGCATCCAGTCGCCGGCCGGGTCCAGCGCGGTACGCCACGCCTGGGCGATCAGGTCCTGCGTCATCGGCTCGCCGAGGCGGGCGGCCAGCTCCTCGCCGGCGTTGGTGCGCCACCGGGTCTCCCCCGAGTACGCCAGGAACAGCACCGGCCGGACCACGCCCTCGCGCAGCGCGTCGGAGTAGCCGTAGACCGAGTCGGCGCGGGAGCGCAGCAGCCCGTCGCCGCCGCGCTCGTAGCTGACGAACGGGATCGGGTTGTCGTCGGAGCGGAACGGCGTACCGGTGAGCATCAGCCGGCGTACCGCGGGCTCGAACGCCGCCTTCACGCCGTCACCCCAGGTACGCGAGTCGCCGGCGTGGTGGATCTCGTCGAGGATGACGAGCGTGCGCCGGGTCATGGTGCGCCGCCGGTGCACCTGCGGCGCCATGCCCACCTGGGCGTAGGTGACCACGGCGCCGTGGAAGTCGGCGGCGGAGTGCAGGTCGGCGTTGCGGAACGCGGCGTCGAGCTGGATGCCGACCCGGGCGGCGGCCTGCGCCCACTGGGTCTTCAGGTGCTCGGTCGGCGCGACCACGGTGACCGCCTCGACGGTGCCGTCGGCGAGCAGCTCGGCGGCGATCCGCAGCGCGAACGTGGTCTTACCGGCGCCGGGCGTGGCGACCGCTGTGAAGTCCTCGGTCCGGCGGCGCAGGTACTCCACCAGCGCCTTGCGTTGCCAGGCGCGCAGGGGCGGGAACGTGTCGAGCGCCGGCATCCGCGGTGGCACGCGTAGCTCCTCTCCGCCGCGGACGGCGGCGGGCCCGACCGGGGCCACGGGAGCCGCCGCCCATGAAAACGCCCTCGCGCATCCGTGCCGCGAAGGCCGGTTCAGCATAACCAGCGCGGGCCGTACGCCCCACTCGACGCCACGCCTGTCACATCCGCCCACCCCGGCGCGGATCGGGTCAGGGCAGTGGTCCCCGGGTGCCGGTGCGCGGCGGCCGCAGCGTCGCCACCGGGGCGGACCAGCGGCGGCGCAGCGCGATCAGGCGCAGCCCGAACACGAGCAGCGCGGCGCCGGTGAGCGGCACGGCGGTGGCCTGTCCGCACGCCGACAGCAGCGCCACCGCGATCGAGCCGGCGAGCGCCGCGAGCGCGTAGATCTCCCGGCGCAGCACCACCGGGATCTCGCCGGTGAGCAGGTCCCGGCCGAGCCCGCCGCCGATCGCGGTGAGCATGCCGATCATGCAGGCGCCGACCGCCGGCACGGCGGCGTCGAGGGCCTTGAGCGTGCCGGTGACTGTGAACAGGCCGAGACCCGCCGCGTCCAGCACCAGCACTGTGGTGCGCAGCCGGGCGAGCTGGGGGTGCAGCCAGAACACGGCCGCGGCGACGACTGCGGCGGTGGCGGCGTAGCGCCAGTCGGCGAACGCCAGCGGGGGCACCTCGTCGATGGCCAGGTCGCGGAAGATACCGCCGCCGAGCGCGGCGACCACGCCGACGAAGACCACCCCGAACAGGTCGAGCCGTTTCGCCACCGCCGCGGAGGCGCCGGAGGCGGCGAAGACCGCCACGCCGGTGAGGTCGGCGAGCAGGAGGGCGGTGGAGGTGGTCACCGCCGCAGGTTACGTGCAGGGGCGGCGGAGCCGCCCGGGATCACTCGGCGTACGAGTCGTAGATCTCCTTGCACTTCGGGCACACCGGCGAGCCCGGCTTGGCCGCCTTCGTGACCGGGAACGTCTCGCCGCAGAGCGCGACCACGTAGGTGCCCATGACGGCACTCTCGGCGATCTTCTCCTTGCGGACGTAGTGGAACATCTCCGGACCAGTGTCCGCGTCCTTCAGCTCGGGACGCTCGAGAACCTCTGTGCTCACGACTACACCTCCGGCGTTCCAGTTTTGCAGGTCGGTCCGCCCCGGTCCACCTGGGCCCCGGCCGGAAGCGGCCCGTACGGTAACCGACGTGACCAACTTTCACATCAGTCTCGGTAGTGAGGTGGCCGACGCCCTGCGGGACGGCCGCCCGGTCGTGGCGTTGGAGAGCACGATCGTCTCGCACGGGCTGCCCCGCCCGGACAACCTGCGGGTGGCGCGCGAGATCGAGCAGGCGGTACGGGACGCGGGGGCGGTGCCGGCCACCATCGGCATGGTCGCCGGCGAGCTGCGGGTCGGGCTGGACGACGCCCAGCTCACCCGGCTCGCCACCGTCGACGGCGTGAGCAAGCTCTCGGTCCGCGACCTGGCCCCGGCGGCGGCGACAGGCGCGGACGGCGCGACCACCGTTGCGGCCACGAGCGCGGTCGCGGCCGCGGCCGGGATCGGCGTGTTCGCCACCGGCGGGCTCGGCGGCGTGCACCGGGAGGCGGCGCAGACGTTCGACGAGTCGGCCGACCTGGTCACGCTGGCCCGGACGCCGATCGCCGTGGTCTGCGCCGGGGTGAAGTCGATCCTCGACGTGGGTGCCACGCTGGAGCGCCTGGAGACGCTCGGGGTGGGCGTGGTCGGCTACCGCACCCGCCGCTTCCCCGGCTTCTACCTCACCGACGCGGGCTTCGACCTGGACTGGTCGGTCGATTCGCCGGAGCAGGTGGCGGACGTGCTGGCCGCCCGCGCGGCGCACGGCGTGCACCACGGCGGCCTGGTGGTGGCCAACCCGCTGCCCGCCGACGAGCAGCTCGACCCGGCGCTGCACGACCGCACGCTCGCCGAGGGCCTGGCCGCGCTGGCCCGCGAGGGGATCACCGGCAAGGCGGTCACCCCGTTCCTGCTGTCGCACTTCCACTCCGCCACCGAGGGCGCCAGCCTGGCGGTGAACGTCCGGATCATCCTGCGTAACGCCGACCTCGCGGCCCGGATCGCGGTCGCCGCGGCGGCCCGCCCCACCGGTACGGCATGAACGCCAGGCCGCGCATCGTCGTCGTCGGCGACGTGATCACCGACGTGCTCGCGGTGCTGTCCGGGCCGCTCGCGACCGGCTCGGACACCGCGGCCGGCATCCGGTTCAGCGGCGGCGGGCAGGCGGCGAACACAGCGGCCTGGCTCGCCGGGCAGGGCGCTGCGGTGACACTGGTCGCCGCCGTCGGCGACGACGAGACCGGCCGGGAGCGGGTGGCCGAGCTGACCCGGATCGGTGTCGACTGCGCGGTGGAGCGGCACGAGGGCTACCCGACCGGCACCGTCATCGTGCTCACCCACGACGGGGAGCGCACGATGGTCAGCCAGCGCGGCGCGAACCTGCGGCTGACCGCCGGGCACGTGGACGCGGCACTGGCCGCCGCGCCCGACGCCGGGCATCTGCACCTGTCCGCGTACACCCTCTTGGACGTCGGGTCGCGCGGCGCCGGCCTGCGCGCGCTGGCCACCGCTCGCGAGCGCGGGCTGACAGTCAGCGTCGACGCGGCGTCCGCGGCGCCGCTGCGGCGCGTCGGCGGGGCGTTCCTGACCTGGGTACGCGACGTCGACCTGCTGCTGGTCAACACGGACGAGGCGACGGTGCTGGCCGGCGGGCTGGACCCGGCGGCGCAGGCGCGGGCGCTCACCGCGGTGGCGCACCGGGTGGTGGTCAAGCGCGGCGCGGCGGGCGCGGTGTGGGTGGAGCGCGGCGGTGTGGTGGAGTTCGCCCCCGCGCCCGGCGTGGACGTGGTGGACGTGACCGGTGCCGGGGACGCGTTCGCGGCCGGGCTGCTCACCGCGTGGCTGGCCGGGGCCGACCCGCGTGCGGCGCTGGGCCGCGCCGGTGACCTGGGCGCGCTCGCCGTGACGACAGTGGGCGCCCGCCCGGCTCCCTGACGCCTGCGGCCGGTCCGGGCGGTGCTCCGCCCGGGCCGGTCAGGGCTCGGCGTCGATGATCTTGTGCGGGTTCTCCTCGGCGGTCAGAGCCGTGGGCGCGGGCTCCTCGCGGCGCCGGTTCTGGAACCGGTTCGCCAGGCGGTGCTCCTCCTTCGGCGGCCGGTCGTTCGCCAGCAGCACCGCCAGCCAGGGCACGAGCACCATGCCGAGCGCGCACAGCGGCAGCCAGAGCCAGAGCAGCGGGGCCTTCGCGCCGACCAGGATCGCGCCGGCCACCAGACACGCGACCCGGATGGCCATCATCAGCACGTATCGCTTCTGCCGGCTGTTGAGCTGGTCGTCCTGGCTGCGCGGGGCGTCGGTGATCAGTATCGGCTGGTACGCCTGACGCTTCACCACGGACCTCCTACGAGGGGATAGGGCCCATCCTGTCACTCCGGACGGATGATCGGCGAAATTCGTGACAGCCGGGTGCGTGTTACGTACGTGGTACGCTTCGCGCGTGGCCAACCGGTTCAGCTTCACCGACGAGGCGCTGGCGAACCTGCGGGTCTACGACGTCACACCCGGGGAAGTCTGGGAGGCCCTGCACAGCAAGCGCCGGGTCATCCGCCACCTAGGGGACGACGTGATGGTGGTCTACGCCACCGACCACCGGGGCCGGCGGCTCGCCGTGCTGCTGGCCGAGGCCGACGGCACCGACAACGACTGGGACATCCTCTCCGCCCGCGAACTGAGCGACGTCGAGGCCAAGCGCTACGACGAGGCGGTGCGGAGATCACGCCGACGAGGAGGCGGTCACGATGCACCGTGACGAGGCGACCAAGCGGTTCCACGCCGGAGGCGACGCGTTCGCCGACCTGATCGACGACACGTCACCGGCGCAGCTGCCCACCCCCGACACCGACGTGCCGATGGTCAGCCGGTCGGTCCGGCTCCCGCTGGAGACGTACGAGCGGGTCCGCGCCGCCGCCGACGCGCGCGGCATCGGGGTGACCACACTGATGCGGCAGTGGATCGAGGCCGGCCTGGCCGACCTGGACGACTCGGCCACCGTCTCGCTGGCCGACGTACGCCGCGCGCTGGCGTCGCTGTCCCGCCCGACCGCCGCCTGACGGCTCACGCCTCCGGGCCGCCCTCGCCGAGCGCCTCCCGCCCGATCGGCGAGGCGGAGGACTCCGGCGGCCGGTGCCAGGCCCGGCGGGCGTCGGCGAACGCGACGAGCGCCAGCACGAGGGCCACCGCGCCGAGCGCGAACATCGCCGGCACGGTCGCCAGCGCGGGCAGGAGCAGCACCAGGGCCAGCAGCCCGGCCAGCCGGGGGCGGGACACCCGGCCGAAGATCTCGTACTCGAACCGGGAGCGGGCGGCCAGGAACAGCGCCGGGCCGCCCACCACGAAGACCAGCCAGTTCGGCCGGGCCGTGTCGTACGGGTGGGCGATCACCAGCTCGTAACCGACCGCGGCGCTGAGCACCCCGAGCACCATGAACAGGTGGGTCTGCGCCGCCGACTCGGCCAGCCGCCCCGGCGTGCCGGCCATCCGCAGCGCCTCCGCCAGCAGGTGACCGGCCCGGTAGAAGTAGATGCGCCAGAGCAACGCCGTGATCACGAACGAGATCGTGAACGCCACCGCCGCGTCGCCGGAGAACTCCTTCCCGCTGTAGGTCACGCCGATCACCAGGATCGACTCGCCGAGCGCGATGAGGAAGATCTGCTGGTAGCGCTCTGCCAGGTGCTCCCCGGCGACGAGCCACTGCCGGATGCGCGACGCCCCGATCCACGGCAGCGGCCAGCCCAGGAACGTGCCGAGATGGTCCACCGCCAGCGCGACGACCCACAGCGCCAGGCGCGGACCGGGCATCAGCGCGCCGGCGATCCACAGCGGGGCGCTGACCCCCGCCCAGACGGCGAGCCGCAGCGGGACCAGACGCCGCGGGTGGGCACGCAACGCCACCGCGATCAGCAGCGGCCGCCCGACCATCACCACCACGTACGCGAGCGCGAACGGCAACGCCCGCTCCTCCAGGGCGCGGGGCAGGGTCACGCCCAGCACCAGGCTGCCGAACATGGTGCCGACCACCACGACCTGGATGACGGCGCGCTCCGGCTCGTACCGGCTGGTGACCCAGGTGGTGATCGTCCAGACCTGCCAGAGCACCAGGAACAGCAGCAGGGTCCTGCCCACGTCGGCGGCCACCGCACCGGCGGAGCCGTCGACGCCGTTGATCAGCCGCTGGGAGACCCGGGTCAGCGCGAACACGAAGACCAGGTCGAAGAAGAGCTCCAGGAAGGTGGCCCGCCCGGGGCTGGACGCGGTACGCAGCAGCGCCCCGCCCCGCTGCTCGGTCATCGTCCGCCCCTGTCCCCCGTCCTGGCGACCAACGACAGGGACGGCGGGCCGGTTGCGGCGGCGTACGGCGGATCAGCCCTTCGCGGCCTTCGCCTCCGCCTTCATCCGCTGCTTGAACTCGCGTACCCGGCGCAGCGACTCGGGATCGGTCACGTCCGCCACCGAACGGTGGGCGTCCGCGTCGCCGTAGTCGCCGGCTGCCTCGCGCCAGCCGTCCGGGGTGATCCCGAACCGCTTGCCGAGCAGCGCGACGAAGATCTGCGCCTTCTGCCGGCCGAACCCGGGCAGCTCACCCACCCGGCGCAGCAGCTCCCGGCCGTCGGTCACGTCGGACCAGAGCCGGGCCGGGTCGCCGTCGTAGCGCTCGACGAGCGCCCGGCACACCTCCTGCACGCGGGCCGCCATCGCCTTGGGGAAGCGGTGCAGCGCGGGCGGCCGGGCGAAGATCTCCACGAGGGCGTCCGGGTCGTACCCGGCCAGTTCCGCGGCGTCGGGCTCGTGGCCGAGGCGCTGCGCCAGCACGTACGGGGAGGAGAACGCCTTCTCCATCGGCACCTGCTGGTCCAGCACCATGCCGAGGAGCAGGGCCAGCGGGCTGCGTGCCAGCAGCTCGTTGGCCTGCGGGTCGATGGGCAGTGACAGCGTCATGGGGACCATAGTGCCGCCCCGCCCGCCTCGCGCGGGCGGCGACTCCCCGACGACGTGACGCGGCCCGGCGGACCCCTGGGAGGTCCACCGGGCCGCGGCCCACGGAGTGGTCAGGTCACCCGTGTCGTCAGTTGACGACGAAGAGCAGCCGGTTCGGCGAGCCCGAGCCCGGGCTGGTCACCTTGCCGGTGGTGGCGTTGCTGGTCAGGTAGCTGGCCACCTGAGCCGGGGTGTAGGAGGTGTTCGCGGACAGGACGAGCGCCGCCGCGCCGGCCACGTGCGGGGACGCCATCGAGGTGCCGCTGATCGTGTTGGTGGCGGTGTCGCTGGTACGCCACGCCGAGGTGATCGACGAACCCGGGGCGAAGATGTCCACGCAGGAGCCGTAGTTGGAGAAGGACGACCGCGCGTCGGTGCTGGTGGTCGAGCCGACGGTGATCGCCGAGGCGACGCGGGCCGGCGAGGAGTTGCACGCGTTGGCGCTGGAGTTGCCGGCCGCGAGCGCGTACGTGATGCCGGAGTTGATCGAGTTCGCCACCGCGTTGTCCAGCGTGGTGCTGGCGCCGCCGCCGAGGCTCATGTTGGCCACGGCCGGCTTCACCGCGTTCGAGGTGACCCAGTTGACGCCGCTGATCACGCCGGCGGTGGTGCCGCTGCCGGAGCAGTTGAGCACCTTGACGGCGACCAGGCGCACGCTCTTGGCCACGCCGTACCTGGTGCCGCCGACCGTGCCGGCGACGTGCGTGCCGTGGCCGTTGCAGTCGGTGTTGTTGGTGTCCACCGTGTTGGTGCCCCAGGTGGCCCGGCCGCCGAAGTCGCTGTGCGTGGTGCGGATGCCCGTGTCGATGATGTAGGCGCGCACGTTGCTGGCGGTGTTCGGGTAGGTGAAGGTGCTGTTCAGCGGCAGGTTGCGCTGGTCGATCCGGTCCAGGCCCCAGGTGGCGCCGGTCTGGGTGCCCTGGGTGGTCATCACGCGGTCCTGCTCGACGTACGCGACGGCCGGGTCGGCGGCCAGGCGACGCGCCTGGGCGGGGGTCATCTTCGCGCTGTAGCCGGTGAGAGCGGAGCTCCACACCGTGCCGACGTTGCCGCCGTAGCGCTTGGCCAGGCCGGCGGCCCGGTCCGGGACGGCGGTACGGGCGGCGAGGGTGTTCGCGGTGCCGACCGCGTCGCCCTTGAGCACGACCACGTAGCTGCCGCTGACGGCGTCCGCGGCGCCGGCGTACCGGATCTCCCCGGTGGGCGCGGCGAGAGCGGGCGTGGAGGCGGCGGCGGCGAAGGCCGCGGCGGCGGCCGTGACGGCGAGCGCACGCAGCGCGCGCCGCCGGGGAAGGGACACGTCGGGCATCGTCTGGCTCCCTACCGGGCGGCCCGGTTTGTGGCCGGATCGCCCCATCGACGGATGTTGGCAGGAATGCTAACCAGAGATCGATACACATGAAAGAGATAGTTGCCGATAGATACGGTCCACGTTATGGATCGGCGGGTGCGCGCCACGCCGGACCGCGCCCGAGGCAGGATGAGCACGTGGACCGTCACGACATGCTGCTCTCCCCCGCCGGGGTCGACGCGCTGCGCACCGCGCTCACGCTCGCCCGCTTCACCGCCAACGGGATCGCCGACCGCCTGGGCCCGCAGGGCACCGGCGCGGTGGCCCGCAACGACTACCGGGCCGCGCTGCGCGCCACCGAGGACCGGGACCGGCTGGCCACGCTGATCCGCGTCTTCATCTGCGACCAGACCGAGCCGGAGGCGGCGGTGGCCGCCGCGCTGGCCCCGCTCGCCCTGGACGAGGCGCTGGCCGGAGGCATCGTGGAGCGGCACGGCGACGGCCTGCGCGCCGGGGTCGACCTGGAGCCGTACGGGGACGACTGGTGGGTGCTCGCCGACGTGCCGGCCAGCGCGCGGCCCGGGCGCCCGCTGCACGCCGAACACGTGCTGGGCATCGGCGGCGCCACCCAGACGCTGATCTCGGCGGCCGTCCGCCCGACCGTGGACACCGCGCTCGACCTCGGCACCGGCTCCGGCGTCCAGGCGCTGCACCTGGGCACCCACGCCCGCCGGGTCACCGCCACCGACGTCTCCGAGCGGGCGCTGCGGTTCGCCGCGACCACCGCCGCCCTCAACGGTCAGGACTGGGAGCTGCTGCGCGGGGACATGGTCGCGCCGGTGGCCGGGCGCCGCTTCGACCTGGTGGTCAGCAACCCGCCGTTCGTGGTCGGCCCGGGCACCACCACGCACGTCTACCGGGACTCCGGTCGGGTCGGCGACGCGATCGGCGCGGAGCTGGCCGCGGCCGCGCCGGACCTGCTCACCGAGGGCGGCACCATGCAGTACCTGGCGAACTGGGTGCACGTCACCGGCGAGGACTGGGCCGAGCGGGTCACCGGCTGGTTCGCCGGCACCGGCCTGGACGCCTGGGTGATCCAGCGCGAGGTGGCCGACCCGATGGCGTACGTGAACCTGTGGCTCACCGACGTCGGCGAGAGCGCCGACCCGCAGCGGATGGCGGCCTGGCTGGACTGGTTCGACGCGCACAAGGTGGAGGCGATCGGCTTCGGCATCGTCTCGCTGCGCCGCTCCGGCCACGACCAGCCGGTCGTCCGGGTGGAGGACCTGCGCCAGCGGGTCGAGCCGCCGCTGGGTGACCGGATCGGCGAGTGGTTCGCCCGGCAGGACTGGCTGCGCACCCGGGACACCGAGGGCCTGCTCGCCGCCCGCTACCGCGCCGCCGACGGGCTCCAGCTGCGGCAGGAGGCCACCATGGGCGACGACGGCTGGGCTGTGGACCGGCAGGTCCTGGCCATGCCGCGCGGGCTGCGCTGGTCCGAGGAGATCGACCCGCTGGTGCTCGCCCTGGTCGGCGGCGCCGACGGCCGGCTGCCGCTGCGCGACCAGCTCGCCCTGCTGGCCGCTGCGCACGACGTGGCCCCGGACGAGCTGGCCGAAGCGGCCGGACCGATCGTGGCGCACCTGGTCGAGCGCGGCATCGTCGAGCCGGTGACCGACTGATGCGGGCGGTGGTGCAGACCGTCGGCCGGGCCCGGGTGACTGTCGACGACGAGGTGACCGGTGAGATCGCCGACGGGCTGCTGGTGCTGCTCGGCGTCACCCACACCGACACCCCGCAGGTGGCCGCCATCATGGCCCGCAAGCTGCACGAGCTGCGCATCCTCGACGACGAGCGCAGCGCCGCCGACGTCGGGGCGCCGCTGCTCGTGGTCAGCCAGTTCACGCTCTACGGCGACGCCCGCAAGGGCCGGCGACCGAGCTGGACCGCCGCCGCGCCCGCCGAGGTGGCCGAACCCCTGGTGGACGCCGTGGTCGAACAGTTGCGCGCCCGGGGTGCGAAGGTGGAGACCGGCCGCTTCCGCGCCCACATGCTGGTGGAGAGCGTCAACGTCGGTCCCCGGACCCTCGTGCTCGACCTCTGAGGCCTAGAAGAACAGCCCGCGGCGGGACAGCGACTGACGCAGCCAGCCGTCGAGCTGGGCGGCCCAGTCCGTCCGGTCCGCCGTCGCGTGGTCCACCGTGAACCGGCCGAACGCGTCCCGGCCCTCGGTGAACAGGCCGCCCCGCTTGTCCAGCTCCAGCACCACGTGGACCTGGCGCGGATCGGTCACGAAGGTGACCTCGAGCTGGTTCATCGCGCCCGCGTACTGCGGCGCCGGGTAGAACTCGATCTCCTGGTAGAAGGGCAGCTGCTGGTGCAGACCGTAGATGTGTCCACGCTCGACGTCGGCCCGCGCGAACCGGAAGCCCAGCCGTAGCAGCGCCTCCAGCAGCCGCTCGTGGGCCGGCAGCGGGTGCACCGCCACCGGGTCCAGGTCGCCCTTGTCCATCGCCCGAGCCACCTCCAGCTCGGTACGCAGACCCATCGTCATGCCGTGCAGGTGCTGGCCGTACAGGTCGGTCAGCGGCGTCTCCCAGGGCACCTGGAAGCGGAACGGCACGTCGTGCCGCTGCCCCGGCTCCAGCCGGAACGCGCCGGTCACCTGGGCCCGGCCGAACTCCTGGTTCACGTCGTACTCGCTGTCGGAGCTCTCCACCTCGACCCGCGTGACCAGGCCGAGTGCGATGTAGCTCACGTCCACCGGGTGGTCGCCGCCGACCACCTGGATCCGGCCCGCCAGCTCGCCGCCGGGGCGGCAGTTCGGGTTGGCCAGCACCGTCTCCACCGACGGTCCACCCACACCCATCGCCTGCATGAGCCGCTTGAAGACCACCACGTTCTCCGATCGTCAGTGCCGTGCCGGCCCCGACGGCCGGTCGGTGGCACGGTAACCGCGCCGGGCAAGGGAACGCCGGATTCCGGCCGGGATTCCTGTCGGGTCTCCGATCGCCTCACTCCCGTCTCACGCCCCGACCGCCAAGCTGTTTGTCATCGGCCACCACCGCGTGGGCGGCACGGGACCGGTAGGCACGTCGGACACGGGGAGAACAGAGATGACCCAGCAGATGATCGAGCACCAGGACATGGACGTCACCCTCACGGACCTCGACGCCACCGACGAGCGCGGCGTCTCCACCGATCTGGTCCGGGCGTACCTGAACGGCATCGGCCGCACCAAGCTGCTCACCGCGGCGCAGGAGGTCGAGCTGAGCAAGCGGATCGAGGCCGGCCTCTTCGCCGAGGAGAAGCTGGCCACCTGCACCCCCGTCTCCGCCGAGCTGCACGCGGACCTGGCGCTGATCGCGGCCGAGGGCCGCGCCGCCAAGGACCACCTGCTGGAGGCCAACCTGCGGCTGGTGGTGAGCATCGCCAAGCGCTACACCGGTCGCGGCATGGCCTTCCTCGACCTCATCCAGGAGGGCAACCTCGGCCTCATCCGCGCGGTCGAGAAGTTCGACTACACCAAGGGCTACAAGTTCTCCACCTACGCCACCTGGTGGATCCGCCAGGCCATCACCCGCGCCATGGCCGACACCGTCAGCGAGGTCGCCACGGCGCTGGAGATCCCGGAGTTCCAGGTGATCGAGCTGATCTCCTACGACCGGGAGCCGGTCAGCCTGGACCAGGCCGTCGGCGAGGACGGCGAGAGCGCGCTCGGCGACTTCGTCGCCGCCGTCGACCCGCGTACCGAGCCGGGCGACGCCGCCACCAACGGCGAGCTGCGCAACGAGGTCCGCATCGTGCTGGCCACGCTGTCCCAGCGGGAGCAGGCGGTGATCCGGCTGCGCTTCGGCCTGGACGACGGCCGGCAGCGCACGCTGGACGAGGTCGGCCGCGAGTTCGGCCTGTCCCGGGAGCGGATCCGGCAGATCGAGAAGGTCACGCTGCTCAAGCTGCGCGACCCGGAGCGGGCGAACCGGCTGGAGGCGTACGCCTGCTGACCCACCCCAGCCCCGACAGGCCCCGGCGGTTCGCCGGGGCCTGTCGCGCTTGACCCGGGCGCTCCCACCGTATACAACCGACTGGTTGCACAACCAGGAGGTTATGAAAGTGCCCGCGGATCTGCTCGACGCCACCTTCGCCGCGCTCGCCGACCCCACCCGGCGTGCCATCCTCGCCCGGCTGGCCGCCGGGGAGGCGACTGTCACCGAGCTGGCCGAGCCGTTCGCGATGAGCCAGCCGGCCGTCTCCAAGCACCTCAAGGTGCTCGAACGCGCCGGCCTGGTCACCCGGGGCCGGGACGCCCAGCGCCGTCCCTGCCGGCTCGACGCCCGGCCGCTGCGGGAGGCGGTCGCGTGGTTGGCGGACTACCGGGACTACTGGGCCGAGAGCTATGCGCGACTGGACGAGGTGCTCGCCGAACTGACCGCCGGGGAGCAGCGGTGACCGGCCTGACCGTGTCCCTGCCCGGCGACCGGGAGATCCGGCTCAGCCGCGACTTCGCCGCTCCGCGCCACCTCGTGTTCGCCGCCTTCACCCGCCCGGAGCTGCTGGTCCGCTGGTGGGGCGCCCGGGGCTGGCACCTCGTCGAGTGCGAGGTGGACCTGCGGGTGGGCGGGCGGTGGCGGTTCGTCTCCCGAGGCCCGGACGGCGATCTGATGGGCCAGGGCGGCACGTACCGGGAGGTCGACCCGCCGGCGCGGCTGGTCTGCACCGAACTCTTCGACGACCAGTCCTATCCGGGCGAGACGCTGGTCCGCCACGACTTCACCGGCTCGGCGGACCGGACCACAGTCGTCACCCACCTGCGGTACGCCACCGCGCAGGGGCGCGACACCGTCCTGCGCTACCCGATGACCCGCGGCCTGGGCGAGGCGTTCGACCGGCTCGCGGCAGTGCTGCACACCGATTCGACGACAGGAGCGACAACATGAACTGGACACTTGAAGTGGTGGTGGTGCCGGTCTCCGACGTGGACCGGGCCAAGGAGTTCTACGCGCAGCGGCTCGGCTTCGTCCTCGACCACGACACGGATCTGGGCGGCGCGGGGCGGATCGTCCAACTCACTCCCCCGGGCTCCGGGTGCTCGATCGTCCTCGGCCGGGGCGTCGTACCGGAGATGCCGCCGGGCTCGCTCAAGGGCGTGCAACTCGTCGTACCGGACCTGGAACGGGCGCGCGCCGAGCTGGTCGAGCGGGGCGTCGAGGTGAGCGAGATCCAGGTGATGGGCCAGAACCCGCGCCCGGTGCCGCATCCGCTGGACAACGTCGGCTTCGTGTTCTTCCGCGACCCGGACGGCAACGAGTGGTCGGTGCAGCAGATCTCCGAGCGTGGGTGAGCGGTGTTAAAAGGGGGCCCCTTCTCTACCGGAGGCGTTAAGAAGGGGCCCTTCCTTACAAGCGGCGCGGGCCGGTGTCGGGGCGGGCGGCCTCCGCGCCGGTGCGCACGGTGGCGTGCAGCACCGAGATGCCGTCCGGCCGGGCCAGCACCGGGTTGAGCGTGAGCGACCGCACCCGCGGCTGCTCGTCGGCCAGGCGGCCGACCCGCACCAGCAGGTCGACAAGGGCCGCCCGGTCCACCGGCGCGGCGCCCCGGTGCCCGCGCAGCAGCGGCGCCGCGCGGGGCTCGTCGACCAGTTCGGCGGCGTCCCGGTCGGTGAGCGGGACCGCCCGCCAGGCCCGGTCGCCGAGCAGCTCGGTCGCCACGCCACCCAGCCCGAACCCGACCACCGGCCCGAACGCCGGATCCTCGACCAGCTCCACCACGCACGCCACACCCGGCGCGACCATCGGCTGGACCAGCACCTCCGCGCCGAACACCGGGGCCATCTCGGCGTACGCGCGGCGCAGCGCGGCGGCGTCGGCCAGGTCGAGGCGTACCGCACCCAGGTCGAGGCGGTGCCGCAGCCCGGGGGCGGCGGCCTTGAGCGCCACCGGCCGGCCGAGCCGTTCGGCAGCCGCCAGCACCTCCTCGGCGCTGCCGGCCGGCACCGACTCCACCACGTCGATCCCGTACGCGCGCAGCAACGCCGCCGAGTCGGCCCCGTCCGGGCGCAGCGCGGCGTGCCCGGCCGCCCGGTCCACGTCGGCCAGTTCCGGCAGCACACCGGCGGGCCGGCGCAGCCAGTCCGCGTACGCGGTCACCCGGCCCAGCGCGCGTACCGCCTCCTCCACGCTCGGGTACGCCGGCACCCCGGCCGGCACCAGCCCGGCCAGGAACGTCGCCACCACCGGCTTGCCGGTGACCCGCGCGTCGGGCAGCGCCGCCGCGAAGTCGGCCACCGGGTCGGCGAGCTGGCCCGGCAGCGGCGGCGCGAACACCGCCACCACGGCGTCCACCCGCTCGTCGGCCACCGCGTCGCCGAGCGCGGCGGCGTACGCGGCGGCGCCCGCGCTCGGCCCGACGTCCTGCGGGTAGCCGTCGGCAACTGTCAGTCCCTGGGCCGCGCAGGCGGTCGCGGCCAGCCCGGTCAGCGCCGACGAGTTGCCCACCACCGCCACCCGCCGCCCGGCCGGCAGCGGCTGGTGGGCCAGCAGCACGCCCACGTCGAGCAGTTCGGACACGGTGTCCACCCGGATCACCCCGGACTGGGCGAACAGCGCGCTCACCGCAGCCGCGTCCAGCGCGGGCGCGTCCCCCACGCCCGGCGGCCGGGCCAGCGAGGCGAGCGCCACCACCGGCTTGCTGCGGCCGATGCGCCGGGCCAGCCGGGCGAACTTGCGCGGGTTGCCGAACGTCTCCAGGTAGAGCGTGATGACGTCGGTGGCCGGGTCGTCCTGCCAGTACTGCAACAGGTCGTTGCCGGACACGTCGGCCCGGTTGCCGGCCGAGACGAAGCTGGACAGGCCGAGCCCGCGCCGGGACGCCTCGGCCAGCAGCGCCACCCCGAACGCGCCGGACTGGCTGAACACGCCGACCCGGCCCGCCGCGGGCAGCACCGGCGCGAGCGTGGCGTTGAGGCGTACCGCCGGGTCGGTGTTGGCGACGCCGAGGCAGTTCGGGCCGACCACCCGCATGCCGGCCAGGTGCGCGGCGCGGACCAGCGCGCGCTGCGCCGCCGCGCCGGCCGGGCCGGACTCGGCGAACCCGGCGGAGATCACCACCAGGCCGTGCGCGCCGGCGCGGGCCGCGTCGTGCACCACGTCGGTCACCGCGTCCGGCGGGACAGCCACCACGGCGAGGTCGACGTCCTGGCCGGCGTCGGCCGCCGACGGGTACGCGGGCAGCCCCGCCACCGTCGACGCGCTCGGGTGCACCGGCACGATCGCCCCGGCGAAGCCACCATCGCGCAGGTGCCCGAGCAGCGCCGCGCCGACGCCCTGGCCGGTGGTGCTGGCGCCGTAGACGGCGATGCCGCGCGGCGCGAGCAGCCGGGCGATCGACCGGGCCTCGGTGCGGTGCTCCCGGCCGCGCTGCACCTCCAGGGTCGCCTCGGTGGGCGCGATCGGGAAGCTCAGGTGCACCACGCCGTCGGCGTACTGGCGCTGGACCTGGTAGCCGAAGTCGGCGAAGACCCGCAGCATCGCCCCGTTGGCCGGGAGCACCTCGGCGACGAAGTGCACGATGCCGTTGCGCCCGGCCGCGTCGGCCAGGTGCTCCAGCAGCACCGACCCGATGCCCCGGCCCTGGTAGGCGTCCTCGACCACGAACGCCACCTCGGCCTCGGGCGAGGCGGGGCCGAGCCGCTCGTAGCGGCCGACGGCGACGATCCGCTCGCC
This sequence comes from Micromonospora globosa, assembly GCF_000717585.1. Taxonomy (NCBI): domain Bacteria; kingdom Bacillati; phylum Actinomycetota; class Actinomycetes; order Micromonosporales; family Micromonosporaceae; genus Micromonospora; species Micromonospora globosa. The sequence goes on from NZ_JNZR01000038.1 coordinate 69,027, forward strand.
GGCGAGCACCACGAACGCCTCCCGGTCGCGGTGGTCGACGTTGACGAAGCGCTTCAGGTCGCGTTCCGGGATACGCGGGTACGGCGAGAAGTACCGCAGGTATCGGGTGCGCTCCGAGAAGCGGCCGTGCATGGCCACGATCTCGGGCGCGTCCTCCGGGCGGATCTGTCGCAGCTGGACGGTCGTGCCGTCACTGAGCAGCACGTCCAGCGGTTGCTCGACGGTGGTCACCGGTCGGTCCTCCCCTGCCGCCGGCTCAGTCGCGCGGGTCGTGCGGATCGAGCCCGAGCAGCGGGAAGACGGCCTTGCGGGTGGCCGCGACGGCCCGGTCCACCGCGTTCGGCTCGCCGCTGGGCTGCCACGGCTGGTACGACGGGTCCACGTCGTCGGTCATCCGCAGCGGCACCTCGTGCCCGGGTCGCCGCCGCGCGGCCAGGTCCCGCCAGCCCGGCGGGGTGAGCGTGGCCGGGTCGACCGGCTCGCCGGTGGCGATCGCCAGCAGGTGCGTCCACGCCCGGGGCACCACCTCGACCAGCGCGTACCCGCCGCCGCCGGTGGCGACCCAGCGGCCGTCGCACAGCTCGTCGGCGAGCGCCCGCAGCGCGCGGTACGTGGCCCGCTGCCCGTCCACCGACAGGTGCAGGTCGGCCAGCGGATCCTTGCGGTGCCCGTCGGCGCCGCACTGGGTGACCAGCACCTGCGGCCGGAACGCGCGCAGCACCGACGGCACGATCGCGTGGAACGCCCGCTGCCAGCCCGCGTCGCCCACACCCGGGGGCAGCGGCACGTTCACCGCGGTGCCCTCCGCGCCCGGGCCGCCGGTCTCGTCCGGGAACCCGGTGCCGGGGAACAGCGCGAGCGGCGTCTCGTGCAGGCTGATCGTGAGCACCCGCGGGTCGCGGTAGAAGATCTCCTGCACGCCGTCGCCGTGGTGCACGTCCACGTCCACGTACGCGATCCGCTGCGCGCCGAGGTCGAGCAGCCGCGCGATGGCCACGGCCGGGTCGTTGTAGACGCAGAACCCGGCGGCGCGGGCGGGCATCGCGTGGTGCAGCCCGCCGGCCACACTCACCGCGCGCCGGGCGTCGCCGCGCCACACCGCCTCGGCGGCGGCCGTCGTGGCGCCGGCGATCAGCGCGCTCGCCTCGTGCATCCCGTCGAAGACCGGATTGTCCGACGTGCCCAGACCGAAGCCGGCGAACAGCGGGTCGCGCGGCGCGGACCGGACCGCGTCCAGGTAGGCCGGATCGTGTACGCGCGTGAGCAGCGCGTCGTCGGCCGGCTCGGGCTTGACCAGCCGTACGCCGGGCCGGTCCAGCACACCCAGTTCACGGGCGAGCGCCATCGTCAGCTCGACCCGGACCGGGTCGAGGGGATGGTCGCCCATGTCGTAGGCGAGGAGAGCCTCGTCCCACACCACCACCGTGTCGTCGGCCATGCGGCCATCGTCGCACGTGGTCCGGGACGCGCCCACCAGTCGTACGCTCACCGGCCGGACGTGCCACCGGTCGCGACCGGACGGTCCGGGTCGGCCACCCACTCGCTCCACGAGCCGACGTACAACGCGGCGTCCGGGCGACCGGCCAGGTGCAGCGCGAGCACGGCCTGCGCGGCGGTCACCCCGGAGCCGCAGTACGCACCGACCGGCGCGTCCGCGTCCACCCCGGCGGCGGCGAACCGCTCCCGGAGCGCCTCGGCGGCGGGGAACCGGCCCTGCGTGACGTACTCCGGTGCGGGCAGGTTCACAGCGCCCGGCACGTGCCCGGCGACCGGGTCGACCGGCTCGTGCTCGCCCCGGTAACGCGGCGCGGCCCGTACGTCGATCAGCACGCCGGGCCCGGCGGCGGCGAGCCGGGCGGCAGCGGCGGCGTCGAGCACCGGCAACGCGCCGGGCGCCACCGTCACGTCGCCCGGGACCGGGGCGGGCACGCTCGTGTCGACCGGCAGGCCGGCTGCCGTCCAGGCCGGGAAGCCGCCGTGCAGCACCCGCACCTGCCGGTGCCCGGCCCAGCGCAGCGTCCACCAGGCGCGGGCGGCGGACATGCCGTCGCCGCCGTCGTACACCACCACGGGACGACCGGCGCGGACGCCCGCGGCCCGCAGCGCGGCCTGCAACGCCGCCGGGTCCGGAAGCGGGTGTCGCCCGGCGGCGCCGGGCGGCCCGCACAGCTCGGTGTCCAGGTCCACGAAGACGGCGCCGGGCAGGTGGCCGGCGGTGTGGTCGTCGCGCCCGGGCGGGCCGGTCAGCCGCCAGCGGACGTCGAGCAGGGTCGGCGGGTCGGCGTGATCGAGTTCGGCGGCGAGCCGGTCGGGCTCGACCAGCAGGTCTGTGGTGGCGGCCATGCGGCCCAGTCAACACCATTCGGCCCGCCACCTCCGGCTTCGCCTGCGTCGACGGTCGGTGGGAGCGGGTACCATCGGAGCCCAGGAGGCCGCAGACGTGAAGCACGACCTTGTTGACACCACCGAGATGTACCTGCGCACCATCCTCGAACTCGAGGAGGAGGGGGTGCCGCCGCTTCGTGCCCGCATCGCCGAGCGGCTGAAGCAGAGTGGTCCGACCGTCAGCCAGACCGTCGCCCGCATGGAGCGCGACGGCCTGCTCACAGTCGAGGGCGACCGGCACCTGACTCTCACGCCGCAGGGGCGCAACACCGCCGTGTCGGTGATGCGCAAGCACCGGCTGGCCGAGTTGCTGCTGGTGAACGTGATCGGGATGCCCTACGAGGAGGCCCACGAAGAGGCCTGCCGGTGGGAGCACGTGATGAGCGACGCGGTGGAGAAGCGGGTCTTCGACCTGCTCAACCGCCCGACCCGCTCGCCGTACGGCAACCCGATCCCGGGCCTGGCGGAGCTGGGTGACCCCGGCCAGACGCTTGCCGACGCCGTCGAGGGCGAGCGCAACCTGGCCTTCCCCGGCCTGTCCGGCCCGGTCGTGGTGCGGCGGATCTGCGAGAGCGTGCAGACCGACTCGGACGTGCTCCGGCAGTTGCACGCCGCCGGCGTCGACCCGGGCGCGACAGTGACTGTGGCGCAGGAACGCGACGCCGTCTCCATCGACCGCTCCGGTGACCGGGTCCGCCTGCCCCGCGAGGTGGCGTCCCGGGTGTTCGTCGCGGCCCGCTGAGGCCGGCTTCCGGTCAGAGCTGCCTTGGTGCGACCCGCGATCAGAGCTGCCTGGTGTCGATCACCTTGGCCAGCGTGACCAGCTTGCCGGCCGTCTTGTCCGCCTCCGCCTTCGCGGTGCCGGCCGGGGCGGTCCAGCGCAGGGTGGCCAGCCGTCCCTCGGTGGCCAGCCAGCCGACCTCGGCGGCCGGGCCGGACTTCGCGGTCTTGGGCAGCGTCCGCCGGTAGGCGGCCTTGCCCAGCTTGCTGATCTTCGCCGCGCCGCCCGGCTGCACGTCCAGGGCGAACGTGGCCGCGTCGATCGACGTCTCGGTCACCGACAGCGTCAGCTCCGGCAGCACCGCCCCGGCCGCCCGGACCACGCACGTGTGGGTGTCGCCCCGCTCCGTGGCCGCCGCCACGTCGAACGTGCCGCCGGTGTGCTCGGCGATCACCGCGAAGTCGAGCAGCCGGCACGCCCCGCCCGAGGACGCCGCCGCGACCGGCACCGGCGGAGGCGGGGCCGGCGGCCCGGACTGGGTCGGCGCCTCGTCGGCGCAGCCGGCGGCGAGCAGGACGGCCGGAACGGCCAGCCAGGTACGTGCACGCACGGGAGACCTCCGCGGTCGGCGGCGGGTCCGACCCGCCGGAGTTCCGTCGGACACCGTACGGCGTGCCCCAGCGGGGACGGAAGCCCCCTAATCGGCCACGTACGGACAGTGCCGGCAGCCTCGCCCGCAGCACGTGCCGCGCCGGGCCAGGAACCCGGCGCTGAGCACGAACAGCCCGGTCTCCGGGTCCAGGTAGCCGGCCTCCCCGGCGGCGAGCGCGGCCGCGTGCGCGACGAGGATGCGTTCCCGCCCGGGGTGATCCGGCGACAACCGGGACGGGTGGGGTTCGGTCAGGGGCCGTCCCGCCAGCTCGTCACGCACCGCTGAAGTCTACGGACGCCCTGCCCGCCCTAGTTGCCGCCCGGGCCGCCGTCGGTCCGGAGGCGTTCCAGGTACGGCACGAACGCGTCGGGCCGCTCGAACATCGAACGGTGCCCGGCGCGCGGGATCACCAGATGGTCCTTGCGCGGTGCTTGAAGCTGCGCGTACCACTCGTCGAACAGGCGAAGCCGGCCCGGCACCTCCTGCGCGCCGTCCACGAAGTACGCCGGCACGGCGAGCTGCCGCACGTCACGCCGGAAGTCGACCTCCTGCAACCGGGGGTACAGCACGTCCCAGCCGTCCAGGAACCCGAACAGGTGCACCTTCTCCAGCAGGCTGTATTCGGACACGCCCAGGTTGCCGACAGTCCCGGTCTCGTCCTCGCTCGCGCCTTCCCGGTCGACCGGGAAGGCCCCGGCCTCATTGGTCAGCAACGGCTCGTACGCCCAGACGTCGCGGTAGGGCGGCGGGCCCTGCGCGGTCATCCGGTCCGCGAGCGCCGTCCGGCCGGTGCGGCGGGCCCAGGCCACGGTGTCGGCGTACTGGCTGCGATCGGCCTCGCGCAGGCTCACCACCTGCCCGACGCCCACGTAGGCGGCGAACAGCTCCGGGTGCTGTCGCACGGCGAGCAGGCCGGCGATGGTGCCGCCGGAGTGCGCGACCAGGTGGATCCGATCCCGGCCGAGCCGTTCTCGCAGGTGCCGGGCCACCGCGACCAGGTCGTCCACCTCGTCGTCCAGGCGCCAGTCCGACGGGGCGCGGAACCCCGACCAGGAGCGCGGCCCGCCGGCACGGTCCCACACGGCCACCACGAAGCGCTGCTCCAGTTCGGGCAGATGGCGGCGAACCCCGCCGATCTCCGAGCCGCCCGGTGGCCCGGGCACCACGAGCAGTACCGGGGCGCTGCGGTCCGTACCCCTGATAAGCAGGCCCAGCTCGCGCCCGGAGGAGTCGACGGTGTCGAAGCGGGCGATGCCCCCGGGGATCGGGTCGGTGCGGCCCGGCACGGCCGCGCCGACGGTGACCAGCGCGAGCAACGCGGCCAGCAGACCGACGCCGATCCGGCCCAGCCGGCGCGGCACCGGCCGGCGCGGCGGCACCGCGTCGAGGCGGCGAGCCAGTCCGGCGCCGTAGGCGGCACCGACCAGCAGCGGCAACAAGCTCAGCAGACCGTGTACGCCCCGGCCGGCGAGCAGCGCCACGACGCCGAAGCCGGACAGGTGCGGACGGTCGACGGTCGGCCCGCGCAGCCGCAGCCGGACCAGCTCGACGGCCACCGCGAAGATCACCGGCGCGACAAGCATGAACCAGCGGGACCGGCTCAACCAACCGGCGGCCAGCCCGACGGCGAGGCTCACCGCGACGGAGACGAGTGCGGCGCCGACCGTGCCGGGCCCGCGCGGGGTCCACCAGCCGGCGACAGCGCCCCAGATCAACGGCAGCATCGACGCGAGGAGCACCCGGGCGCGCATGACGTCTCCCTCCGCCGAGATCGTCAACCCTAGCCAGGGCGACCACTCTTCGCTGCCCCACCCTCACGTGCGGTACAGGCCGGGTGCCGGCTGAGTGCTGCCGGAGGGTCGATCATGAAGTTGGCGGCCGTCGCGTCGGCGTGTCGCACCGCCAACTTCATGATCGCCGCGCGCCGGGACAGGGCGGGCCGGGCGGGGCGGGTGGGTCAGCGGAACCAGGTGAGGGACTGGCCGTGGCCTGTCGTCCAGGCGAACGGGCGGCCGTCGAGGGCAAGGACGTTGTGGAAGCCTTCGGCGGGCGGCTCGGGCAAGTCGGCGTGGGGCAGGACTGACGGGTCCTCGTTGGCGATCCAGTGGCCGGGCAGCGTCCGGACCAGCGCGGTGAACGCGTCCCGGCGGGGCGGCGGCACCTGGTAGAGCACCGAACTGTGGAACACCACGAGCGTCGCCCCGGCCGGAGCCTGCGCTGCCAGCGCCGGCAGGTCGTCGACCAGGTCACCGCGTACCAGCAGGGGCGGATCGGCCGCCGCGACGGCAGCCGCGGCGCGCAGCCGTTCCCGGCGGTGCCGGTGTTCCGGCCAGATCAGCGCGTCCAGCCAGGCCACGTCGGCCGGGTCGGTGACGTCGAGCGGGTTCACGTCCAGCCCGGCCCGCCACACCACTTCCGGGCGCCGCCGCGGCGGATCGGTGCCGGTCAGGTCACAGTCGAGCACCGGCTCGCCCTCGCCGACCTGCCGGTCGCCGTAGCGGTAGGCGTACCGGTCCGGGTAGAGGCACAGCCCGGCGGACGCGCCCACCTCCAGCAACGCCAGCGGCTGCGGCAACGCGGCGAGCACCGGCAGCAGCACCGCGCAGCGCCCCGCCTCGTTCGTCTGCGTCGCCCGCACCCGCATCTGCGCCGCGACGTCCGGCCAGTGCGCGATCACGTACGCGCGGAACGCCGCCGGGTCGTCCACCGGCCCGCCGCGCAGCCGCACCACCCCGAACAGCAGGTTCGGCTGACGCTTGGCCGGTGGCAGCGTGTCGAGCAGGGCGAGCAGCTCCGGGTCACCGGCGACCGCCCGCGACAACCGCTCGTACGCCGGGGACACGCCGCGTGTCTCACGCTCGGCGAAGACCCGATAGATGTCGGTCGTGCTCATCCCCCGAGCATTCCAGCTCGCGTACACGATGGTCTGTGACAGTGGGCACTACGGCCGTTTCGGCCGACGGGGACGAAGTCCCCGGGAGATCTCCTCCAGGTGCCGCTGTTGGTGCTCGCGCACCATGGCCTCCCAGACCTCCTGGTCGAAGTCAGGATCGAGCGGCACCCACCGGTGCGAGCCGTCGCAGTAATGAAACCGTTCGTCGCCCGGCCGAATGACACTCATCGCACCCACCCGAGGAAGCGCTGATGCAACACCCCGGCCGGCACCCAGGTCAGATCCTCCGCCGCCCACACCAGATAAGACCCCATATACAAGCCCAACGACACCGGCGCTCCGGCGAACTCGGCCCGCAGCTCACGACGCCGCGTCGGGCAGGGCCACGGAGCGCCACACCCACCGCAGCTCCACACCGGAAGAACCGGCCCGTGGGTGGTCACCGGAGGCCGTCCAGGAAGCGCCGGGTGGCGGTCCGCGCCTGCCGGCGGGCCGCCCATTCGACCTGCTGACAGGGGTACGGAGACAGGCGCGCCCACCATGCCCGGCACCCCGTGCAGAAGCCGTCGAGGCCGGGTACGTGCACCGATAGGATCTGCCGGACCTGCGACTCCGTCACGTCTGCTCCTCTCCCGGCCAGTGGCCGCGACGGATCGGGATGCGATGGCGTACGCGGCACGGCAGTTCCGCACCGCAGCGGCAGATCCGCCGCCACCGCCGCCAGGACCACACCGGACGGTGCCGCCGGGCGAGGGTCAGCGCGACCGCCACCACGTACTCCTCGTACGACACACGAGCGCGCATGCCGCCTCCCAAATTTAGACTTCCAATTTGGAAGTCCAACTAGACTAAAAGTTGGACTCCTGTTTTGGAACCCTGCCGAGCGTGTCGCGTCATCTCGATGCGGAGGGCGATAATCAGCCGATGGTCAACCCGACAATCCAGCGCAGGCGGCTCGGACTCGCGCTCAAGCGGGCTCGGGAGCACGCCGGCAGGACGCAGGACGAGGCGGCAGCAGTCATCGATGCCGCAGCGAGCAAGATCAGCCGCATCGAGCTGGGCCAGTCGGGCATCAAGCTGACCGACCTGCATCTCCTGCTCGACCTGTACGGCGTTACGGGCGAGGAAGCCGAGCCGTTACGGGAACTCGCTCGTGCCGGGCGCCAGCGAGGGCGGTGGAGCACATACCGCAACGCCGTACCCGATTGGTTCCGCCAGTACCTCGACCTTGAGGGTGACGCGTCGGAGATCCGCTGGTACCAACCGGAGGTCGTTCCCGGCATCCTCCAGACCGAGCCCTACATCCGCGCGATGAACGCCACCGCCCACCCGCGCCCCAACGACGAGGATCTGGACCGAACGGTTGCCATCAGACTTGAGCGGCAGGCGATCTTGCGTCAGGACGGCGGCCCGGAGCTGAGCTTCATCCTGAGCGAATCCGCGCTCCGGCGGAACATCGGTGACGTCGACACCATGAGCGACCAACTCCGCCACCTCGTGGAGGTGAGCAACCAGCCGAACGTCTCGCTCCAGGTCTTCCCCTTCGACGCGCAGACCTACGAAACGGCGTCCTTCAACTTCATCATCCTGCGCTTCGGCGACGACGCCGGCTCGGATGTGATCTACGTAGAGACGTTCACGGACGCGGATTACCTCGACCGACCGGACGCGGTGCGGGCCTACACTCGGCTGTGGGACCGGCTCCGTGCCGCCGCGCTCGGGCCGGTAGAGTCGCGCAAGCTCATCCGGCAACTGGCGGATGAGCTGGCACGCTGACGGAACTGGAGGTGGCCGTGACAAGCCCGGATCGCCTCGGCCTCAAGTGGCGCAAGTCGAGTCGCAGCGACAACAACGGCGGCGCGTGCGTAGAGGTTGCCGCCGTCAGCGAGAACATCCTGATCCGCGACAGCAAGGATGCGGCCGGTCCCGTTCTACGCTTCGGGCGTCAGGCATGGCAGGCGTTCCTCCGGACTCTGCCCTGAACCCGGACCTGCCGGTACACACACTTCACCGCTGGCCCTTAAGCCAGCCGCGAGGACGAATGAGGGCAAGCAGGGCGCACGCCTTCGCGTACGCCCCGGCCTTCTAGTCAGCGTGAGTCACGGGGCGGATTCGGATCGTTTCCGTAGCTGTCTCGCTCACGGATTTGACCGTTTCTGCCGTGAAGGTAGAACTCCGTCTGGTCCGCCCGGGCTACTGGCCGCCCAGCCCTCTCGGCTTCCGCCTGAGTCGGGTGCAGCGACGATGCCCGCTGATTTCCCTCCCGGACCACAGCCCACTCGCCGTCGCGAGGGACGACATGAACAGGTTTGGCCTTATCAGCCATGACTTTCTCCACTCCTACTCGATTAACTTGCTTGACCGAGCCGGGAGGAGCGAAGATCTGTCTCTGCAAGGAAACAGGTCGGGTTCCATCCCGGCTCACGAGCCCCGGGCGCGCCAACGCCCGGGGCTCGTTGCTTTCGTCAGCTGCAGCCGCTGGTGGAGCCGCAGCCCTCGCAGACGTAGCAGCTACCGGCGGGCCGCATCTTCGTGCCGCAGGTGAAGCAGAGCGGCGCGTCGGCGGCCTTGCCGATCACGGCCTCCAGCAGTTCGGTGCTGGAACCCACCGACGGCGCGGGCTTCACCGCCGCGGCGTCGGCCATCTCCTGCGCCGGCTGCGCGATCGGGCCGGTCTTCGGCTCGGGCGCCTCGACCGGGGCGGAGGCGGCCATCGCGGTGAGGTCCGCACCGCTCGCCTCCGCCTCCGCCTCGGCCCGGAGTTGGGCGGCGCGCTCCTTGGCGGTGAAGATGCCCAGCTCGGCGCGGCGGTCGTACGGCAGGAAGTCCAGCGCCAGGCGACGGAAGATGTAGTCCATCACCGAGGCGGCCATCCGCACGTCCGGGTCGTCGGTCATGCCGGCCGGCTCGAAGCGCATGTTGGTGAACTTGCTGACGTACGTCTCCAGCGGGACGCCGTACTGGAGACCGATGGAGATGGCCACCGAGAAGGCGTCCATCACACCGGCCAGGGTCGAGCCCTGCTTCGACATCTTGAGGAAGACCTCGCCGAGGCCGTCGTCCGGGTAGGACGAGGCGGTGAGGTAGCCCTCCGCGCCGCCGACCGAGAAGGAGACCGTCTGCGACGGGCGCTTCTTCGGCAGCCGCTTGCGCACCGGGCGGTACTCGACGACCTTCTCCACGACCTTCTCGACCTCGGCGGCCGGGGCCTGCGTCTCGGCGGTGGCCTTGTTCGGCTTGGCGGCCGACAGCGGCTGGCCGACCTTGCAGTTGTCCCGGTAGATCGCCAGCGCCTTGAGGCCGAGCTTCCAGCCCTCGAAGTAGATCTTCTCGACGTCCTCGACGGTGGCCTGCTCCGGCATGTTCACCGTCTTGGAGATGGCGCCGGAGATGAACGGCTGGACGGCCGCCATCATCCGCACGTGACCCATCGGCGCGATCGAGCGCTCGCCCATGGCGCAGTCGAAGACCGGGTAGTGCTCCGGCTTCAGGCCCGGGGCGTCCACCACGTGGCCGTGGTCGGCGATGTGCTCGACGATCGCCTCGACCTGCTCCTCGGGGTAGCCGAGGCTGCGCAGGGCGCGCGGCACGGTCTGGTTGACGATCTGCATCGAGCCGCCGCCGACCAGCTTCTTGAACTTCACCAGTGCCAGGTCCGGCTCGACACCGGTGGTGTCGCAGTCCATCATCAGGCCGATGGTGCCGGTCGGGGCGAGCACGCTGGCCTGCGAGTTGCGCCAGCCGAACTTGTCACCGAGCTTGTTGCCCAGCGTCCACTGCTTGGTGGCCTCGCGCTGCACGGCGGTGGCCACGGTGCCGGTCGCCTTGATCGCGTCGTTGGCGGCGGCGTGCTTGCGCATGACCCGCTTGTGCGGCTCGGCGTTGCGGGCGTAGCCGTCGTACGGGCCGACGATGCCGGCCAGCTCGGCGGAACGGCGGTAGGCGGTGCCGGTCATCAGCGAGGTGATCGCGGCGGACACCTCCCGGCCCTGCTCCGAGTCGTACGGCAGGCCGGAGGCCATCAGCAGCGCGCCCAGGTTGGCGTACCCGATGCCGAGCTGCCGGTAGGCGCGGGTGGTCTCACCGATCTTCTCGGTCGGGAAGTCGGCGAAGCAGATCGAGATGTCCATCGCGGTGATGACGAACTCGACCGACTTGACGAACTTCTCCACCTCGAAGCCGCCGTCGGCGCGGAGGAACTTCATCAGGTTCAGCGAGGCCAGGTTGCACGAGGAGTTGTCCAGGTGCAGGTACTCCGAGCACGGGTTCGACGCGGTGATCCGCCCGGTCTCCGGACAGGTGTGCCAGTCGTTGATGGTGTCGTCGTACTGCAGGCCCGGGTCGGCGCACTCCCAGGCCGCCTGGGAGATGGTGTGGAACAGCTTCTTGGCGTCGATCGTCTCGATGGTCTGCCCGTCGAGCCGGCCGCGCAGGTCGAAGCCGCCGCCGTTCTCCACCGCGGTCATGAACTCGTCGGAGACGCGGACCGAGTTGTTGGCGTTCTGGTACTGCACGCTGACGATGTCGGCGCCGCCCAGGTCCATGTCGAACCCGGCGTCCCGCAGCGCGCGGATCTTGTCCTCCTCGCGCGCCTTGGTCGCCACGAACTCCTCGATGTCCGGGTGGTCCACGTCGAGGATGACCATCTTCGCCGCGCGCCGGGTGGCGCCACCGGACTTGATGGTGCCGGCGGAGGCGTCCGCGCCGCGCATGAAGCTGACCGGACCGGAGGCGGTGCCGCCGGAGGAGAGCAGCTCCTTCGAGGAACGGATCCGGGAGAGGTTGACCCCGGCGCCGGAGCCGCCCTGGAAGATCCGCCCCTCCTCCTTGTACCAGTCGAGGATCGAGTCCATCGAGTCGTCGACGGAGAGGATGAAGCAGGCGCTGACCTGCTGCGGCGACGGCGTGCCGACGTTGAACCACACCGGCGAGTTGAAGCTGAACACCTGGTGCAGCAGCATCCAGGTCAGCTCGTGCGCGAACACCTCGGCGTCGGCCGGGGTGGCGAAGTAGCCGTACTCCTCACCGGCGGTGCGGTAGGTCTCGACCACCCGGTCGATCAGCTGCCGCAGCGACCACTCCCGCTCCGGGGTCCCCACCGCGCCCCGGAAGTACTTGGTGGTCACGATGTTCGCCGCGTTCACCGACCAGGACTCGGGGAACTCCACCCCGCGCTGCTCGAAGTTGATCGAGCCGTCCCGCCAGTTCGTCATGACGACGTCGCGGCGCTCCCAGGCGACCTCGTCGTAGGGATGCACCCCCTCGGTCGTCCAGACGCGCTCGATCTTCAGCCCCGCCCCGGCCTTGTTCCGTGACTTGCTGGTCGTCACGCCCTCGCCCCCCTCGTCGGCAACGGTCACCCACCGCGCCTCGTGTACCTGTCAGAAACCCGTGAATGTCAGCTGATCGCGCCGGCGGCGTCCGCCGCACCGGCACCGGCGCCCTCCCGGGCGCGCGCGGCGGCCCGCAGCGTCTCGATCTCGCGCTCGAAGTCGGCGAGCGAGTCGAAGGACCGGTAGACGCTGGCGAACCGCATGTAGGCCACCTCGTCGAGGTCACGCAACGGGCCGAGGATGGCCAGGCCCACCTCGTGGCTGGGGATCTCGGCCGCCCCCTTGGCCCGCACGGTCTCCTCGACCTTCTGTGCCAGCAGCGCGATCGAGTCGTCGTCGACCGGGCGCCCCTGGCACGCCTTGCGCACCCCACCGATGATCTTCGTACGGCTGAACGGCTCGGTCACCCCGCTGCGCTTGACCACCGCGAGCACCGCCTCCTCGACGGTGGTGAACCGCTTGCCGCACTCCGGGCACGACCGTCGCCGCCGGATGAGCTGGCCGTCGTCGGCCTCCCGCGAGTCGACCACCCGGGAGTCGGCGTGCCGGCAGTACGGACACCGCATTCGCCCGACCTCCTCCGTCGATCGCGGGCACACCTACCGGCTCCCGGGCACGCGTCGACACGGCGGGGCCATCGTCCGATGACCGTCGCCGAGTGCGCGGTGCGGGAGTGCGTTCGGTAGTCGAACCCAACCTGTAGGCAACTTACGCCCGTGTGACTACTACATCTAGGGGTCGACCGTATGCCGAACCCCAAGCGAGGTCAAGTTGGCGGGCGTGTCCGGCGCGTCATCAGGATCACGCCCGGCACGACGCCACCGAGGAGCCCAACGGACGGCCTCCCGTGCTAGTCACGGGCAGCCGGGATAGAACATCCGTTCGAGCGGCGTACTCTTCTATCAGAACACCAGTTCGGAAATCCAGGAATTCGGCGCGACACGCCGACAGCAGGTCGTACAGATGTTTGAAAATGGCCGATCTCACCTATACGGTCAGACCACACGCACCACGAGCCGACGAGGCACCCCAGCGCCGACCAGGGAGGGACGGACGTGACCGAGGACCGGGCCAGCCGGCAGAAGAACCCGCAGCCGAACGACGGGGCGGGTCCTCCGGCGACCCGTCGCCCCCGCACCGCCCGCAGCCGCACCGCCCCCGCGGCGGTGCGTCCGGTCACCCCGGTGGTGAGCAGCTTCCCCGACCCGGCGACCGTCGACCTGACCGCCCGGCAGCGGCGGATCCTGGAGTTCATCCGCAACTGGGTCGAGCGCCACGGCTACCCGCCGAGCGTGCGCGAGATCGGCGAGGCGGTCGGGCTGGTGTCCCCGTCCAGCGTCGCCTACCAGCTCAAGGAGCTGGAGAAGAAGGGCTTCCTGCGCCGCGACCCGAACCGTCCGCGCGCCGTCGACGTCCGCGCGCCGGGCGAGGCGGACGACGAGGCGGCCCGCGCGCAGCGGCCCGCCCCGGCGTACGTGCCGATGCTGGGCCGCATCGCCGCCGGTGGGCCGATCCTCGCCGAGCAGGCGGTGGAGGACATCTTCCCCCTCCCCCGCGAGCTGGTCGGCGAGGGCGAGGTCTTCATGCTCCAGGTCAAGGGCGACTCGATGCTCGACGCGGCGATCTGCGACGGCGACTGGGTGGTCGTCCGGCAGCAGCCGAACGCCGAGGTCGGCGACATCGTGGCCGCCATGCTCGACGGTGAGGCGACGGTGAAGACCTACCGGCGGCGGGACGGGCACGTCTGGCTGATGCCGCAGAACCCGGCCTTCGACCCGATCCCCGGTGACGACGCCACCATCATGGGCCGCGTGGTGGCGGTCCTGCGCCGCATCTGACCGACAGCAGCGAAAAGGGGTGACCGTCGCCGGTCACCCCTTTTCCGTGTCGTCTCAGTAGCGATCGCCGCGGTACTCCCGGCCACCGCCGGACACCGGGCCGTACCGGCCCTGGTCGTCGTAACCGTCGCGACGCCCGCCACGCGGCTCCTGTCCGCGGCGCGGCGGCTCGGCCCGGCCGCCCTCTGCGCGCGGCCCGCCGCCGTTCGGCTGGCCGCGGTATCCGGCCCCGCCCGGGCCGCCGCCGTAGCCGCCACCCGGGCCGCCACGACCCGGACTGCCCTGGCCGCCGCCACCCGGGCCGCCACGACCGGGACCGCCCTGGCCTGCGCCCGGTCCGCCCTGGCCTCCGCCGCCGTAGACGCCGCCTCCGCGCCCTCCGCCGCCGGCCGGGGCTCCGCCGCCGCCGTAGACGCCGCCGCCCTGCGGACGGCCCGCGCCCGGAGGACGGCCACCGCCCTGGCCGCGACCGCCGTCCTGAGGGCCGCCACCGTACACGCCGCCGCCTTGCCGGCCACCGCCGTAGACACCGCCGGACGCCGGGCGGTCGCCGTTGGCCGCGCCGCCGTAGACGCCGCCCTGACCGCCGCCGTAGACACCGCCGCGCGGGGCGTCCGGCCGTTCGCCCGACGGGAAGCCGTTGTTCACCGGGAACTCGCCGCTGCGCTCGGGCTCGTCGACCGGCGCCCGGGGCGCCGGCTTGCGCCGCGCCCGCAGGATGCCGAAGACGCCCGCGCCGACCAGAAGCGCGCCGAGCACCCCGACGGCCGCGATCAGGTACGTGATCTCGTCGAGCGAGAGCCCTTCGAGCCAGGACTTCTCGGCGGACGCCTTGGTCTCGGCCTTGCCGCCGTTCGGCAGCGCCTCGGCGCCGGTGGTCGACGGGGTGTAGCTGAGGATGTCGATCGGATCCGACTCGTCGAGCGTGCCGCCGTCGGAGACGGTGACGAACGTCTTGCCGTCCGGCGTGTAGGAGATCGCCTCGCCGAACGGGTCGGCCAGCGGGGTGACTCGGGGCTTCCCGGTGGTGATCGCCTTGACGAGGTCGCCGCCGGCCACGTCGAACTCGAACGCGTCGGCGTACGTGCGCAGCACGACCTTGCTGCCGTCGGGCGAGCGGGCGGCGCCGGTGACCAGCGCCCGCCCGGGCGAGCCGAACTTGTTCTCGGTGTTCGTCTTCGGGAGCGTGACCTCGCCGACCTTCTTCATCGGGATCGGCTCGGTGTCACCGCTCGCCTTCAGCTTCACCGTCGGGGTGAAGATCTCCGACTTGCCGGAGAGATCCTTGGTGATCACCAGCGGCATGTTGTCGTCGCCGACGAGCAGGGCCTCCGCGTCGTGCGGCTCCTTGCCCGGGTAGCTGAGCCGGTGCAGCACCGGCTGCTTCGAGCCGCTCAGCGGCATCGTCCAGACCGCGACCCGCTCCCGGCGCGTCTTCTTCTCCACGTTGTCGCCGGTGTCGGCGATCCAGAGGGTCTTGCGGTCCGGGCTGAGCGCGAGGTCCTCGGTGTCGAGCGGCCCGTCACCGGAGTAACGGACCTCCTTGTCGACCTTGCACTTGGTGTCCAGGTAGAAGACCCGCTTGCGGCTGGGGTCGTCCGAGCCGTCGTTGATCACGACGTACCCGTTGCTGGTGGCCACCAGACCGGACAGCTCGCGGAGGCGATTGTCCTCGACAGTGCACTTCTTCTTGGGAGCCGCGGCCAGCACGGGGGCCGCGGCGGGAGCCGCCGGGGCCGGCCCGGCCGGCGCCACGACCGCGCCGACCAGGCCGAGCGCGAGCGTGACCGAGGAGACAACGTGCCGCATGACGCTCAGTGTCGCACGGCGCGGGTTTCCGGCGGGTGACGCCGGACGGCTCACCGCCCGGCGCCCACCCGCTCGTCGCTGGTCAGCCGGTCACCCGCCCGGTACGGCGCGAGTTCCGCGGCCAGACCCTCGCTGACCCGCACGTGCACCAGCGTGCCCTCGGGCAGGTGCGCGGTGCTGAGCACCTCACCCTGCCGGTGCACCCGGGAGACCAGGTCACCCCGGTCGTACGGGAGCACCGCGCGCACCTCGACCGCAGGCCGGGGCAGCCGCCGCTCGACGGCCTCGCGCATCTCGTCGATCCCGCGCCCGCTGTGGGCGGAGACGAAGACCGCGTCCGGCCAGAGCCGCTTGAGCCGCAGCATCGTCTCCTCGTCGGTGGCGTCGGTCTTGTTCACCACCAGGAGTTCCGGCAGCCGGTCCGCGCCCACCTCGGCGAGCACCTCGCGTACCGCCCGGACCTGCTCCTCCGGGTCCGGGTGGGTGCCGTCGACCACGTGCACGACCAGGTCGGCGTCGGCGACCTCCTCCAGCGTCGAGCGGAACGCCTCGACGATCTGGTGCGGCAGGTGCCGGACGAACCCGACCGTGTCGGACAGCGTGTAGAGCCGGCCGTCGGACGTGGTGGCCCGGCGGGTGGTCGGGTCCAGCGTGGCGAACAGCGCGTTCTCCACCAGCACACCCGCACCGGTCAGGCGGTTGAGCAGGCTGGACTTGCCGGCGTTGGTGTAGCCGGCGATGGCCACCGCGGGAACCGCGTTACGGGTACGCCGGGCGCGCTTGGTCTGGCGTACCGTCGCCATGCTCTTGATCTCGCGGCGCAGCCGCGCGATGCGGTGGCGGATGCGCCGCCGGTCGGTCTCCAGCTTGGTCTCACCGGGACCACGCAGACCCACGCCACCGCCGGCGCCACCGCCGCGGCCGCTACCACCGGTCTGCCGGGACAGCGTCTCACCCCAGCCGCGCAGGCGCGGCAGCAGGTATTCGAGCTGGGCCAGCTCGACCTGCGCCTTGCCCTCCTTGCTCTTGGCGTGCTGGGCGAAGATGTCGAGGATCAGGGCGGTCCGGTCGACCACCTTGACCTTGGTGCGCTGCTCCAGGTTGCGCAGCTGCGACGGCGACAGCTCACCGTCGCAGATGATCGTGTCGGCACCGGTGGACAGCACTACCGCGCCCAGGTCGTCGACCTTGCCGCGGCCGATGTACGTGGCCGGGTCGGGCCGGTGGCGGCGCTGGATCAGCCCTTCGAGCACCTGCGAACCGGCCGTCTCGGCCAGCGCCGCCAGCTCGGTGAGGCTGTTGTCGGCGTCGGACTGGGTGCCCTCGGCCCAGACCCCCACGAGGACGACCCGCTCCAGCCGGAGCTGACGGTATTCGACCTCGGTGATGTCTGTGAGTTCGGTGGAGAGGCCGGGGACCCGCCGCAGCGCCTGCCGCTCCGACAGCTCGTACTCGCCGGTGGTGGCGTCGAACTCGTCGTCGGTGTAGGGATGGAAGGTCTCCTGCTCGCGCAAATGCGTCTCCTGTCCGTTTTGGGCAACGCCGAGAATTTTCGGCGCGTGACAGCAATCCTGACATGTGACAACGCCGGACGCACCTGTGTTATGCCCGTGACGCTACCGACGGGTAGCGGGGGCGGATGCCGGGCGACCTGGGCGGGCGAGTAGAAATGCCAGTCGAGCCGCTCAGCGCCGACGGAGGAGTTTCTCGTGGCCAACACCCGACTGCCGAGTGCCGGATTCTCCATCACCATCCGGATCGCGGTACCCGCCGACGCCTCCTCCATCGGCCGGCTCACCACCGCCGCCGGTGAGGCCGGGGCCATCGTCACCGCGCTGGACGTGGTCGACTCCGACCCCGCGCACGTGATCGTCGACCTCACCTGCGACACCGCCGACGCCGGCCACGCCGACCAGGTCGTCGACGCGCTCACCGCGCTCGACGGGGTGGACGTCCGCAAGGTCTCCGACCGCACCTTCCTGCTGCACCTCGGCGGCAAGATCGAGGTCACCCCGAAGGTCGCGCTGCGCACCCGCGACGAGCTGTCCCGCGCGTACACCCCGGGCGTGGCCCGGGTCTGCATGGCGATCGCGGAGAACCCGGCCGACGCGCGCCGGCTCACCATCAAGCGCAACACCGTCGCCGTGGTCAGCGACGGCACCGCGGTGCTCGGCCTGGGCAACCTCGGGCCGGCCGCGTCGCTGCCGGTGATGGAGGGCAAGGCGGCGCTGTTCAAGCGCTTCGGCGGGGTGGACGCCTGGCCGGTCGTGCTGGACACCCAGGACACCGACGAGATCGTGGCGATCGTCAAGGCGATCGCGCCCGCGTACGGCGGCATCAACCTGGAGGACATCGCCGCGCCGCGCTGCTTCGAGATCGAGGCCCGGCTGCGCGAGGCCCTGGACATCCCGGTCTTCCACGACGACCAGCACGGCACCGCGATCTGCGTGCTGGCCGCGCTCACCAACGCGCTGCGCGTCGTGGGCAAGCAGCTCGCGGACGTCCGGGTCGTGGTCTCCGGCGCCGGCGCGGCCGGCACCGCGATCATGAAGCTGCTGCTGCGCCAGGGCGTGGGCGACATCATCGCGTACGACCGCCAGGGCGCCCTGCACCGCGGACTGCCGGACCTCAACCCGGCCTGGCAGTGGCTGGCCGAGAACACCAACAAGGAGAACTACTCCGGCGACCTGGCCGGGGCGGTACGCGGCGCGGACGTGTTCATCGGTGTGAGCGCGCCGAACCTGCTCACCGGCGAGGACGTCGCCGCGATGGCGAAGGACTCGATCGTCTTCGCGCTCGCCAACCCCGACCCGGAGGTGGACCCGCGGGAGGCGCGCAAGTACGCCGCGGTGGTCGCCACCGGCCGCTCGGACCAGCCGAACCAGATCAACAACGTGCTCGCCTTCCCCGGCGTGTTCCGCGGCATGCTCGACGCGCACGCCGAGGAGTTCACCGAGGAGATGGCGCTCGCCGCCGCGCGGGCCATCGCGGACGTGGTCGGCGAAGACAAGATCAACCCGACGGTGATCGTGCCGAGCGTCTTCGACTCCCGGGTCGCCCCGGCCGTGGCCGCCGCGGTACGGGCCGCCGCGCAGAACCCGGCCGCTACGCCGGCCCCGGCGGCCGACCCGGGCCCGGCCGACCTCCCCGAGATCGCCGCCAACGCCAGCGCCACCCCCTGACGCGTTCCTTCCGCTCGCGGCACCCTCTCGCGGGGCAGCGCCCTCGCGGGTCGGCACCTCCTCGTCTTGCCAGGGGGACCTGTTCGCGGGGCAGCGCCTTCGTGCGGCGCCCGCCCGAGACACACCTCAAGCGCGCGTGTACCGGGCAAGCGCACGGGTTCTCAGCACCCGCATCGTCAGGTGTCCCCGGCGCGTCCACGCGAGATCTTGGAAGGAAATGGCCCTCATAGGGGCCCGAATCTTCCAAGATCCCCAACAGCCCCGAAGTGGCGGCATCATCACCCTTGATCAACACCAGTTCCCCGAAGTGGCGGCATCAGAGGCTCCGCGATATGACCACTTCGCCGAGCTGGTGTTGATCACGCTGGGCGGCCGTGCGCCGGCGGAAGCGGGGGCCACGGCTGCCAGGGCCGCCGACACCACTCACCATGCGCGTGTTGACCAAGGAGTTCGCGTCACCGAAGCACCGGGAATCCGCCACAAACTCCTTGATCACGGGGGCGGGAGGGCGGGCGGCACCGGGCGGGGGCGGGGCG
>NZ_JNZR01000039.1:0-73284 GCF_000717585.1 Micromonospora globosa
GGGCGGGGTTTGTGGGGGTTTGGGGTGGGTGGGGTGGCCCCGGGTGTGGGGCGCGGTGGGCGCTGCGTCAGGATGAGACCGATACGCAGGCACAGCCGAGGAGCTCACGATCGCCAGAAAGCCTCAACCCGAGGGCGGCCAGGCCCCCGTCGTCCAGCGGGTCCGTATCCGGTACGCCAAGCGTGGGCCGCTGCGGTTCACCTCGCACCGGGACTTCGCCCGGGCCTTCGAGCGCGCGCTGCGCCGGGCCGGCGTGCCGATCGCCTTCTCTCAGGGGTTCACCCCGCACCCGAAGATCTCGTACGCCTCGGCCGCCCCGACGGGAGTGGCGAGCGAGGCCGAGTACCTGGAGATCGGGCTCCGTGAGCCGGTCGACCCGGCACGGCTGCGTGAGGCGCTCGACGCCGCTCTCTCGCCCGGGCTCGACGTGATCGACGCGGTGGAGGCCGTCGGTGGCAGCCTGGCGGACCGGATCGAGGCGTCGTACTGGCGGATCGAACTGCCCGAGGTCGACCCGAAGGTGCTCGCGGAGGCCGTGGCTGCCTTCACGGCTGCCGAGGAGATCCAGGTCGAGCGGATGACCAAGCAGGGGCGGCGTACCTTCGACGCCCGTGCGGCAGTGGTGTCGATCGATGCCATGGCTCCGGCTGAGACGCCTTCCGGGGCGGCGGCCGTACCGTGTGCGATACTCGAACTGGTCGTGCGGCAGGTCACCCCGTCCGTTCGGCCCGATGACGTCCTGTCCGGCCTCCGTGCGGTGGCCGCCCTGGAGCCGCCGGTCACCCCGAAGGTGATCCGGCTGGCGCAGGGCACGCTGACCGCGCAGGGCGAGATCGTCGATCCGTTGGAAGCGGATCGCGACGGGGCAACCATCGGAGAGCGCTGACCGTCGGTCAACGCTCTGGCAGGCAGACTTCGGCGGTCGCGCGTTTGCGCGCCCGGCGGAAACACCTTTGCGGCAACCCTGCGTGGCAGCGCTCACCCGCGCCCGGGGCGGCCAGAACTGGAGAACGTCCATGCTCGAGAACGAGCCCGAGGGCGGCGAACGGACCGGCGCAGAGCCGGCCGGGACGACCGCCGACAGCGCCACCACCGCCTCCGGCAGCGCCGCGAGCGCGACCTCTGCCGGCGCCGGGGGAGCCACCACGGAAGGCACCGTGGAGGGC
Organism: Micromonospora globosa; assembly: GCF_000717585.1. NCBI lineage: Bacteria > Bacillati > Actinomycetota > Actinomycetes > Micromonosporales > Micromonosporaceae > Micromonospora > Micromonospora globosa. Next base: position 1,167 of record NZ_JNZR01000039.1, read on the forward strand.
GTCGCGGAGACCAAGCCGCCCGCCCGTAAGCGGGCCAGCCGCCGCAAGGCCGCTCCGCTGAACCAGCCGGAGCAGACCGACGCGCCGGTCGAGGCGTCCACAACGGTGACCGGCAGCGGCGAGTCGCCGCAGGCCGAGGTGCTCGCGCCGGTGGCCGGTGAGTTGGACACCGCGCCGAAGACCACCCGGCGGCGTCGTAAGGCGACGCCGGCGAAGGCGGTCGAGGAGCCGGTGGCCGCGGCCGGTGTGGAGGCCGCCTCGGAGGAGGTCGTGCCGCCGGTCAAGGTGACCCGGACCCGCCGTCGCAAGGCCACGCCGGCTGCCGAGACCGTCGCGCCGGACGAGACCACCGCCGCGGGGCAGGCGCCCGCGGACGGCGTGATCGACGGACCGGTCTCCGCGCCCGGTGGCGACCTGATCGCCGAGGGACGCGCCGACATCGACGGCGGCGAGACCGCCGCACCGGGCGAGGCCGTCACCGCGGGTACCGCCGCCGAGACTGCACCGCAGGCCCCCACCGGCCGGCGCAGGGCCACCACCAGCAGGACCAAGGCCGCCGGCGCCGGCAAGGCGAGCACCGGCGGCATCGGTGAGACCACCGGCGAGGACGTCGAGGACGCCGAGGCCGAGGCCGTGGCAGACGCGAGCGCCGCGGCTGCGCGTACCGAAGAGGTGAACCTGGCCCGCAGCGGCGGCCCGGCCGACGCGACGGGCGTCGTGTCGACGGGTGCCGCCGTGCCGCGCGCGGCCGAGGAGCCGGCCGAGACGCCGCCGGCCACCAGCCGCCGGCGTCGTGCCGCGCTCTCCGCGCCGACCGTCCTGTTCATGGCGCCGCAGCCCGACGAGGCGCCGGCCGTCCAGGTGACGTACCCGGCCGCCGAGGAGCCGATCGAGGAAGCGGTCGAGACCGGCCGGCGCCGCCGTCGCGGCCGCCGTGAGGTCGAGCCGGTCGAGGCCGAGGTCGAGCCGGAGGTCGCCGAGGAGGAGCTCGCCGCCGAGGCCGAGGAGACCGCCGAGGGGGACGAGGACGACGAGACGGCCGCGGGCCGGCGTCGCCGCCGCCGGGGCCGCCGGGGTCGTGGCCGGGGCAAGGGCGGCGCGGACGAGGCCGACGACGAGGACGTCGAGGAGCCCGCCGCGGCCGAGGCCGAGGGTGAGGCCGAGGAGCCGGCGGAGGACGAGGAGGCCGAGGGCGAGGGGATGACCCGTCGCCGTCGCCGTCGTCGCCGCCGGGGCGCCGGCGAGGCGGACACCGCCGCCGAGGACGGCGTGCCGACCGTCGTCAAGATCCGTGAGCCGCGCAAGCCGGTCGACGAGGTGCAGGGTGTCTCCGGCTCGACCCGGCTGGAGGCCAAGCGGCAACGCCGGCGGGACGGCCGCGAGCAGCGGCGTACGCGGCCGCCGATCCTGAGCGAGTCGGAGTTCCTGGCCCGCCGCGAGGCGGTGGACCGGGTGATGGTGGTCCGCCAGCGCGGCGACCGCACCCAGATCGCGGTGCTCGAGGACGGCGTGCTCGTGGAGCACTACGTCACGCGGAACTCGTCCGGCACGATGGCCGGAAACGTCTACCTGGGCAAGGTCCAGAACGTTCTGCCGAGCATGGAGGCGGCCTTCGTCGACATCGGGCGCGGGCGCAACGCGGTCCTGTACGCCGGTGAGGTCAACTGGGACGCCACCGGCCTGGAGGGCCGGGCCCGCTCGATCGAGCAGGCGCTGCGCTCCGGCGACTCGGTCCTGGTGCAGGTGACCAAGGACCCGATCGGGCACAAGGGCGCGCGGCTGACCAGCCACATCGCGCTCTCCGGCCGGCACCTAGTCTACGTGCCCAACGGCAACGCCTCCGGGATCAGCCGCAAGCTGCCCGACACCGAGCGCAAGCGGCTGCGGGACGTGCTGAAGAAGCTGGTGCCGGACGGCGCCGGGGTGATCGTCCGGACCGCGGCCGAGGGTGCCAGCGAGGACGAGCTGGCGCGCGACGTCAAGCGGCTCCAGGCGCAGTGGGAGGACATCCAGGCCAAGGCGACCGAGGGCGGCGCTCCGGTGCTGCTCTACGAGGAGCCGGACCTGGTCATCCGCGTGGTCCGGGACCTCTTCAACGAGGACTTCCGCGAGCTGGTCATCGAGGGCGAGCCCGCGTACGACCTGGTCGAGTCGTACCTGTCGCACGTGTCGCCGGACCTGGTGGCGCGGCTGCGCCGGCATGCCGGGGTGGCGGACGTGTTCGCCGAGTACCGGATCGACGAGCAGATCCTCAAGGGGCTGGACCGGAAGGTCTTCCTCCCCTCGGGCGGCTCGCTGGTGATCGACCGCACCGAGGCGATGACTGTCGTCGACGTCAACACCGGCAAGTACACCGGCTCCGGTGGCAACCTGGAGGAGACGGTCACCCGCAACAACCTGGAGGCGGCCGAGGAGATCGTGCGCCAGCTGCGGCTGCGCGACCTCGGCGGCATCGTGGTGATCGACTTCATCGACATGGTGCTGGAGTCGAACCGGGAGCTGGTGCTGCGCCGGCTCACCGAGTGCCTCGGCCGGGACCGTACGAAGCACCAGGTCACCGAGATCACCTCGCTCGGCCTGGTGCAGATGACCCGTAAGCGCATCGGCGCGGGCCTGCTGGAGGCGTTCAGCGAGACCTGCGAGTGCTGCAAGGGCCGGGGCGTGATCATCCACACCGAGCCGGTGCCGGAGAAGCCGCGCGGCGGGGCGGGGGAGAAGGTCAAGGCGGTCGCCTCGGCGGTCGCCGCGCCGGCCGAGGAGAAGGGCCGCCGCCGGGGCCGCAAGGCCGCCGCGGAGAAGCCCGCGGTGGAGGCCGCGCCGGAGCAGCCCTCCGCGCAGCCGCAGGCAGTCACCGAGACGCCGGCCGGCCCGGAGCGGACCGTCGCCGAGGTGGTCGAGACCGACGACGACTACTACGACACCCAGGGCTACGACCTGTCCCGGTTCGAGACGGACACGCCCGCCGCCCCGGCGATCGCGGACAGCCAGGAGGGCGACTCGGCCCGGCTGGCCGCCGCCGACGACCCGGACGCGATCGGTGACGGAGACAACGACGACGACAGCGGCGCCCCGCGTCGGCGGGCGCGCCGTGGTGGTGCCCGGCGGCGTACGCGGCCGTGAGGCTTTAGCGCGCTGACCTGCGCGAACAGGGCCCCCGATCCGCCGGGAAGAGGCGGGGCGGGGGCCCTGTCGTGTCCGCCGAGCAGGGCGGAGAGGCACCGACCGGCAGCCCGGTTTGGGGGGCGGGCCGGGTATGGCGTACGCTTGCCTGCGGCGCACTTTGGTGTGCCGAGTTCCCGCGTGCCCGCGCCGCCGGTGTCACGGCTCCCGGCGAGACGCCGTGGGAACGACCGTCGACGGTGTGACAGCCGGCAACGGTGCAATAGACGCCAGCAGCCTCAACGACAGGGAGTCCGCCTCCGATGTACGCGATCGTCAAGACCGGCGGCAAGCAGTACAAGGTCGCCGAGGGCGACGTGATCGAGGTCGAGAAGCTCGCCGGTGCCCCCGGCGACGCGGTGAAGCTCACCGCGGTGCTCCTCGTCGACGGTGACGACCTGGTGACCGAAGCGGCGAAGCTCGCCAAGGTCGCGGTGTCCGGCGAGATCGCCGCGCACACCAAGGGCCCGAAGATCCGGATCCACAAGTTCAAGAACAAGACCGGCTACCACAAGCGCCAGGGTCACCGCCAGCCGCTGACCCAGGTCAAGGTGACCGGCATCTCCAGCGGGAAGTAGGTCGTCCTCCAATGGCTCACAAAAAGGGTGCGTCCAGCTCGCGTAACGGCCGTGACTCCGCGGCCCAGCGGCTCGGCGTGAAGCGCTTCGGTGGTCAGGTCGTCAGCGCGGGTGAGATCCTCATCCGTCAGCGTGGCACCAAGTTCCACCCCGGTGACCTGGTCGGCCGTGGCGGCGACGACACGCTGTTCGCGCTGGCCGCCGGCTCGGTGCAGTTCGGCACCAAGCGCGGTCGCAAGACCGTCAGCATCGTGCCTCAGCAGTAGTTCTGTAAGCGTTGCGGGCCGCGGACCTCGAGTCCCGGCCCGCTTCGCTTTTCCCCGTGCGGGGCGGACCCCGCTGGAAGGATTGGCGTCGTGACGACGTTCGTTGACCGGGTCGTCCTGCACATGCAGGCCGGCGACGGCGGGCACGGCTGTGTCTCGATCCACCGGGAGAAGTTCAAGCCGTTCGGCGGGCCGGACGGCGGCAACGGCGGCCACGGCGGCAGCGTGTCGCTGGTGGTCGACCCGCAGGTCACCACGCTGCTCGACTTCCACTTCCGGCCGCACCTGAAGGCCGAGAACGGCAAGGGCGGCGCCGGCTCGAACCGGGACGGCGCCAACGGCCGTGACCTGGTCATCAAGGTGCCGAACGGCACCGTCGTGCAGAGCCTCGACGGCGAGGTGCTGGCCGACCTGGTCGGCGTCGGCACCACGTTCGAGGCGGCCCGGGGCGGCCGGGGCGGGCGCGGCAACGCCTCGCTGGCGAACGCCCGCCGCAAGGCGCCGGGCTTCGCCGAGCTGGGTGAGCCCGGCGACCGGCTGGACGTCGTGCTGGAGCTCAAGAGCGTCGCCGACGTGGGCCTGGTCGGCTTCCCGTCGGCGGGCAAGTCGTCGCTGATCTCGGTGATCTCCGCGGCCAAGCCGAAGATCGCCGACTACCCCTTCACCACGCTGGTGCCCAACCTGGGCGTGGTGCGGGTGGACAACCACACCTTCACCGTCGCCGACGTGCCGGGCCTGATCCCGGGCGCGGCCAGCGGCAAGGGCCTGGGCCTGGAGTTCCTCCGCCACGTCGAGCGCTGCGCCGTGCTGGTGCACGTGATCGACACCGCGACGCTGGAGCCCGGCCGCGACCCGCTCGCCGACATCGACGCCATCGAGTCGGAGCTGTCCCAGTACGGCGGCCTGGCCGACCGGCCCCGGCTGGTCGCGCTCAACAAGGTCGACGTGCCGGACGGCAAGGACCTCGCCGACATCGTCCGCCCCGACCTGGAGGCGCGCGGCCTGCGCGTGTTCGACGTCTCGGCCGCCACCCGGGAGGGCCTGCGGGAGCTGACGTACGCGATGGCGGAGCTGGTCGACCAGGGCCGCCGGGCCGCCCCACCGGCCGAGCCGACCCGGATCGTGATCCGCCCGAAGGCGGTCGACGACGCCGGCTTCACCATCGAGGCCGAGCCGGACGGCTCGTACACGGTGCGCGGCAGCCGGCCGGAGCGCTGGGTGAAGCAGACCAACTTCGACAACGACGAGGCAGTGGGTTACCTGGCCGACCGGCTGGCCCGCCTCGGCGTCGAGGAGAAGCTCGCGAAGGCCGGCGCGCAGGCCGGTGACCTGGTGCGCATCGGCGACCGGGAGTTCGACTGGCAGCCGACGCTCTACGCCGGTGTCGACTTCGTGCCCGGTAACCGGGGCACCGACGTACGGCTGGAGGAGAAGTCGAACCGTCCGTCGGCGTCCGACCGGCTGGCGGCCCGCAAGGCCCGCCGGGTCCGGCCGGAGGACGAGGTCGAGGCCGCGCCCGCGGCGGAAGCGGACGCCGAGTAGCCGTTTGCGGGTCGGTGGCGGGAAACCTGCGCGAAATCCGGCCGATCTAGCGTACGGACATGTTGATCGAGTCCCGTCCCGCCACCGATCCGGAGATCGCCGCGCTCGTCGTCGCCCAGCAGCGTGAGCTGCGCGACGCGGACGGCGGGCTGGACGGGCAGGTCACAGTCGTGCACACCGACATCCACTACCTGGCCGCCGTGGTGGGCGGCCGGGCGGTCGGCTGCGGCGGCCTCCAGGCGCTCGACGCCGGCACCGGCGAGCTGAAGCGGATGTACGTACGGCCGGCGTACCGGGGGCGGGGCATTGCCCGGCAGCTGCTCGTGGCGCTGGAGGAGCTGGCGTTCCAGCAGGGGCACCGCACTGTGTGCCTGGAGACGGGCACCTACCTGCCGGCCGCAATCGGGCTCTACCGGTCCAGCGGTTACGAGCCGATCCCGGTCTACGGCGAGTACGTGGACAACCCGTACAGCGTCTGCTTCGCGAAGCGGCTGCCGGTGGCGGCCTGACGCTCAGGCGCTCGTCTGCGCGTGCGGCGCGGTGACCGGCTTCGACTCGGGGCTGGCGTGCTGGCGCAGCACGATGCTGAGCAGGATCAGCACGCCCACGGCGAGGAACTCGCTCTGCCAGTTCTGCATCGACTGGAACCAGAAGTCGCTGGTGCCGAGGAACTGCCACGCGCTGATCGGGGCGGCGCCGCTCTCCAGCGCCTGCTCCTGGTTGTAGGCGGCCACACCGCCGAACAGGTGCCCCAGGAACGCGCCGCCGAAGATCATCAGCAGTGCGACGGCGAGGCTGTTGCGGTAGACCACGAGCGGCAGCCCGCCGGCGCGTACCGGCCAGGGCGAATCGGGGCGGGCGTGGTCGCGGTTGTCCTCCGGCCGGTCCGTCTGGTCCTCCGGCTTCGACTCGGCCGAGCCCTTCTGCACCAGGTACGCGGTGAGCAGCACGTAGCCGCCCATCTGGAGGAACTCCGACTCCCAGTTCTCGAACACCGCCTCGGCGAAGTGCCCGGTGCCGAGATAGGCCCACCAGCTCAGCGGCTCGGCGCCGTACCGGCTCAGCTCCTCGTTGTGCACCTGCCAGCCGAACACGCTCTGGAGCAGCAGGAAGACCAGGAACGCGCCGAGCATGGCGACCGAGAGCATGTTGTCGCGCAACCACCGTGGCATCGCCGGACCTCCTCGACCCGCTCGCGGTTGCCCTCCTGCCCGGCGTCGGGCCGGGGCAAACGCCGCACCGGCGTGTCGCGCCTGGTCAGGGGCGGTCGAAGGGGGCCTCCACCCGAGTGCCGGTGCCGAGGTTGTTGTTCAGCAGCAGGCCGGCGGCGAGCATGCCGAAGCCGAGGACCAGGTGCAGCCAGTTGTCGGCGTCGTTCACCGGTACGAAGTTGACCGACGTGTCCCGGTCGATGGCGAAGCCGTACAGCCACAGCACCAGGTAGAGCGCGCCGCCACCGGCCAGGAACACCCGTGCCCCGGCCAGCCGCCGGGCCATCACCAGACCGACCAGGCCGAACAGCAGGTGCACCAGGTTGTGCAGCACCGAGACCTGGAACACCCCGAGCAGCTTCGCCTCGGAGTGGTGCCCGGCGAACGTCATCTCGCCGTAGTGCGTGGTGATGCCGGGCACGAAGCCGAGCACGCCGATCAGCGCGAAGAGAGCCGCCGCCGCGAGGGCTACCTTCTGCACCGCAGGCCGGGCGGACGCGTGTTCGCGCACGTCACGTGCCATCCCTGTCACCCCCGTGGAACTCGCCGCCGCCCCGGGCGGGCAGGCACCTCATTGTCTGACCGGGGCGGGCCGGTCCCGCAGAGAATTCACGAATCAGGCATGGAGCCACCGACCTGGGGTAGGGCACTTGTCACGCGGAAACAAATCCGCGTACCCCCCGAAGACACCCGCTGGGAAGTACGAGCGGAAGGGACACCATGACTCAGGATCTTTCCCCCAGTTCGGCCACGTACCAGTCGACGAACGGTGGTGGCGGTGTGCGTGACCAGGCCCGCCAGGTCGGCTCCGACGCCGCGAACGCGGGCGGCGCCGTCGCGCAGACCGCCAAGGAGCAGGGCCGGGAGGTGGTGGGCGAGGCCAAGCGGCAGGCCCGCGACCTCTACGGCGAGACCCGCAGCCAGGTCACCGCGCAGGCCGGTCAGCAGCAGCAGCGCGCCGCCAGCGGACTGCGGTCGCTCGCCGACGAGATGCGCACCATGGCGCAGCAGGGTGGCGGCTCCGGGCCGGTCACCGAGCTGGCCCACCAGGCGGCCGAGCGCGTGCACGGCGTGGCCGGCTGGCTGGAGCAGCGCGAGCCGGGCGACCTGCTCAACGAGGTGAAGACCTACGCCCGCCGCAACCCCGGCACGTTCCTCGTCGGTGCGGCGCTGCTCGGCGTGGTCGCCGGTCGGCTCACCCGCAACATCGCCGCGATCGGCGACGACAGCACGGCGCGGCCGGCGTACGACCCGGACCGCACCGCCGTCATCCCGACCGCGCGTGAGGTGCCGGACCAGGTGCCGCCGGGCGGCTACCTCGACCCGACGCCGGGCAGCTACGCCGAGCCGGACCCGGGCTACTCCGCGCCGGGCGCGACCTACCCGGCCGGCGGCGCCCCGAACACCTGGGCCGACCCGGCGGGTGGCACCGGTCAGCCGCTGCCGCCGCCGGAGCGCACCGACCCGCTGCCGGGTGTCCCGTCGACCGGCGCTCCCCGCCCGTGACCGGCCGCACCGGCAGAAGGGAGGCGACGGCATGACCGTACCCACGCAGGACCCCGGCTATCAGGCGGCTGGTGCCCCGCCTCACGCCGACGAGGTGCGCGGCAGCTCGCTCGGCGACCTGATGCGCCAGGTCACCACCGACCTGTCCACGCTGATGCGCCAGGAGGTCGAGCTGGCCAAGGCGGAGATCCGCCAGGAGGGCAAGAAGGCGGGCAAGGCCGCCGGACTGTTCGGCGGCGCCGGCTTCGGCGGCTACATGGTGGCGCTCTTCGTCTCGATCGCGATCTGGCAGTTCCTCGACAACGTCATGGACTCCGGGCTGGCCGCGCTGATCGTGGCCGTCATCTGGGCCGCTGTCGCGGCGGTCCTGTACTCGATGGGCAAGAAGAACGCCGAGCGGATCCGCGGCCTGAAGCAGACAAACGACAGCGTGCAGCGCATCCCCGACGCGCTCAAGCCGCACCCGGAGGGAGTCATCCGATGAGCACCGATCCCGAGCAGATCCGCCGCGAGATCGAAGCCACCCGCAACAACCTCAGCTCGGACGTGGACGCCCTGGCGTACAAGGTCAGCCCGAGCCGCATCGTCGACGACCGCAAGCAGCGTGTGCGCAGCGCGCTGACGAACGTGAAGGACAAGGTGATGGGAACCGCTTCGGACCTCGGCCACAGCACCGGCCACGCCGCCCACTCGGTGGGCGACCACGCCTCCTCAATGGCCTCCTCCGTGGGCGACAAGGCGCAGTCCGCCGCCGCCACGGTGAGCGACGCCGCCCACCGTGCGCCGCAGGTGGTGCGGCGCAAGTCCGAGGGCAACCCGATCGCCGCCGGCGTGATCGCCTTCGGCGTCGGCATGCTGGTCTCCTCGCTGATCCCGGCCACTCGCCGCGAGCAGCAGGTCGCCGCGCAGGTCAAGGAGAAGGCCGCCGAGCACGGCGGGGTGGTGAAGGAGAAGCTGGGCGAGGTCGCCGGTGAGCTGAAGGAGGAGCTGCGCGAGCCGGCGCAGCACGCCGCCGAGTCGGTGAAGGCCACCGCGCAGGACGCCGCGCACACCGTCAAGGACGACGGCCGCGCCGCCGCCCACGACGTCCGGCACAGCGCCGAGCAGGTGCGGTCCTGAAGGTCCGCGCCCTCGGTAAGGAAGGGCCCCTTCTTATCGCCAGGCGATAAGAAGGGGCCCTTCCTTACACCTCGGCGCGCAACGGTGGGGGCAGCGCCCCGGTCTCCACCCAGAGCACCAGATCGTCGGGGCGGCGCCGCGTCATCCGCCGGCGCAGGACACGTGTGGGGTGGGCCGCCGTCCGCATCCGGGCGCCCGCGTAGGGCACCCCGCCGCGCAGCCGCCGGCCCACCGCCAGCCACGCGCACAGGCCGCGTTCCAGCACCCAGGCGGGAGCCGCCAGGCTGGTGTGCGCCGGGAAGACCCGGGCGCCGCCGGCCCGTCGCCGGCCCAGCTCCGCCACGGCCACCGTCGCCAGCCCGGCGCGCAGCAGCAGCCCGGGCCGGCGGGTGGCGAGCGCGACCGCCGTCGCCGGCAGCACCGCCAGCGCGGCGAGCAGCCACACCGGCCGGGCCGTCTCGTCGTACGCCTGGCGGACGCGCTGCCCGAGGAAGTGCGCGGCGGCGGGCGGTAGCCGCCGCACGTACAGCCACGCCGGGGTGGCGGTGCTGCCGCCGTACGCGCGCACGGTGCGGACCAGCTCCAGGTTCTCGAAGAGCACGTCGGGGTCGTAGCCGCCCATCGCCAGGAACGTGCTCCGCCGCACCCCGAGCGTGCCCGGCCAGTCCCCGCCGAACACGCGGGCCAGCAGCGTCCGGCCGGTGTCCCACCAGGCGTGCCAGGGCAGCGGGTCGAAGTGGTTCTGCGGCCGGACCAGGTCCACCCCGTCCAGCAGCTGGTGCACCGCGCACAGGGCCGCCCGGTCGTACCGGACGTCGTCGTCGGCGATCACCACGTGCTCGTGCCGGGCCAGCGCGACGCCGGTGAGCACGCCGAGCACCTTGCCGTTGCGCCCGCGCAGCGCCGGGTCCGGCGGTACGTGCCGGACCAGCCCGCGCCAGGCTTCGGCGTGCCGGGCGAACAGCTCCGGCGCCGATCCGTCGACCACCACCACGTCGACCCACCGGCTCAGCTCGCGCAGGTACCCGGTCAGCTCGTCCAGGCCGCCGTCGTCGTGGGCGCGCAGCGGCAGGACGTACGCCATCGGCAGCCGGACCGGCGCGGACGCGGCGCCCTCGTCGCGTGGCGGCGCGGCGGTCGGTCGGGTCATGTCGTCTCCCCTCGTGCCGGGTGACGCGACTTGCCCGGAATGCGGCTGCTGAAACCGTTTCGGGCGGGCTGTGTCGGGTAGCGCAGCCGGATATCGCGGCCGGCGAGATCGACCCCGGCTCGGCCCGGTTCAGCGCGGTGGGCGTACCCCACCGGCCGGGCGTGCGCCGTCGGCCGGGCGTACCCCGTCGAGCACCAGCCCGGCGGGCGGCAACGCCGGCATGGAGCCGAGGTCGAGCGCCAGGTCCTGCGGCGGTACGCGGTAGCTCATCGCGCCGGTCAGGTTCGTCACCGCCCGCTTCATCAGCTCGATCGTGATCCACTCACCGGCGCAGCGGTGGCCGGTGAAGTGGTCGCCGCCGCCCTGCGGGACCAGGCCGAACGGGTCGTCGCGCCAGCCGGCGAAACGCTCCGGGCGGAACCGTTCCGGCTCGGGCCACACGCCGGGGTGGTGGTTCGTGCCGTACAGGTCGAGCAGCACCCGCCGGCCCTGCGGGAACGCGTACCCCCGCCACTGGAACGAGCGGCGGACCCGGGCTGCGGCGACCGGGAAGAACGGGTAGTAGCGGCGTACCTCCTGCACGAACTGCTCGGTCGCGGCGTCGTCACCTGGTAGCCGGTCCCGCCAGTGCGGGTGGTCGTGCAGCGCCAGCGCGGCGAAGACCACGTACCGGTCCACGGCGACGGTGGGGCGCAGCACGTTCAGCAGCTCCACGGCGGCGATCCGGCGCGGCAGCGGCAGCCCTCGTTCGTCCCGGTGCCCGGCCACCACCGCCAGCGCGGTGCCCTCCGGTGCGGGCACCGCGCCCGCGCGCACCCGCTCGATCAGCTCGCCGGCCCAGCGTTGCGCGTGCCGGCGGCCGAGCCGTCCGCGCCAGTGCCGGGGGCCAAGCGCGGCCGGCGCCTCGATCATCGCGTGCATCTCGGCGGTGCGGCGCGGCACGTCGGCCTCGGCCAGCGGCACCCCGGCCCAGGCCCAGACCGTACGGGTCAGGATCTTTCCCACCTCGTCGTAGAGCACCACCGGGCCGCCCTCGGCCCAGTCGCGGATCCGGGCCCGCCACTGCTCGTCGAAGATCTCCCCGAGGCGGCGGATCGCGGCCGGCGTCATGATCGACATGAACATCGCCTTGCGGACCAGGTGGGCCTGCCCGTCGAGGCCCTGCACGCCGCCGACGCCGGTGAGCGTGCGCTGCCCGCGCATCGGCATGGCGCCGCGCCGGACGAACCGCTCCTCGTCGTAGAACAGCTCGGCGGCCTCCCGGCCGCGCAGGCAGATCGTCGGCTCCAGCAGCAGCCGGGTCTGGAAGACGTCGGTGCCGAGGCGGTCGCAGCGGTCGCCGACGAAGCGGTAGCCCTCCCGGAGGAACGCCAGCGTGCTGTCCGGGCTCCGGTCGCTCGGCATGGTGCTCATCTCGGCTGCTCCTGACGCGGTTCGGCGGCGCTGCCTACCTACCCGGGTCGGCGCGGCCGAACCCTCCATTCCAGCAGCTCCGGCCCCGTGGGGGAGGGGCCGGCCACGCGAGCCGGTGCTGGCCCCTCCCCGGGCACGGAAAAGCTGGTTGGCTCGGGTTCGCGGACCGGCGGCGACCGGCCCGCCGCCCGCCGCCGCGACGTCCGGCGGGCGTCACCGACCACGGGGGAGGGCACCGATGCGTGACGACAGGGCGGCACGACGGCACCGCGAGGCACCGGCCCGGCTGCGCGGCGACGGCCGCGACGGGCCGCTGATCGGCACGCCCCGGCGCGCCGCCGGCCGCCCGCCGCGTTACTTCACCGTGCACCTGGGCTTCGCCGCCGCCGATCCCGCCGTCGCGCGGGAGCACGCCGTGGCGTACGCCGAAGCACTCGGCCTGCTCCGCCCGGAGCTGGCGCTCGGCGCGGCGGCGCTGTCCCCGGCGGACGCCTGGCACCGCGCCGAGCGGCTGTTCTGCGACGCCGCCGGGCCCGACGGCGAGCGCTGCGCCGACGTGGCCGGTCACCCCGGCTTCCACCACGCGCCCGGCCCGGGCGGGCTCGGCTGGGGCGACGGTGACTGAGGCGCGCTCAGTCCAGGTCGAACTCGCCGTCCTGGGCGCCCGCGACGAACGCGTCCCACTCGGCCTGCGTGAAGACCAGCACCGGCCCGTCCGGCTCGGCGGAGTTGCGCATACCGATCAGGTCGTCGACGAAGGCCACTTCGACCGCTCCCTCGGAGGTGTCGCCCTCAGCCCGCTGCCAAACCGCCCGGGAGAGGTCGAAATCGCCCTTGGGGTGCTGACCCATCGCTGTTCCTCCATCGCCATGCGTAACGAGACGGCCCGAGCGGACCTCATCGGGCAGGATAAGCGGATGCCGAGCCTCACCCGTGCAGAGGCGACCGCGCGCCGCGCGTCGATCACCGTCGAGTCCTACGATGTGGACCTCGATCTGACCGGCGACGCCGAGCGGTTCCGCTCCGCCGTCACCATCCGGTTCCGGGCCACCCCCGGAGCCGAGACCTTCGTCGACGTCAAGCCGCGCCGACTCCTCGCCGCCCGCCTCAACGGCCGCGCCATCGACCCGGCCCTGCTGGCCGGCGACCGGCTGCCGCTGACCGGCCTGGCCGCGACGAACACGCTCACAGTCGAGGCCGAGATGGCCTACTCCAACACGGGCGAAGGGCTGCACCGTTTCGTCGACCCGGCCGACGGCGAGACCTACCTCTACGCGATGTCCTTCCTGGACGACGGGCCGCGCATCTTCGCCGCGTTCGACCAGCCCGACCTGAAGGCGCCGGTGACGCTGACGGTCACCGCGCCGCCGGAGTGGACTGTCGCCGCCAACGGGCCGCTCGCCGACCGCCCCGCGCCCGGGCGCTGGGAGTTCGCCACCACCGAGCCGCTGGCCACCTACTTCGTCTCGCTGATCGCCGGGCCCTGGCACGTGCTGCGCGCCGAGCACGACGGCATCCCGCTCGGCCTCTACTGCCGGCGTTCGCTCGCGGCCCACCTGGACGCCGACGCCGAGGAGATCTTCACCGTCACCCGGCAGTGCTTCGACCGCTTCCACGAGCTGTTCGCCGAGCGCTACCCGTTCGGCAAGTACGACCAGGCGTTCGTGCCCGAGTTCAACGCCGGCGCGATGGAGAACCCGGGCCTGGTCACGATCCGCGACGACTACGTCTTCCGCTCCGCCGTCACGGACACCCAGCGGGAGCTGCGCGCCACCACCATCGCCCACGAGATGGCGCACATGTGGTTCGGCGACCTGGTCACCATGAGCTGGTGGGACGACCTGTGGCTCAACGAGTCCTTCGCCGAATACCTGGGCACCCGGGTCACCGCCGAGGCGACCCGGTTCGACCGGGCGTGGACCACGTTCGCGAGCCGCCGCAAGGCGTGGGGCTACACCGCCGACCAGCGTCCCTCCACCCACCCGGTGGCACCGGAGGAGGTGGCCGACGCCGCGCAGGCGCTGCTCAACTTCGACGGCATCTCGTACGCCAAGGGCGCCAGCGTGCTGCGCCAGCTCGTCGCCTGGCTCGGTGACGAGGCGTTCCTGGCCGGGCTGAACGCCCACTTCGCGGCGCACCGGTTCGGCAACGCCACGCTCGCCGACCTGCTGGCCGCCCTGGGTACGGCGAGCGGCCGCGACCTGGACGGCTGGGCGGAACGCTGGCTGCGCCGCGCGCAGGTGAACACGCTGCGGGTCGACACCGCTGTGGACGCCGACGGGCGGTGGACCGAGGTGGCGATCGTGCAGACCGCCCCGGCGAGCCACCCGGTGCAGCGGCCGCACCGCATCGGGGTGGCCCACCACACCGCCGACGGCCCGGCGTACCGTTTCGAGGTCGACCTCGACCCCGACGCCGACGGCGGTCGCACGCCGCTGCCGGAGCTGGTCGGGCGGCCCGCCACCGGGCTCGTGCTGCCGAACGCCGGTGACCTGACGTTCGCCAAGATCCGCCTCGACCCGGCCTCGGCGGACGCGGTGCCGCTGCTGCTGCCGGGGCTCGACGATTCGCTGGCCCGGGCGCTGCTCTGGGCCGAGACGCTGGACGCGGTCACCGACGGGGAACGGCCGGCCGGCGCGCTCGCCGGGCTGATCGCGGCGGCGCTGCCCGCCGAGACCGAGGTGACGATCGTCGAGGACGTGCTGCTGCTCAGCCGCCGGCTGATCGACCGCTACCTCGGCCCGCTCGCCCGGGACGCGGCGCTGCTGCGGGTGGCGACCGCCTGCGGGGCGCTGCTCGACTCGGCGCCCGCTGGCGGCTCCCTGCAACTGGCGGCGGTGCGAGGTCTGATCGGCGCCACCACCGACACGGCCATGCTGACCGGCTGGCTCGCCGGCAAGGACGTGCCGCCGGGGCTCGCGGTCGACGCCGACCTGCGCTGGGCGGTGCTGCGCCGGCTCGTGGTGCTCGGTGCCGCCGGTGCGCCGGAGATCGACGCCGAGGCGGACGGCGACCGCAGCGCCACCGGCGCCGAGCAGGCCGCCGCGTGCCGGGCCGCGCTGCCCGACGCCGACGCGAAACGGGCCGCCTGGGAGATCGTCACCCGCAGCACCGAGCTGTCCAACCGGCTCGTCGAGGCGACCGCCGAGGGCTTCTGGCAGCCCGAGCAGGCCGAGCTGACCGCCGGGTACGTGGAGCGCTACTTCACCGACATGCCGGCGGCGGCGCGTCTGCGTACCGCGTGGGTGGCCGACGCGGTCACGGTGGCCGCGTACCCCCGCTACGCCGTGTCGCAACCCACCCGGGAGATGGCCGCGGCGCTGCTGGCCCGCGACGACCTCACGCCCGGCCTGCGGCGATGGGTGACCGACCTGGACGACGACATGCGCCGGGCGCTCGTGGCCCGGACGGCTGTGGCCGCCGCGTCGGCCTGACCGGGGCACGCCGGGCGGGCTGATCCGCCCGGCGTGGCCGACCCCGCCCGGGCCCGTCCGGCGCGCGGCCTACGATCGCTGGGTGGAGGAAGACATCCGGCGGGTCGGCATCATGGGCGGCACGTTCGACCCGATCCACCACGGGCACCTGGTGGCGGCGAGCGAGGTGGCCGACCGGTTCGGCCTGGACGAGGTCGTCTTCGTGCCGACCGGGCAACCGTGGCAGAAGGCGGAGGAAGCGGTCACCCCGGCCGAGGACCGCTACCTCATGACGGTGATCGCCACCGCCTCCAACCCGCGTTTCCAGGTGAGCCGGGTCGACATCGACCGGGGCGGTCCCACCTACACCGTCGACACGCTGCGCGACCTGCACGCCGAGTACGGCCCGAAGGCGCAGCTGTTCTTCATCACCGGCGCGGACGCCCTGGAGCGCATCCTCTCCTGGAAGGACCTGGACGAGGCGCTCGAACTGGCCCACTTCATCGGCGTGACCCGGCCCGGCTTCGAACTCACCGACAAGCACCTCCCCGCCGACTCGGTGAGCCTGGTGCAGGTGCCCGCGATGGCCATCTCCTCGACCGACTGCCGCGCGCGCGTCGCCCGCGGGGAGCCGGTGTGGTACCTGGTGCCCGACGGTGTGGTGCAGTACATCGCGAAACGGCGCCTCTACCAGCGATGATTCGCCCCCTTGCATCCCGGTTCATGCCTGAAATCGACCAGAACTGACAAGTCGCCGCACCGCCGGGTGTGAGAGGCTTGGAGGGTCGCATGGTTGATCGAAGGAGAACGGTGACAGTTTCCGAACGCGCGCACGAGCTGGCGATGGCCGCCGCCCAGGCCGCGGCCGACAAGAAGGCACAGGACATCGTCATCATCGACGTGGGCGACCAGCTCGCGATCACCGACGCGTTCCTGCTGGCCGCCGCTCCGAACGAGCGTCAGGTGCTCGCCATCGTCGACGCCATCGAGGAGCGCCTGCTGGAGCTGCCGGAG
The DNA here is from genome assembly GCF_000717585.1 of Micromonospora globosa. Taxonomy (NCBI): domain Bacteria; kingdom Bacillati; phylum Actinomycetota; class Actinomycetes; order Micromonosporales; family Micromonosporaceae; genus Micromonospora; species Micromonospora globosa. Next base: position 17,538 of record NZ_JNZR01000039.1, read on the forward strand.
AAGGCCAAGCCGGTGCGCCGCGAGGGCGAGCGGGGTGGCCGCTGGGTGCTGCTCGACTACGTCGACATCGTGGTCCACGTCCAGCACACCGAGGAGCGCGAGTTCTACGCGCTCGACCGGCTCTGGAAGGACTGCCCGCAGATCCCGTTCACCGATCGCGACCTGGCCGACTCGGCCGCCGGCACCGCCACCGCGGAATGATCCGCCTGATCATCTGGCGGCACGGCAACACCGACTGGAACGCCGCGAGCCGGGTCCAGGGTCAGACCGACGTGCCGCTCAACGACCTCGGCCGGGAGCAGGCCCGCGCCGCGGCGCCGGTGCTGGCCGCGCTGCGCCCGGACGCGATCGTCGCCAGCGACCTGCGCCGGGCCGCCGACACCGCCGCCGCGCTCGCGGCGCTGACCGGGCTGCCGGTCCGCTCCGACGCCCGGCTGCGCGAACGGCACTTCGGCCAGTGGCAGGGCCTCACCCTGACCGAGGTGGCCGAGCGGTTCCCCGACGAGTACGCCCGCTGGCGGGCCGGCGACCCCGACCCCGGCGCCGGCATCGAGCCCCTGGGCGACCTGGGCGCCCGGCTCGGCGCCGGGTTCCAGGACGCGGCCGACCTCGCCACCGGCGGCACCGTCGTGGTGACCACCCACGGCGGCGGCGCCCGGCAGGGCGTCGGGCACCTGCTCGGCTGGGACCACACGGTGCTGCGCAGCCTCGGCTCGCTGGCGAACTGCCACTGGACCGAGCTGCGCCACGACGACGTCCGGGGCTGGCACCTGCGCGCACACAACGTCGGCCTGATCACCCAGCCGGCGCTCACCGACGCGGTCTGACACCTCCGGCCCCGGCACGTCACAGCACCATCGGCTAGCGTGCCGGTCATGCCCGTCGCGGTCGTCACCGACTCCACCGCCTACCTGCCCCCCGACCTGGTCCGCGCACGCGGGCTCACAGTCGTCCCGCTCACAGTCGTCCTCAACGGCGCGGAAGGGCTGGAGGGCGTCGAGACCTCCCCGGCCGACGCCACCCGCGCGCTGAGCGGCCGGCGGGTCTCGGTGAGCACGTCCCGGCCCGCGCCCGAACAGTTCGCGCAGGTCTACCGCGCGCTGCTCGCCGAGGGCGCCGACGGCGTGGTGTCGGTGCACCTGTCCGCCGAACTGTCCGGCACCGTCGAAGCCGCCCGGCTGGCCGCCGCCGAGGTCGGCAACGACCGCGTCACAGTCGTGGACAGCCGATCCACAGGCATGGGCCTCGGCTTCCCGGCGCTCGCCGCCGCCGCGGCCGCCGCGCGGGGCGCCGACCTGACCGGGGTACGCGACGCGGCGCTGGACGCGGTCGCCCGGACCACCATCTACTTCTACGTCGACACGCTGGAGTTCCTGCGCCGGGGCGGCCGGATCAACGCGGCCGAGGCACTGCTCGGCACCGCCCTCTCGGTCAAGCCGATCATGCACATGCCGGACGGCGCGATCGTGGTCAAGGACAAGGTCCGTACCGCCAGCCGGGGCGTGGCACGCCTGGTCGACCTCGCAGTCGAGGCGGCAGGGGACGCCCCTGTGGACATCGCGGTGCACCACCTCGCCGCGCCGCAGCGGGCCGAGCAGTTGCTGGCGGCGCTGACCGAGCGGCTGGGCGACCGCCTGCGCGACACGTACGTCACCGAGGCCGGAGCCGTCGTCGCCGCCCACGCCGGACCCGGGCTGGCCTGCGTGGTGGTTCACCGCCGCACGCCCTAGGGTGGCCGGATGAGCCCCCTGTCGTACGTCGTCACCGGCGGCGGGCGCGGCGTCGGGCGGGCCGTCGTCGAACGGCTGGCCGCCGACGGTGGCACAGTGGTCGTGCTCGAGCGGGATACCGGCGCGCTGGACTGGCTGGTCCGGCATCCGCTCGCCGACCGGCTGCACGCCGTGACCGGGGACGCCGGCGACGAGACGGTCACCGGCCGGGCCGCCGACCGCGCCGAGGCGTACGCGCCGCTGGCCGGCTGGGTCAACAACGCCGCCGTCTTCCGCGACGCCGACCTGCACCGCGCGCCCGCGGGCGAGGTCGTCGACCTGATCGCGCTCAACCTGCGCCCCGCCGTGGCCGGGGCCGCCACCGCCGTACGCCGGTTCCTTGCGGCCGGGACCGGCGGCGCGATCGTCAACGTCTCCTCCCACCAGGCCCGCCGGGCGGTGCCGGGCGCCCTGCCGTACGCCACCGCGAAGGCCGCGCTGGAGGGGCTGACCCGGGCGCTCGCCGTCGACTACGGTCCCCGCGGAATCCGCGCCAACGCGGTCGCGCTCGGCTCCATCCACACCGAACGGCACGCCGCCTACCTCGCCGGGCTCGACCCGGAGGAGGCGGCGCACGTCGACGCGGAGATGGCCCGGCTGCATCCGGCCGGCCGGATCGGGCGTACCGACGAGGTGGCCGAGGTGGTCGCGTTCCTGCTCTCCGACCGCGCCTCGTTCGTCAACGGCGCGACGGTGCCGGTCGACGGGGGACGGGCGGTGCTCGGGCTGGACCCGGAGGCACGCTGACGTGACCATGCCCGCTGCCGGCGATCCGTCACCCGGGCACACCTAGCAGAGTCGGGGCTTGATCGGGTGCCTGTCCACAGTGCCCGTGCTGTCCACAGGCGAGGACTCACCGGCCGATGCGGGGCGAGCCGTCGCCGTAGCGTCCCGAGCCGTGCCAGACGACGAGGAGACGACGGTACGGCGGCGGCTCGCCCGGCTGTTCGGGTTCACGGATGCCGCTGCTGTTCCGCCGATCCCCGCCGACAGCTTGGGCGAGGCGGGTAGAGCGGAGCGGTCCTCGCGACGGCCGGGGCCGTCCCTGTCCGGGCCCGGTACCGTGTCCGGGCCCGGCAGCGTGTCCGGTCTCGGCCGCGTCTCCGGGCCCGGTCGCGTGTCCGGTCTCGGGGAAGCCGGGCCGGTCTTCGGGGCCGGTGCCGGCGCCGGGCCCGCCCTCGGCGCCCCCTGGCCCGATCTCCGAGCTCGGCCCGGGCCTGCTACGGACGAGATCGAGCCGGTTCCCGGCCTGCGCCCCGGATTTCCAGAGCACGACAGCGGGCGGGAGCATTCGTTCGGGACGGAGCCGGCCTCCGCCGATCCGGACGCCGACGGCATAGGCGACGCTCCGGCAACCGAGCGTGGGCTCGCGTCGCGGCTGCCCGGCCCCGGGGCGTTCGATCCCGGCCGCCGGGGCGTACGCGCGCTCGCGGCGGTGGCCGCAGTGGTGGTCGTGGCGGCTGCCGTCTGGGCGTGGCGCGCGCGTCCCAGCGCCGAGCCCGTCCAGCCGGTCGCGGCCTCCTCCGAGGCGCCGGTGAGTGCCACGACCGGCGCGGTTCCCGGAGCGCCGATGTCGGCGGGCTCACCCGGTCAGGTGGTCGTCGCGCTGGCCGGCAAGGTCCGGCGCCCCGGCCTCGTCCGCCTGCCGGCCGGCGCGCGGGTGGCCGACGCGATCGAGGCGGCGGGCGGTGCGCTGCCCGGCGTCGACGTGGCGCTGCTCAATCCCGCCCGCAAGGTCACGGACGGGGAGCTGATCCTGGTCGGCGTCACCGCCCCACCCGGGCAGGCCGTACGCGGCCCGGCGGCGGGCGGCGGTGCGCCGGGCGGCTCGGCGGCGCCCGCCGGCCTGGTCAACCTCAACACCGCGACGCTGGCCCAGCTCGACGCGCTACCGGGCGTCGGCCCGGTGCTCGCCCAGCGGATCCTCGACCACCGGGACCGCAACGGCGGGTTCCGGTCCGTGTCCGACCTGCGGCAGGTCGACGGCATCGGCGACGCCCGGTACGAGCAGCTCAAGGAACTGGTGACGGTGTGACCGCCCGTCGCGGACCGCGCCGGGCGCCGGATCGCCCCGGCCTCGCCGGTGAGAACGTCCCGAATCGAGTGGGTGCTGCGGCGATCGGCGCGGAGCGGGTGTTGCCCGGCGCTGCGGAGGGTGGTGAGCGTGGCCGGGGCGTTTCCGCAGCCTCCGGCACCACCGATGGTAAGGCGCCGGACCGCGACGTGCCCGACCTGCGGCTGGCCGGACTGGCGGTGGCTGCGTGGCTCGCCGCGCTGGCCGGGCTGCACCTGAGTGTCCGGTCGACCGTGTGGGTGGCCGCTGTCGCCGCCGCGCTGGCTCTGCTCACGGGCCTGCACCTGGGCGGCGTGCTGGGCCGGCCGAGCGCGACTGCCCGCCGCTACGGCTGGATCGCGGCCGCCGTACTGCTCGGTGTGCTCTGCGGCGCGGCGGCCACCGGCGCGCGGGTCGCGGTCCGCGACGCCGCCCCGATCCGCGCGCTCGTCACCGACAGTGCCCCGGTCACCGCCGAGCTGGTGCTGCGCGACGATCCCCGCCCGGTACGCGGCGCGCCCGGCCGGCCGCCGATGCTGCTGGTCCGAGTGGATCTGATCCGGCTCACCGGACCCGACGGCGTCCGGGTCACCGGCCCCGTACGCGCCCTGGTGCTGGCCACCGACCCGGCCTGGCGTCCACTGCTGCCGGGGCAACGGGTCACCAGTCGGGGGAGGCTGGCCGCCCCGCGCGGCGGCGACCTGACTGCCGCCGTGCTCTCCACCGCCGACCCGCCCACGCTGCGCGGCGACGCGTCGTGGCCGCAACGAGCGGCAGGGGTACTGCGGGCCGGGCTGCAACGGGCCTGCGAGCCGCTGCCCGATGCGCCGGGCGGGCTGCTGCCGGGTCTGGTGGTGGGCGACACCAGCCGGCTGCTGCCGGAGGTGGAGGAGGACTTCCGGGCCACCGGGATGACGCATCTCAACGCGGTGTCCGGCTCCAACGTGGCGATCGTCGTCGGAGCGGTGCTGCTGCTGGCCCGCTGGGCGCGCGCCGGTCCGCGTACCGCCGCCGTGCTCTGCGTCCTCGCGCTCGTCGGGTTCGTCATCCTGGTGCGGCCCTCGCCGAGCGTGGTGCGTGCCGCCGCGATGGGCGCGATCGGGCTCGCCGCGCTCGCCGCCGGGCGGTCCCGGTCGGCGCTGCCTGCGCTCGCCACCGCTGTCACCGGGCTGGTCCTGTACGACCCGGACCTCGCGGGCGACCCGGGTTTCGCGTTGTCGGTCTGCGCCACCGGGGGACTGCTGCTGCTCGCGCCGGGATGGCGGGACGCGTTGCGGCGCCGGGGCGTGCCGGCCGGGCTCGCCGAGGCGCTCGCGGTGCCGGCCGCCGCGCAACTGGCCTGCGGCCCGGTGATCGCCGGACTGTCCGCGACGGTGAGCCTGGTGGCGGTACCGGCGAACCTGCTCGCGGTGCCGGCCGTCGCGCCGGCCACCGTACTCGGCGTGCTGGCGGCGGTGCTGTCGCCGCTGTGGCCGGGCGGCGCGGAGTTCCTCGCCTGGCTGGCGAGCTGGCCGGCGCGCTGGCTGGTGGCGGTGGCCGCGTACGGCGCGGACCTGCCGGCCGGGAACCTACCGTGGGCGGGTGGGGTGGCAGGGGCCCTGCTGCTGGCGGCGGTGAGCGTGGCGCTGCTGCTCGCCTTCCGGCGACGCCGGGCGCGGCGGCTGATCGCTGTCGTCGTGGTGGCGGTGGTGCTCGGCGCGGTGCCGGTGCGGCTGCTCGCCTCGGGCTGGCCGCCGCGCGGCTGGGTGGTGGTGGCGTGCGCGGTGGGGCAGGGGGACGCGGTGGTGCTGCCGGTCGCCGCCGGCCGGGCCGTGGTGGTGGACGCCGGCCCGGACCCGTCCGGCGTGGACGCCTGCCTGCGCCGCCTGCGCGTACGCGAGGTGCCGTTGCTGGTGGTCAGCCACTTCCACGTCGACCACGTCGGCGGCGTGGCCGGGGTGTTCCGGGGCCGGCGGGTGGGCGCGGTGGTGGGTCCGTCCTGGTCCGAGCCACCCTACGGCGCTGCCCAGGTACGCGAGGCAGCCCGCCGGGCCGGTACGTCGCTCGCTGCGGTGCAGGCGGGCTGGCGGTGGCGGGCGGGCGCGGTGGACCTGGTCGCGGTCGGGCCGCCGTACCCGCTGCGGGGCAGCCGGTCGGATCCGAACAACAACTCGCTGGTTCTGGCTGCCACCGTGGGCGGGGTACGGATCCTGCTCACCGGTGACGCCGAGACGGAGGAGCAGCGGGCGATGCTGGAAACGACGCCGGCCGCCGCGATCCGGGCCGACGTGCTGAAGGTCGCCCACCACGGGTCGGCGTACCAGGCGCCGGAGTTTCTGTCCGCGGTACGCCCGGCGGTGGCTCTCGTGTGCGTGGGCGTCGACAACGACTACGGGCACCCCAACGCCGGGCTGCTGGACCGGCTGACCCGGGGCGGTGCGCGGGTGCTGCGTACCGACACCGACGGGGACGTCGCGGCGGTCCAGGCGGGTGGCGGTCTCGCGGTGGTGAGGCGCGGCGCCGAGTCGGGAGCGCCACGCTGAACCAGGGGGATCTTGTTGCGGTAGATGGGGAATCAAGTCAAATGTCTGGATTTGCGCTGTGTGCGGGCTGCGCCGTCACAGTCCCCGATGAGCAGGCCCGGCCGGGTCGGAGGGCGTGCGAGTATGGGCGACGTGACCCCCGCCGACCTGCCTCCTATTGTGCTCGTCCTCGGCGACGAGGAGCTGCTCGCCACGCGAGCGGTCACCGAAGCCGTCGCCCGGGCCCGCGAGGTCGACCCCGACGTGGACGTGCGGGAATACCAGGCCGGGACGCTCACCGTCGGCGAGATCGCCGAGATGCTCAGCCCGTCGCTGTTCGGCGGTCGCCGGGTGCTCGTGCTCCGCTCCGGCCAGGACGCCCGCAAGGACCTGTCCACCGCGCTGCTGGCGTACGCGAAGAATCCCGACCCGGACGTTCAGCTCGTGGTGCTGCACCTGGGCGGGGCCAAGGGCAAGGCGTTCGCCGACGGTCTGCGGGCGGCGGGCGCCACTGTGGTGCCGGCGGTGAAGCTCAAGGGTGACCGCGAGCGGGCCGCCTTCGTGCGGGACGAGATCCGCCGCATCGGCGGCAAGTGCACGCCCGACGCGGCCGACGCCCTGGTCGCGGCCGTCGGGAACGACATGCGTGAGCTGGCCGCCGCCTGCTCGCAGCTGGTCGCCGACACCGACGGGCGGATCGGCGCTGACACTGTCGCCCGCTACTACCGGGGACGGGCCGAGGTGACAGGCTTCACCGTCGCCGACGCGACGATGGTCGGTGACGTGCCGGGCGCGCTGGAGGCGCTGCGGTGGGCGCTGCACGTCGGCGTGGACCCGGTGCCGATCGCCGATGCGCTGGCCGACGGCGTACGGACCGTCGCCCGGGTCGCCGCCGCCGGCCGGGGCAGCGCGTTCCAGCTGGCCAAGACGCTCGGCATGCCGGCCTGGAAGATCGAGAAGGCCCAGGTACGCGCCCGGGGCTGGACGCCGGAGGGCCTGGTCGAGGCGATGCGGGTGGCAGCCGAGTGCAACGCGGCGGTCAAGGGTGGCGCCGACGACCGGGCGTACGCGCTGGAGCGGGCCGTGTTCTCTGTGGCCGCGGCCCGGCAGGGCGGCGCCCGGTGACCCGAGCGTGGTCGACGGTGGCCACGGACGAGGAGCGGTACCGTCCGCTCTACGCCCGGGTGCTGGGACTGCGCTTCGTCAACCCGGGTGGGGTGCTCTGCTTCCTCTTCTTCGAGGGCGCGGTGGCGCTGGCCGTGCTGCTCGCGCTCGCCGAACTGGTGAGCTGGTGGGCGGTGCTGGTGCTGCCGATCGCGGTGGCGGCGATGGTCAAGCTCAACGACGTGGTGGCCGAGATGGTCGTCCGCACCGCCGCGCAGGTGCCCGAGCAGGAACGGGACCGCTTCCGCCGCCAGATGGAGCCGGTGGTCGGGCGAGCCCGGGTGCCCACGAGCGCCCACGCACTCCCGGGCGGCGCGACGAGCGTCGGGTCGCTGCCGCGCGGCGCGGTGCCGCCGAGCGCCCGCGCGTGGCCGGGCGGCGCGACCACAGACTCCCGGGGCGTCCGCTACCACCACCCGCAACGCGCGACATTCGACCACCCGAACGAGCAGTAGCGGCCCCGCGCGCCGCGCGCTCCCGACGCCCCGCGTTGCGCCCTCCGGAGGACGCCCGGCGCTGCGCCTCCCGACACCGCGCCCCGCGCTCTCCCGGATGCCTCGCGTCGTGCCTTGCCCCGCAAGGGTGCAGCTCCCGCACCTCGTCGCCCGACACCGCGCACCGCGCCCTCCGGACGCCCCGTGCTGTCCCGCCGGAGCGACCGACCGCCGAAGACACCGCCGGGGCCAGATCACCCCGAGATCTTGGTACGAAATGGCCCCCAGAGGGGCCGAAATCGTCCAAGATCTCCGCGCACCGCGCACCGCGCACCGCGCACCGCGCACCGCGCACCGCGCACCGCGCACCGCGCACCGCGCACCGCGCACCGCGCACCGTAGCGCTGGTCAGGCAGAGAACGAGGCGACGCGCTTGGCGATCGCCGACTTCCGGTTGGCCGCCTGGTTCGAGTGGATGACACCCTTGCTGGCAGCCTTGTCCAGCTTGCGGGTGGCCTCACGCATGAGCACGGTGGCCTTCTCGGTGTCGCCCGCCTCGGCAGCCTCGTGGAACTTCCGGATGGCGGTCTTCAGCGACGACTTGACCGACTTGTTACGCAGCCGGCGCTTCTCGTTCTGCCGGTTGCGCTTGATCTGGGACTTGATGTTCGCCACGCGACAGCCTCGTCTTGATAGCTCGGGTTGGTCTGCTTACGCGCACGACGAGCATGCGTCATCGCCGCGCGAAAAGCCAGGCTACCAGGTCGGCCCCGGACGAGCCAAAACGCCTCCGCCCAGCCTGGTCGAGCGGCGCGCCACGTCGGGGAGGTGGTGGGGTCAGGGCCCGTGGGATGCCGCCACCTCGCCGAACTGGTGTGGATCAAGGGGCAGGGGTGGGGCGTGCCCAGGACCAGCCCCGGCGCTCGGCCAGCCAGCCGAGCGCCTGCTCCCCGCTCCAGCGCTGGTGGGCGCGCAGGTGCGGGGAGGCGGTGGACGGTCCGGCGGCGGCGCCGGTGAGGAAGTAGCCGGCCAGCGCGGCGAGCGTCACGTCCAGCGCATCAGCGGGCGCACCTGCCGTCGCCGGGTGGCCGGCGAACGCGGCGTCCGCGTCCAGGCCGCCGGCGTACGCGGTGAGCAGCAGCCCGGCCAGGTCGAACCAGGCCGGCCCGTGGCAGAGCCAGGGCCAGTCGCACAGCCAGGCCCGCCCGTCGGGGTCGATCAGGAGGTTGTCCACCCGCAGGTCGCCGTGGGCCAGTCCGGGGGCGGCGTCGGCGTACCCGGGCAGGCGCGACTCCAGCGCGACCAGCTCGGCCAGCGGAGCGCCGGCGGCCTGCTCGGGCAGCGGCTCGCGCCGGGCGGCCACCTCGCCCCACCAGAGGATGTCGTCGCGGGCCAGGTCCGCGAGGCGGGGGAGCCGGAGCGCGGCCAGCTCCGCGGGCGGTTCGGCGAGCGCGGCGGCCACCTGGGCGTACGTGGCGAGGGCGGCGTCCAGCTCGGCCGGCGCCCAGGGCAGCCGGGGGGTGTGACCGTCGATCGCGTCGAGCGCGAGTGCGTACCAGCCGGACTCGGTGAGCGCCCAGCGCGGCCGGGGCACCGGCAGGCCGGCCGGGAGCCGGGCCAGGATCGCTGCCTCGTGGGCGTACCAGTCGACCAGGTGCCGCTGCCCGTCGAGTGCCGCCGCCTTGACGAACACGCTCTCCCCGGCAGGGCCGGTCAGCACGGCGGCGAAGCCGCTGGTGAACCCGCCACCGGCCACCCGGACCGCCGCCGGCGGGCCGCCGATCCGGGCGGCCAGCGCGTCCCGCAGCCCGGCCGGCAGGTCGGCCCAGCCGGGCCGTACGGCCGTCGACCCGTACGGAACGGGCGGTAGGGAGATCGCGCGCACCGCATCATGCTGCCGCACCGCCGCACCGCCGCACCGCCGCACCGCCGCACCGCCGCACCGCCGCACCGCCGCACCGCCGCACCGCCGCACGTCGCACCGGCACGTCGGTGGGCTCTGCCAGACTGCCCACCATGAGGACCGACGAGTTCTGGCAGTTGATCGACGAGGCCCGCGCCGGCGCCGGGGGAGAGCCCGACGCGGTCGCCGCCCGGGCGGTCGCGCTGCTGGCCGAGTGCGACCCGGAGGAGATCGTCGGATACGCCCACCACCAGCGGCGGGTGCTCGCCGCCTCCTACAAGGTCGACCTGTGGGGCGCGGCCTACCTGATCAACGGGGGCGCCTCGGACGACGGCTTCGAGTACTTCCGGGGCTGGCTGATGACCCAGGGCCGGGCGGTGTTCGCGCGGGCGGTCGGCGACCCGGACGCGCTGGCCGAGCTGCCGCAGGTCCGGGCCGCCGCGCTCAGCGGCGAGGAGTTCGAGTGCGAGCAGATGCTGGCGGTGCCGTGGGACGCGTACCGGAAGGCCACCGCGTCCGACCTGCCGGCCGAGCGTGACCCGGTCCCGGTGCCCGATCTGAACGACTTCTGGGACTTCGACGACGAGGAGGAGGCCCGCCGCCGCCTGCCGAGGCTGGCCGCACTCTTCGTCGAGCCACCCGCGGAATAGTCGGGCCACCCCTGGAATAGCGGTGGAGTGAAGGGGGAGCCCGGGCGCGCCCCGGGCGACGTGGGACCATGGAGGGGGCCGGCGGCGCGCCGGCCCGCTCACGTCAGCCGACCAGAACGGACCGCTGTGCCACCGACGCTCGATCCCGGCGCGAACGCTCCTGGTGCCACCGACCCGGCGCGCATCCGGAACTTCTGCATCATCGCCCACATCGACCACGGGAAGTCGACCCTGGCCGACCGGATGTTGCAGCTCACCGGTGTGGTCGACCCGCGGCAGATGCGCGCCCAGTACCTGGACCGGATGGACATCGAGCGCGAGCGCGGCATCACCATCAAGAGCCAGGCCGTGCGGATGCCGTGGACGATCCGCGAGGGCGACCGGGCCGGTGAGACCGCCGTGCTCAACATGATCGACACCCCGGGCCACGTGGACTTCACCTACGAGGTGTCCCGTTCGCTCGCCGCCTGCGAGGGCGCGATCCTGCTGGTCGACGCCGCGCAGGGCATCGAGGCGCAGACGCTGGCAAACCTCTACCTGGCGCTCGAGAACGACCTGCACATCATCCCGGTGCTCAACAAGATCGACCTGCCGGCCGCCCAGCCGGAGAAGTACGCCGAGGAGCTGGCCCACCTGATCGGCGGCGACCCGGCGGACTGCATCAGGGTCTCCGGCAAGACCGGCGAGGGCGTGCCCTACCTGCTGGACGAGATCGTCCGGCAGTTCGTGCCGCCGGTCGGCGAGGCCGAGTCGCCGGCCCGCGCGATGATCTTCGACTCGGTGTACGACGTCTACCGGGGCGTGGTCACGTACGTCCGGGTGATCGACGGGCGGATCTCGGCCCGGGACCGGATCAAGATGATGTCCACCGGCGCCGTCCACGAGCTGCTGGAGATCGGCGTCATCTCGCCCGAGATGGTCAAGGCCGACGCGCTCGGCGTCGGCGAGGTGGGCTACCTGATCACCGGCGTGAAGGACGTGCGCCAGTCCCGGGTCGGTGACACCGTCACCATCAACAACAACCCGGCCAAGGAGGCCCTCGGCGGTTACAAGGACCCGAAGCCGATGGTCTACTCGGGGCTCTACCCGATCGACGGCTCGGACTACCCGAACCTGCGTGAGGCGCTGGACAAGCTCAAGCTCAACGACGCCGCGCTGGTGTACGAGCCGGAGACCTCCGGCGCGCTGGGCTTCGGCTTCCGCTGCGGCTTCCTCGGCCTGCTGCACCTGGAGATCATCCGGGAGCGGCTGGAGCGGGAGTTCAACCTCGACCTGATCTCCACCGCGCCGAACGTGGTCTACCGGGCCATCCAGGAGGATGGCGAGGAGATCGTGGTCACCAACCCGAGCGAGTACCCGACCGGCAAGATCGCCGAGGTGTACGAGCCGACGGTGCGGGCCACGGTGCTGACCCCGAACGACTACGTCGGCGCGGTGATGGAGCTGTGCCAGGGTCGCCGGGGCAGCCTGCTCGGCATGGACTACCTCTCCGCCGACCGGGTGGAGCTGCGCTACACGCTGCCGCTGGCCGAGATCATCTTCGACTTCTTCGACCAGCTCAAGAGCCGCACCAAGGGTTACGCCTCGCTCGACTACGAGCCCTCCGGCGAGCAGGCGTCCGACCTGGTGAAGGTCGACATCCTGCTGCACGGCGAGCCGGTCGACGCGTTCAGCGCGATCGTGCACAAGGACAAGGCGTACACGTACGGCACGACGATCGCGGCGAAGCTGCGCACGCTGATCCCGCGCCAGCAGTTCGAGGTGCCGATCCAGGCGGCCATCGGCAGCCGGGTGATCGCCCGGGAGACCATCCGCGCGATCCGCAAGGACGTGCTCGCCAAGTGCTACGGCGGTGACATCAGCCGGAAGCGCAAGCTGCTGGAGAAGCAGAAGGAGGGCAAGAAGCGGATGAAGATGGTGGGCCGGGTGGAGGTCCCTCAGGAGGCGTTCATCGCGGCGCTCTCGTCCGACTCCGGCGACGGCAAGCCCGCCGGCAAGAAGTAGCCGCCAGAGCCCACGAACCGGCCGGCGTCCCCTCGCAGGGGCGCCGGCCGTTCGCGTACCCAGGAAATTTTCAGCTGCTGGCAGCGCTCCCACCTGCGGGTTCGTCCCGGCCGGGGGAGCGGCGGCCGATGCCGCCGGTTTCGGTTTTCGATGCGTCGGGCACTTAGCGGGCACGACAGCAAACGCACAGAACGTGCGAAATCGCTTTAGGAGGACCGACCGTGGAGTTCACCGTCTGGGGCATCATCACCGCGCTCGTCGTGGGTCTGATCGTCGGCGCGCTGGGCCGGCTGGTCGTGCCGGGCCGGCAGAACATGCCGATGTGGCTGCACATGGTGATCGGTGTCGGCGCGGCGCTGCTGGGCACCGTCCTGGCCCGCGCGCTCGGCATCGCCACGCAGACCGCCGGCATCGACTGGGCCGAGCTGGCCGTGCAGGTCGTGCTCGCCGCCATCGCTGTGGCCCTGGTGGCCGGCGTCGGCCGCCGCCGCAGCGTCTCGCGTTACTGATCGACGCACCACGCGCCTCGACGGGCGCCCGGCCTCACCGGCCGGGCGCCCGTTGGCGTATTCGGGGCATTGAACCCCGTCGGTGTGCCGGGACCGCCCGCCGCGCCGGGTTTCGGGGAGAAGCAGCAGGTCAGGGTACGTCTGCACAATTCGTCATCGGAGTCGGTTTGGATTTCCGGGCGGTCGGGAACTTAGCGATCACGACAGTGAACACACAAAAACGTGTGACCGGATCTTAAGGAGGAGGGCGACCATGGAGCTCACCGTTTGGGGCATCATCACCGCGCTGGTCGTTGGTCTGATCGTCGGCGCGCTGGGCCGGCTGGTCGTGCCGGGCCGTCAGAACATGCCGATCTGGCTGCACATGCTGATCGGTGTCGGCGCCGCGCTTCTGGGCACGATCGTGGCCCGGGCCTCCGGCTTCGCCGAGACCGCCGGTATCGACTGGCGCGAGCTGATGCTGCAGGTGCTCTTCGCCGCGATCGGCGTGGCCCTGGTGGCCGGCGTCGGCCGTCGCCGCGGCGTCTCGCGCTACTGACCCCGCACCACGCGCCTCGACGGGCGCCCGGCCTCACCGGCCGGGCGCCCGTCGGCGTATGTGAGCCCTGAACTGCCCGGACGGCATCGATGTCGGCCGGGCCTCCGGCTGCGATACGGTCGCCTGTGCCCTCCGTCACGAACACCCCCTGTTGTAAAGGAAATTTTCCTACTAAGGTGCGGCGGAGAAGGTTAGTGCCAAACGGCCCTGAGGGAGATATGGCGTGAACAGGTGGAAGCGGCTGGCTCCGGTCACCGCCATCGTGGCGTCGGCCGCGTTGGTGCTGACCGCATGCGGTGGCTCCGGCGACGACGACAAGGCCGCCGACAACAGCAAGCTCACTGTGTGGATGATGGGTGAGGGCGGCGACGCCCAGACCAAGTTCCTCGACAGCGTCGAGGCGGAGTTCAAGAAGAAGCACCCCGAGACCGACGTCGTGGTGCAGTACATCCCCTGGCTCGAGGCGCCGAAGAAGTTCCAGGCCGCGCTCGCCGGCGGGGAGGGCCCGGACGTCACCGAGCTGGGCAACACCGAGACCCAGGGCTGGGCCGCGCAGGAGGCCCTGGCCGACGTCTCGGACAAGTTCAACGGCTGGTCCGAGGGCAAGGACATCCTGCCCGACCTGGTCAAGAACGCCCAGCTCGACGGCAAGCAGTACGGCGTGCCGTGGTACGCCGGCGTCCGCGCCGTCTACTACCGCACCGACTGGTTCGCCGAGGCGGGCGTGAAGACGCCGACCAACTGGGACGAGATGGTCGCCGCCGCGAAGGCCGTGCAGGCCAAGAAGCCGGGCACCTACGGCATCGCCCTGCCCGGCAACTCCGAGCTGCCGTTCTACTCCTTCCTCTGGGGTGCCGGCGGGGAGATCGCGACCAAGGAGGGCGACAGCTGGAAGTCCGGCTACAACACCCCCGAGGCGCAGAAGGCGGTCAAGTTCTGGACCGACCTGGTGACAGTGCACAAGGTCGCCCCGCCGGCCGCCGCCGGGTGGAACGAGGTCGACGCCCGTACCCAGTTCGCCACCGGCAAGGCCGCCATGGCGTTCGCCGGTAGCTGGCAGGGCGGCGCGATGAAGAAGGACAACCCCGACATCGAGAAGGTGTGGGGCACGTTCCCGATCCCCGGCCCGGACGGCAAGCCCGCCCCGGCGTTCGCCGGCGGCTCCGACATCGCCATCTGGAAGGACAGCGAGCGGCAGGCGCTGGCCTGGGACTACATGACCGTGCTGCTGAGCAAGCAGAAGGACAAGGAGTTCGCCAGCAGCCTCGGCTTCTTCCCGGTCTACCAGGATCTGGTGAGCAGCGGCGACTACGCCAGTGACAAGGTGATGGCCGCGTTCGCCACCGCCATCCAGAACACCAAGCTGACCCCGCTCACCCCGAAGTGGGTCGAGGTCAGCCGGACCAAGACGGTGACCCAGGCGATGAACAGCTCGGTCATCAAGGGCCAGAAGACGGTCGAGAAGGCCACCGCCGACGCGGCCACCGAGATGGAAAGCATCCTCAACGCCAAGTGACCACGCTGACCGAGGCCACCGGCGAGGCCGCCGCGCGGGAGACCCCCGCGCGGCGGCGCCGTCGCCGGGTGGACCACCTTCCGTACCTGCTCCTCCTGCCCTGCCTGGCGATCATCGCCGTGCTGCTGCTCTGGCCGCTCGGCCAGGTCGTGTGGATGTCCTTCCACAAGCTGGACAGCGTCCGGCAGCTGCGCGGCGACCGCGAGTGGCCGTGGGTCGGCCTGGCCAACTACGCGCAGATCCTCGGCGACCCGTTCTTCCGTACGGTGCTGCGCAACACGGTGCTGTTCGCGCTCGCCAACGTGGCGCTCACGATGATCCTCGGCACGCTGGTCGGGCTGCTGCTCAACCGCCTGGGCAAGAAGATGGCCACGTTCGTGGCGAGCTGCGTGATGCTCGCCTGGGCCACCCCGGCGCTGACCGGCACCATCGTCTGGAAGTGGATCTTCGACGACACGAGCGGCCTGGTCACCTGGCTGTTCAACAAGCTCCCGGACGGGCTCTCGACGGCGCTGTTCGGGCGCAGCGACTGGACCGGGTACGGCTGGTTCAACGACCCGCTGCTGTTCTTCGCCATCCTGACGCTCGTGGTGGTCTGGCACTCGTTCCCGTTCATCGCGGTGAGCGTCCTGGCCGGGCTCAAGAGCGTGCCGACGGAGTTGCAGGAGGCGGCCCGGGTCGACGGCGCCGGGCCGTGGAAGGTCTTCTGGTCGGTGACGTTCCCGGTCCTGCGGCCGGTCTTCGGCATCCTCGTGGTGCTCTCCACGATCTGGGACTTCAAGGTCTTCACCCAGCAGTTCGTGCTGGCCGGCGGCACCCAGGACCGGTCCACGTTCATGCTGTCGATCTACTCGTACGCGGAGGCGTTCTCACCACCGCCCAAGTACGGCCTCGGCTCGGCCATCGCGGTCATCCTCACCGTGATCCTGCTCGTGGTGACCGCCCTGTACGTCCGCATGGTGCTGCGGCAGGAGGACGAATGATGAAGAAGATCGCCCTCAACGGCGCGGGCCTGCTGGTCGCGCTCTTCGCCGCGTTCCCGGTCTACTGGATGGTGGCGACCTCGCTGAAGCCCAACCGGGAGATCTTCTCGTCCACGCCCCGGCCGGTGCCGGCGGAGCCGACGCTGGAGCACTACCGGGAGATCCTCACCGGCAACCTGATCCCGGGCGTCACGTTCGCCGACTTCTTCCTCAACAGCGCCCTCGTCGCGCTGGCGACGGTGCTGCTGAGCGGGCTGGTCGCGCTGCTCGCCGCGACCGCTGTGGCCCGGTTCCGGTTCAAGCTGCGCACCACGTTCCTGATCATGCTGCTGGTGGTGCAGATGATCCCGCTGGAGGCGCTGGTCATCCCGCTGTTCCTGATGATCCAGCGGCTCGGCCTCTACAACACGCTGCCCAGCCTGATCCTCACGTACCTCGCCTTCTCGCTGCCGTTCGCGGTCTGGATGCTGCGCGGCTTCGTCGCCGCGGTGCCGAAGGAACTGGAGGAGGCCGCCGCCATCGACGGCGCCAGCCGGGCCCAGACGTTCCGCAAGGTGCTGTTCCCGCTCGTCGCGCCCGGCCTGGTCGCCACCAGCATCTTCTCGTTCATCACCGCGTGGAACGAGCTGATCTTCGCGCTGACCTTCATGAACGACCAGCAGAAGTACACGCTGCCGGTGGCCATGACGTTCTTCTTCGGCCGGGACGACACCGCCTGGGGCTCGGTGATGGCGGCGTCCACGCTGTTCACCCTGCCGGTGATCGTCTTCTTCCTGCTGGTGCAGCGCCGGATGGTCTCCGGCCTCGTCGCGGGAGCCGTGAAGGGCTGACCCGGCGGGCCGGTCAGGCCGCGGCGAACACCTCGGCCCGCACCTCGGTGGCCGGGTCGCCCTTCACCCGGGCCCAGGAGCCCTGCGCGGCGGTCCACTCCAGGTTGCCGAAGCGGACCTTCTTCACGCCGTGATCGTCGGCGTGCGAGACCAGCCAGTGCGCGTACCGCCAGCCGTTGCGGTCGTCGCCCGCCGGCACGGTGAGCGCGGTCAGGTCCGTCGCAGTGGCCAGCCGGGGCAGCCCCCAGTCCAGCGACAGGCTCTCCAGCACGGCGCTGGCGGCAGCCGGCCCGCGCATCGTCGGCGGCGAGCTGACCGTGCAGGCCACCGCGCCGGTCGCGTGGCCGAGCAACGCGCGGGTGAGGACCTCCGACTCGTCCGCCCACTTCTGGTACGCCTCGGGGAACGCCGACCGCTGCACCCGCTGGGCGGCGTCGGTGATCCGCATCCGCTCCCAGCCCTTGACCTTCTTCAGCGCGGCGTAGAACTTGTTCGCCGCGTACCGCGGGTCCTGGATCTCCTCCGGGCTGCCCCAGCCCTGGCTCGGGCGCTGCTGGAACAGGCCGAGCGAGTCGCGGTCGCCGTGGGCGATGTTGCGCAGGTGCGACTCCTGGTAGGCGGTCGCCAGCGCCACCACCACCGCCCGCTCGGGCATCCGGCGCTGCATCCCGATGGCCGCGATGGTGGCCGCGTTCGCCATCTGGTCGGCGCCGAGCACCACCTCGCCGTCGGCCTTCACGGTGCAGGTCCGGCTGGCCAGGGGGAGCCGCAGGTGCTCGCCGAACTGCTTGGTCACGACGTAGACCGCGAGCAGTGCCAGCACGCACACCGCCACCCCAGATGCCACGATCGCCGCTCGCGTCCGCACCCGCACCCCCTGTCCCGACAGTCCGACAAGCGTACGTCCCACCCGCCACGGCGGGTCTCGGCCGACCGGCGGGCCCCGCGTCGGCCGGAGCGGCTCCCGCGGGGCCCGCCGCGAACCTCAGTCTCCGGCGGGCACCCAGGCGGCGGGACGCTTCTCCCGGAACGCCATGACGCCCTCGCGTCCCTCGTCGGAGAGGAAGTACCCGGTCGACAGGGCGGCCAACTCGGCGATCTCGGCCCGCAGGTCGGGACCGGCGGGCCGGCGCAGCAGCTCCTTCGCCCCGGCCAGCGCCCCCGGGGCGCCCTTCACCAGCGAGGCGCAGTAGCGCTCGACGGCGGCGTCCAGCTCGTCGGCCGGCACCGCTGCGGTGACCAGGCCGATCTCGGCGGCGCGGCGGCCGTCGAACGTGTCGCCGGTCAGGTACAGCTCGGCGGCGGCCCGCTGGCCCAGCCGGGGCAGCACGGTCGCCGAGATCACCGCCGGGATCACGCCGATCCGCACCTCGGTGAACGCGAACGTCGCCTCCTGCGCGCAGACCGCCAGGTCGGCGGCGGCGATCAGGCCCAGCCCGCCGGCCCGGGCCGGCCCGGCGACCTTCGCCACCACCGGCTTCGGGCACTCCCGCACCGCGACCAGCACGTCGCCGAGCATCCCGGCGGGCACCGTGCCGCTGGCGTACGCGGCGGCTGTCTCCTTCAGGTCGGCGCCGGAGCAGAAGACCGGGCCGGTGTGGTCGAGCACGATCGCGCGTACCGCGTCGTCGGCGACCGCGTCGGCCAGCCCGGCCAGCAGCTGGGTCATCAGGGGCGTCGAGAGCGCGTTGCGATTGTGCGGGCTGTCCAGGGTGAGGGTGGTCACCCCACGGGCCGTGGCGACTCGCACGAGAGCGTCCGGAGAGGTCATGCCGGGCACACTAGTGGCCATGCCCGGCGTCCTTCCAGAAGGCGAACCCGTCCCGCGCGACGGATCGCTGCCCGCCACCGCCCGTCGCGCCGTCGGCGCGCGCGGCTTCGGCGTGTACGTCCACGTCCCGTTCTGCGCCAGCCGGTGCGGTTACTGCGACTTCAACACGTACACCGCCTCGGAGCTGGGCGGCGGGGCGAGCCGGGAGACGTACGCCGACTCGGTGCTGGCCGAACTGGCGCTGGCCGCCCGGGTGCTGGGCGACTCGCCGCCACCCCGGGTCGACACGGTCTTCGTCGGCGGCGGCACGCCCACCCTGCTGCCCGCCGACGACCTGGCCCGGATCCTCGACGGCATCGACCGCGTCTGGGGGCTGGCCGCCGACGCCGAGGTGACCACCGAGGCCAACCCCGAGTCGGTGAGCCCGGAGTCGCTCAAGACGCTGCGGGCCGCCGGGTACACCCGGATCTCGCTCGGCATGCAGTCCGCCGCGCCGGGGGTGCTCGCGGTGCTGGACCGGCGGCACAGCGCGGGCCGGGCCACCGCCGCCGCGCTGGAGGCGCGCGACGCCGGGTTCGAGCACGTGAACCTGGACCTGATCTACGGCACGCCGGGCGAGACCGCAGACGACTTCGCCGCCTCGCTGGCCCAGGTGGTCGACGCGGGCGTGGACCACGTCAGCGCGTACGCCCTGATCGTGGAGGACGGCACCCGGCTGGCCGCGCGGATGCGCCGCGGCGAGCTGCCGTACCCCTCCGACGACGTGGCGGCGGACCGCTACCTGGCTGCGGAGGCCGCGCTCGGCGAGGCCGGATTCTCCTGGTACGAGGTGTCGAACTGGGCCCGGTCGGCGGCGGCGGCGTGCCGGCACAACCTGCTCTACTGGACCGGCGCCGACTGGTGGGGCCTGGGCCCGGGGGCGCACAGCCACGTCGGCGGCGTGCGGTGGTGGAACGTCAAGCACCCGAGCGCGTACGCGGCCCGGCTGGCCGAGGGCGCCTCGCCCGCGCTGGCCCGGGAGCAGCTCACCCCGGACGAGCAGCACATGGAGGACGTGATGCTGCGGGTGCGGCTCGCCTCCGGGCTGCCGCTGGACGTGCTGGACGAGCCCGGCCGGGCGGGCGCCGAGCGGGCCCGGGACGCCGGGCTGCTCGACGCCGGGGCGTACGCGCGAGGGCTTGTGATGCTGACGCTGCGCGGCCGGCTGCTGGCCGACGCGGTGGTACGCGACCTGCTGCCGTGACCGGCACCGGCCGGCCGCCCCCTCGGCCGGCCGGCGGTGTCACTTGATGAAGTTGTAGGTCATCGGGTAGCGGTAGAGCACACCCTCGTTGGCCTTGACCCCGCCGATGATTCCGAAGATCAGCGGCACCAGCCAGACCAGCATCGGGACGAAGAACAGGATCCCGCAGGTGATGACCGTGATCACCCAGGCGAGCACGCTGGCGATGGCCCAGGTGATCTGGAAGTTCAGCGCCGCGACCGCGTGGGCGCGGACCGTCGGGGACTGCTGACCGCGGGTCATCATCGCGATCAGCGGGGCGACCCAGCCGAGCAGACCGCCGCCGACGATGACACCCGCGGCACCACCGAAGTGCGCCACCAGGGCCCACGTCTTCTCGTCGTTGTTGGCGTACGCGGCGGGGCCGTACCCGCCACCGGCGGGGTAGCCGGCGCCGTAGCCGGGCGTGCCGCCCGGCGGAGGGTAACCACCGGGGGGCGGGTAGCCGCCCGGAGGCGGATAGTCACCGGGCGGGGGATAGCCGCCGGTGCCCGGCGCCCCGGACAGTGGAGCGGTGGGCGGTTCGCTGCCCGGCGACGAGCCGTAGGGCGCCGACGGGTCGGGCTGGGGGCCGGAGTCCCCTGCCCCTGGAGGGCGAGGAGGTTCTGTCATGGTCGCCACGGTAGGGGCACCGGTCAACTCGCACCAGAGCGACACAGACCGACGATGACCGGCTGTTCGGCCCTGGTGGGCGGCGTTGTGTGGTGGGCCGCACCGCAGGTCCGTCGGGCGATCATCGCGCCGGCGGGGGTGCCGACGTAGACTGGCACTCGCTACAGTCGAGTGCCAGCCGCCCGGCGGATGCCGCGTGCCGGCCCGGCCGAGGTGCGTCAGGAGGTGGGGAATGGGTCTCGACGACCGCAAACTCGCCGTGCTGCGCGCGATCGTCGAGGACTACGTCGCCACGCAGGAACCGGTCGGCAGCAAGGCCCTGGTCGAGCGGCACCAGCTCGGCGTCTCGCCGGCCACCGTGCGCAACGACATGGCGGTGCTGGAGGAGGAGGGCTACATCCGGCAGCCGCACACCAGTGCCGGTCGGGTGCCCACCGACCGCGGCTACCGCCTCTTCGTCGACCGGCTGTCCCGGGTCAAGCCGCTCAGCCCGGCCGAGCGCCGGGCGATCGAGCGCTTCCTGGTCGGCGCCGTCGACCTGGACGACGTGGTGCACCGCACGGTCCGGCTGCTCGCCCAGCTCACCCGGCAGGTGGCAGTGGTGCAGTACCCGAGCCTGGCCCGCTCCAAGGTGCGCCACCTGGAGCTGGTGCCGATCTCCACCACCCGGCTCATGGTCGTCATGATCGCCGACACCGGCCGGGTCGAGCAGCGGCTGGTCGAGCTGCCCGCCCCGGTGCCCGCCGACGACGTGACCGACCTGCGCCGGCTGGTGAACGAGAAACTCGTCGGCAGCCAGCTCGCCGAGACGCCGCCGCTGGTGCAGGCGCTCGTCGAGGAGTCCGCGCCGCATCTGCGCCCGGCCATGACCACGCTCTCCACCGTGCTGCTGGAGACGCTCGTGGAACGGCACGAGGAGCGCCTCGCGCTGGCCGGACAGGCCAACCTCACCCGGGGCGGCCTGCTCGACTTCCAGGGCTCGCTGCGGCCCATCCTGGAAGCGCTCGAAGAAGAGGTCGTGCTGCTCAAGCTGATCGGCGAGACGGAGCCGAGCACCACCCGGGTGCTCATCGGCGACGAGAACGAATTCGACAACCTGCGGGCCGCCTCGGTGGTCAGCACCGGCTACGGACCGGGCAGCACGATCGTCGGTGGACTCGGCGTGCTCGGGCCGACCCGGATGGACTACCCCGGCAATATCGCCATGGTGAGGGCCGTGGCACGCTACGTGGGCGAACTGCTGGCCCAGAACTGACCAGTCAGGGCCGACGGCCGGTTCCGGCCGACGACCGGAGCGACGCGAGACGAACATGAGGACACCTAACGCAGTGGCCAGGGACTACTACGGCATTCTCGGCGTGAGCCGGGACGCCTCCGACGACGAGATCAAGCGCGCCTACCGCAAGCTGGCGCGGCAGTTCCACCCGGACGTCAATCCGGACCCGGAGGCCCAGGAGAAGTTCAAGGACATCAACGCCGCGTACGAGGTCCTCTCGGACGACCGGAAGCGGCAGATCGTCGACCTGGGTGGCGACCCGCTCGCCCCGGGCGGCGGCGGCATGGGCGGTCCCGGCGGCCCGGGCGGCGCCGGTCCGTTCGTCGGCTTCCAGGACATCATGGACGCGTTCTTCGGCGGCGCCGCGGGCGGCAGCCGGGGGCCGCGTCCGCGCACCCGCCCCGGTGCGGACGCGATCCTGCGCCTGGAGCTGGACCTCAACGAGACCGCGTTCGGCGTCGAGGCGCCGATCACCGTCGACACCGCCGTGCTCTGCACCACCTGCTCCGGGGCCGGCACCGCCGCCGGCACCCACCTGGCCACGTGCGAGGCGTGCGGCGGCCGGGGCGAGGTGCAGTCGGTGCAGCGGACCTTCCTCGGCCAGGTGGTCTCCGCCCGGCCGTGCACCGTCTGCCAGGGCTACGGCACCACCATCCCGCACCCCTGCCCGACCTGCGCCGGCGACGGCCGGGTGCGCACCCGCCGCTCGCTCACGGTGAAGATCCCGGCCGGGGTCGAGGACGGCATGCGGATCCGCCTGGCCCAGCAGGGTGAGGTCGGCCCGGGTGGCGGCACCGCCGGTGACCTCTACGTCGAGATCCACGAGCGGCCGCACGACGTCTACTCCCGCAAGGGCGACGACCTGCACTGCCGGGTCACCGTGCCGATGACCGCGGCCGCGCTGGGCACCCGGCTGACCATCAAGACGCTGGACAGCGAGGAGACGGTCGACGTCAAGCCCGGCACCCAGCCCGGAAGCACGATGCGGCTGCGCGCCCGGGGCGTACCGCACCTGCGCGGCACCGGCCGGGGCGACCTCTACGTGCACCTGGACGTGCGTACCCCGACCAAGCTCGACGCCGACCAGGAGCGGATGCTGCGCGACTTCGCCAAGACCCGCGGCGAGGAGGTCGCCGAGCTGACCAAGCAGGGCGGCTTCTTCTCCCGGATGCGCGACGCCTTCAACGGGCACGCCTGAGGTGTCCGCCCCGCTGTTCCTGGTCGAGGCGCTGCCCACCGGTGACACGCTGACGCTGGACGGCCCGGAGGGCCACCACGCGGCCACCGTGCAGCGGCTGCGCGCCGGCGAGGAACTGGTGCTCGCCGACGGCCGGGGCGGCACCGCCGCCGCGGTGGTCACCGCCGTCGGCCGCGGCACGCTCGACCTGCGGGTCACCAGCCGGGGGTACGCGGACGCGCCGGTACCCCGGCTCGTCGTGGTGCAGGGCATCGCCAAGGGCGACCGGGGTGAACTCGCCGTGCAGGCGATGACCGAGGTCGGCGTGGACGAGATCGTGCCGTGGGCGGCGTCCCGCTCGGTGGCGCAGTGGCGCGGCGACCGGGGCGGACGGGCCCGGCAGAAGTGGGTCGCGACCGCCCGGGAGGCGGCCAAGCAGGCCCGCCGCCCGTGGCTGCCGGTGGTGGCCGGCGCGCCCGACGAGTCCACCGCCTCGGTGGCCCGCCGGATCGCCGGTGCGGCCGGCGCGTTCGTGCTGCACGAGGGTGCCCACGACCGGCTGACCACAGTCGACCTGCCGGCCACCGGCGAGATCGTGCTGGTGGTGGGCCCGGAGGGCGGCATCGCCGACCACGAGCTGGCCGCGTTCGCCGACGCGGGCGCCCGTACGGTCCGCCTGGGCCCGTCGGTCCTGCGCACGTCCACGGCTGGCGTGGCAGCCCTGACGGTCCTGGCCACCCGCCTGACCCACTGGTAACCCGCGCCGCGCCCCTTCCGCGCCCCCCTTCCGCGTTGATCTTGCAGTTTCGGCCCGTGTCGCGCCCCTTTTGCGACGCTTTGTCGGGGCCGAAACTGCAAGATCGCGGAGGGCGTGGGGGTCAGGAGCGGAGGTAGGAGGCGCCGTTCAGGTCGATGATGGTGCCTGCGGCCCACTCGGCCTCGGGGCTCGCCAGCCAGTGCACCGCCGCCGCGACCTCCTCCGGCCGGGCCACCCGGTGGAACGGGGACTGGGCGCGTACCGCCTCGCCCCGCTCGCTCTTCAGGTGCTCGTTCGTCATGTCGGTCTCGACGAAGCCGGGCGCCACACAGGCCACCCCGATGCCGTACGGCGCCAGGGCCACCGCCAGCGACTGGGCCATCGCGTTCATCCCGGCCTTGCTGGCCCCGTACGCCGGGTTGGCCGGCTCGCCCCGGAACGCGCCCCGGGACGAGACGTTCACGATCCGGCCCCCGCGTTCGCGCATGTGCTGCGCGGCGCACCAGGCGGCGTTCGCGGCGCCGACGAGGTTGGTGTCGAGCACCTCCCGCCAGCGCGCCCGCCACTGCTCGTAGCTGCTCTCGAAGACCGGGTGCGGGGGATCGGCCGGCCCGAACACCCCGGCGTTGTTCACGAGTACGTCGAGGCCGCCGAGCCGCTGGGCCGCCTCGTCCACCATGGTCCGTACCGCGTCGGCGTCGGCCAGGTCGGCGCGGACCACAACGTGCCCGTCACCCGGCAACTCGGCGCGCAGCCGCTCGGCCAGCTCGGCCGAGTCCCGGTGGTGGATCGCCACCCGGTCTCCACCTGCGGCGAACGCCCGCGCCACCGCCCGCCCGATGCCCCGCGAGGCCCCCGTCACCAGCACCGCCCGTCCCGACATGGCGGCCATCCTGCCGCACCGGGCCAGACTGTTAAAAAGGGCCCCTTCCCATACCGGAGGCGTTAAGCAGGGGCCCCTCCTTACACTGCTGCGATGGACTGCCTCTTCTGCCGGATCGTCGCCGGGGAGATTCCGGCCACCATCGTCCGCGAGACCGCCACCACCCTGGCCTTCCGGGACATCGACCCGAAGGCGCCCACCCACGTGCTGGTGATCCCCAAGGAGCACTACGCGGACGTGGCCACGCTGGCCCAGGGTGCGCCCGAGCTGGCCGGCGAGGTGCTCCAGACCGCCGCCGTGGTCGCCGAGGAGGAGGGCCTGACCGTGGACGGGTTCCGGCTGATGTTCAACACCGGCCCGTACGGCGGCCAGGAGGTCTTCCACGTGCACGCCCACCTGCTCGGCGGCGCGCCGCTCGGCCCGATGCTCTGCCGATGACCGACGTCTCCGACCGGCTCGGCCGGATGGTGCGCCAGGCGCAGGCCACCGGGCGGATCCCGGCGGTGTCGGCCGCCCTGCACCGGGCCGACCGGCCGCTATGGACCTGCGCCGTTGGCGACACCGGCAACGACACCCCGCTGGGGCCGGAGACGGTGTTCCGGATCGGCTCGGTCACCAAGACCTTCACCGCGGTGCTCGTCATGCAGTGCCGCGACGAGGGCCTGCTCGACCTGGACGACCCGATCGGGCGGCACCTGGACCTGCCCGCGCACGGCGACGCGACAGTACGCCGGCTGCTGTCGCACACCGCCGGCCTGCAACGCGAGCCGCACGGCGACGTGTGGGACAGCCTGCGCGCCCCGGCCGTCGACGAGCTGCTGGCCGACCTGGCCCGGGTCGAGCGGGTGCTGCCCACCGGCCGCCGCTTCCACTACTCCAACCTCGGCCTGGCGCTGCTCGGCGAGGCGGTCGCCCGGCTGCGCGGCGGCACCTGGGCCGAGGTGCTGGCCGACCGGGTGCTCACCCCGCTCGGGCTGACCGCCACCGGCCCGTACCCGACCGAGCGTGCCGCGACCGGGTTCCTGGTCGACGCGTACTCCGACGAGGCCCACCCGGAACCACCCGCCGACTTCGGCGCGGTGGCCCCCGCCGCGCAGCTCTGGAGCACCGCGACGGACATGGCCCGCTGGGCCGCGTTCCTGGCCGACCCGGCGGCGGTGGACCCGGACGGCGCGGTGCTCGCCGCGACGACTGTCGAGGAGATGCGCTGGCCGCTCACGCCCACCGACGAGTCGGTCTGGTCGGCCGGCTTCGGGCTGGGGCTGATCCTGGTCCCGCAGGCGGACCGGGTGATCCACGTGGGTCACGACGGCGCGATGCCCGGATTCCTCGCCGCTGTCTACGGGCGGCGCGGCGGGCAGGGCACCGCCGGGGCGATGGGCGTCGCGGTGCTCGGCTCGTCCGGCACCGGCGTGGAGGTGTTCGACCTGTCACACCGGCTGCTCGCCGCCGCCGCCGAGCACGACCCGGCGGAGATCGAGCCGTGGCGTCCCGGCCCGCCCGCGCCCGACCACCTGCGTGGCGTGCCGGGCCGCTGGTGGGGCGAAGGCTTCGAGTACGTCTTCTCCTGGCACGACGGGACGCTGCGGGCGCGTGGCGCGGACGATCCGGCCGGGAAGCCGCCGGCGGTGTTCGCGCCGCTGCCGGACCGGCCGGACGTGTTCCGCACGGTCTCCGGCCGCGAGGTGGGGGAGCTGCTGCGGCTGACCCGCGACGAACGGGGCGTGGTGGTCCGGATGCACTGGGCGACCTACCGTTTCACCCGCACCCAGGAGACCTTCGACGGGTACGACTTCCGCGCCGGCGACTGACCGCCGGCCACCGGAAATGGGCGCGGTGCGTACGGTGCCGACCCGATACGATGGAGGTAACCGAACGCCGCGCCGGCAGGGCCCGGCGCCCGAGAAGCGGAGAGCAGGTGGCGCAGGGCCCGACGGCCCGACCTATGACCGGCACCCCACCTCCCGGCACGCCGCGTGTGCAGACCAGGATCACGGTCCCCGACCAGAAGATCATGGTGAACCTGCTCGGCGCGGGCGACGAGATCCTGCGGCTCGTCGAGCGCTCGATCGACAGTGACGTCCACGTCCGCGGCAACGAGATCACCATCACCGGCGCCCCCGCCGACAACGCCCTCGCCGAGCGTCTCTTCAGTGAGCTGCTCGAACTGATCGAGAAAGGCGAGACCCTGACCACAGACGCGGTACGGCGTACCGTCGGCATGCTCGAACAGGGCGGCGCCGAGCGGCCCGCCGAGGTCCTGACACTCAACATCCTCTCCCGGCGCGGCCGCACCATCCGTCCCAAGACGCTGGGGCAGAAGAAGTACGTCGACGCGATCGACGCCCACACCATCGTCTTCGGCATCGGCCCGGCGGGTACCGGCAAGACGTACCTGGCCATGGCGAAGGCCGTGCAGGCGCTCCAGGCCAAGCAGGTCAACCGGATCATCCTGACCCGGCCGGCGGTCGAGGCGGGGGAGCGGCTGGGCTTCCTGCCCGGCACCCTGAACGAGAAGATCGACCCCTACCTGCGCCCGCTCTACGACGCGCTGCACGACATGCTCGACCCGGAGACCATCCCGAAGCTGATGGCCGCCGGCACGATCGAGGTGGCGCCGCTGGCATACATGAGGGGCCGCACCCTTAACGACGCGTTCATCATCCTGGACGAGGCGCAGAACACCACGCCCGAGCAGATGAAGATGTTCCTCACCCGGCTCGGCTTCGGCTCCAAGATCGTCGTCACCGGTGACGTCACCCAGGTGGACCTTCCCGGCGGGACGACCAGCGGCCTGCGGGTGGTCCGGGAGATCCTGAACAACGTCGAGGACGTGCACTTCGCCCAGCTCTCCAGCTCCGACGTGGTGCGTCACAAGCTGGTGGGCGACATCGTCGACGCGTACGCCCGCTGGGACGCCGAGCGGGAGACCCAGCAGGCGCAGAGCGTGCACGCCGTACCGGGGCGGACCGCCCAGGGCGGCCGGGCCGGCCGGCGCCGCTGACCCACCGGCGGAAGCCGTCACATCATCAGAGGAAGACAGTTGTCCATCGAGATCGCCAACGAGTCGGGTGTCGACGTCGACACCGACGCCGTGCTCGCCGTCGCGCGGCACGCCCTCGACGAGATGGGGGTCAACCCCCTCGCCGAGCTGTCCGTGCTGCTCGTCGACATCGAATACATGTCGGAGCTGAACCACCGCTGGATGGGTGGCGACGGCCCGACCGACGTGCTCGCCTTCCCCATGGACGAGGGCAGCGTCGACCACGGCCCGGGGGAGAGCAACCCGGCCGGCGGCGAGCCCGCCCTGCTCGGCGATATCGTGCTCTGCCCGGAGGTGGCGGCCAAGCAGGCCGCCGTGGCCGGGCACTCGGCCGCCGACGAGCTGCACCTGCTTACCGTGCACGGCGTGCTGCACCTGCTGGGCTACGACCACGCCGAGCCCGAGGAGGAGCGGGAGATGTTCGGTCTCCAGGCCCGGCTGCTGGCCAGCTGGCGGTCGACCCGGTCGCGGTGATGGACACCTTGGCGGCGGTCCGCACCCCCGCCGGTCTGCCTGATCTTCAACTCCTGGTCTTCGCCGCCGGGCTGGTGGTGCTCGCCGGCCTGATCGCGATGACCGAGGCGGCGCTCGCAGCGGTCTCGCCGGCCCGTGCCGCGGAGCTGACCCGGGACGGTGCCCGCGGCGGGCGTGCTCTCCAGGCGGTCGCCGGTGACGTGGTCCGCCATCTGAACCTGCTGCTCCTGCTGCGTCTGCTGGCCGAGCTGACCGCCACCACGCTCGTCGCGCTGGTGGCTGTCGACACGTTCGGCGCGGGCTGGCGGGCGGCGCTGGTGACCGCCGGCGCGATGACAGTGGTGAGCTTCGTCGTGGTCGGTGTCGGCCCCCGGACGATCGGCCGCCAGCACGCGTACGCGGTCGGCCGCGCGGTCGCGCCGCTGGTGCGCTGGCTGGGCCGCGCGCTCAACCCGCTGGCCTCGCTGCTGATCCTGATCGGCAACGCGGTCACCCCCGGCAAGGGCTTCCGTGAGGGGCCGTTCGCGACCCAGGTGGAGCTGCGGGAGCTGGTCGACCTGGCCGAGCAGCGCGGCGTGGTGGAGCACGGCGAGCGTCAGATGATCCACTCGGTCTTCGCGCTCGGCGACACCATCGCCCGCGAGGTGATGGTTCCGCGTACCGAGATGGTGTGGATCGAGGAACGCAAGACGCTCGCGCAGGCGCTGGCGTTGTTCCTGCGCTCCGGGTTCTCCCGCATCCCGGTGATCGGCGAGAACGTCGACGACGTGCTCGGTGTGCTCTACCTCAAGGACCTGATCCGGCGGGTGCAGGGCGACCAGGCCGCCCGGCAGATGCCGGTGGCCGAGCTGATGCGCCCGGCCACGTTCGTGCCGGAGTCCAAGCCGGTGGACGACCTGCTCTCCGAGATGCAGGCGGCCCGCAACCACCTGGTCATCGTGGTCGACGAGTACGGCGGCACCGGCGGGCTGGTCACCATCGAGGACATCCTGGAGGAGATCGTCGGGGAGATCACCGACGAGTACGATGTCGAGCGCCCGCCGGTCGAGCACCTGCCGGACGGGGCCGTGCGGGTGACCGCGCGGCTGCCGGTGGAGAATCTGGGCGAGCTGTTCGACACCGAGCTGCCCACCGACGAGGTGGAGACGGTCGGTGGCCTGCTCGCCCAGGCGCTCGGCCGGGTGCCCATCCCGGGCGCCGAGGCCGAGGTGGCCGGCCTGCGGCTGGTGGCCGAGGGCACGACCGGCCGGCGCAACCGGATAGACACGGTTCTGGTGAGCCGGGTCGACCGGGGTGACGCGCCGGAGGGCACCAACCGAAGCGATCCGCCCGATTCCCGTGGCGACAACAACCGTTCCGAGGAGAGGCAACCCGCCGATGCCTGAGTCACCCGCCGTACCGGCCGCCATGCCCACCCCCGCCGACCCGGCCGAGCTGAGCGCCGAGGACGCCAAGCTGGTCGTCCTGGCCCGGGGGGCGCGGAGCCGGGTGGCGGCCGTGGAGGGCGCCGCGGTCCGCGACCAGGACGGCCGGACGTACGCGGCGGCGAGCGTGGCGCTGCCGTCGCTGACCCTGACCGCGCTCCAGCTCGCTGTCGCCTCGGCGGTGGCGGCGGGCGCGAGCCGGCTGGAGGCCGCTGTGGTGGTGACCGAGGCGTCGACGCTGGACGGGGCCGGGCACGCCGCGGTGCGTGACCTCTCCGCCGACGCGCCGGTCCACGTGGCCGCGCCGGACGGCACCGTCCTCGGCACGGTGGTCGAGTGACCACGCCCGAGGCGCGCCCCTACCGGGCCGGTTTCGCCTGTTTCGTCGGGCGGCCGAACGCCGGCAAGTCGACGCTCACCAACGCGATCGTCGGCACCAAGATCGCGATCACCTCGAACAAGCCGCAGACCACCCGGCACATCATCCGGGCGGTGCTGCACCGGCCGGACTCGCAGCTCGTGCTCGTCGACACCCCGGGTCTGCACCGGCCCCGCACGCTGCTCGGCGAGCGCCTCAACGACCTGGTCCGGGAGACCTGGAGCGAGGTCGACGTGATCGGCCTGTGCGTACCGGCGAACGAGCCGGTCGGCCGGGGCGACCGCTTCATCACCGGCGAGCTGGCCAGCCTCAAGGCAACAGTGCTGGCGGTGGTCACCAAGACCGACCTGGTCGACAAGAAGCGGCTGGCCGAGCAGTTGCTCGCGGTGAGCGAGCTGGGCGAGTTCGCCGACGTGGTGCCGGTCAGCGCGGTCTCCGGCCACCAGGTCGACACGCTCGTCGACGTGATGACCGGCTACCTGCCGCCCTCGCCGCAGCTCTACCCGGACGACATGCTCACCGACGACCCGGAGCAGGTGCTCGTGGCGGAGCTGGTCCGCGAGGCGGCGCTGGAGGGCGTACGCGACGAGCTGCCGCACTCCATCGCCGTGGTGGTCGAGGAGATGATCCCGGAGGGCAACCTCACCAAGATCTACGCCGACGTGTACGTGGAGCGTTCGAGCCAGAAGGCCATCGTCATCGGCCACCGGGGCAGCCGCCTCAAGCACGTGGGCACCACCGCCCGGCGGCAGATCGAGGAGCTGCTCGGCACCCGGGTCTACCTCGACCTGCACGTACGCGTGGCGAAGGACTGGCAGCGCGACCCGAAGCAGTTGCGCAAGCTGGGCTTCTGACAGGCGGCCGGGGCGGGCCCCGGGGGTCGGTGATCAGGATCAGCCAGACCTATGGGACATCTCACTTTCCATAGGTGTTCTTGGCTGTTTCACAGCGTCCCGGAGCAGGGTAGGGACCATTGTCTCTGCCCCCGGACCCCGCCGTGAGCTGATGCGAAACCGCTATCTGGACCTGCTCCGCTTCCTGGCCATCCTGCGAGTCGTCACCTACCACGTCACCGGCTACGCCACGCTCACGCTGGTGTTTCCGGCGATGTCGGTGATGTTCGCCCTGGCCGGGTCGCTGATGGCGGCGTCACTCGACCGCAGCGGGGTACGCGCGGTCGGGCGCCGGCTGCGCCGCCTCCTGCCGTCGCTGTGGGTGGTGGCCGCGGTCTTCGTGCCGGCCATGCTGCTCACCGGGCTGACGTTCAGCCCGAAGGTGCTGCTCTGGCTCTTCCCGATCAGCGACCCGCCGGCCAACTACTGGGGTGGGCTGGCGCTCAGCCCCATCTGGTACCTGCGGGACTACCTGTGGTTCGTGCTCGCCTCGCCGTTCGTGCTCTGGCTGTTCCGCCGGGCGCCGCTGCCCACGCTCGCCGCCCCGTACCTGCTGCTGGTCGCGATCGAGATCGGCGTCCTGGCGAACCCGCCGACGGTGCTGCGCGAGTTCGGCCTCTACTTCGGCGCCTGGCTGCTCGGCTTCGCCCACCACGACGGGCTGCTGCGCCGGATGCGCAACCGGGTGCTGCTGCCGGTGGCCGCCGTGGTCGGCGCCGCCGGGCTGGCCTGGATCGTCACCCATCCGGGCCCGCGCGGATTCGACATCAACGACATCCCGCTGGGCAACGCGCTCTGGTCGGCCGCGTTCATCCTGGTGGCGATCGGCCGGGCCCCGGCCGGGGTGACCTGGGTCGACCGCGTGCCGGCGCTCGGCCGGGCGGTGACGGTGGTGAACCGGCGTGCGCTGACGATCTACCTCTGGCACATGCCGTTCGTGGTGCTCCTCACCCCGCTCGTCGGCCTGGTCGGCTGGTCGCCGCGCGACCCGGTGGGCCTGTGGCTGCGGGTGGGGCTGGTCTTCGCGCTCGTCGGCGTGGTGACGCTTCTGGTCGGCTGGGTCGAGGACGTCGCAGCCCGGCGTACCCCCGAACTGGTCCCCGGCAAGCCGCGGCGGACCGTGGCCGACCGGGCGGCGGCCGCCCCGGCCAGCCCGGCCCCCGCCGGGGCGGAGGACGCGCTGGTGAGCGTCGGGGCGCGGGTGCCGGCGCCGCGCCGCCCGGCCGAGGACCCCGGCCGGGGCGACGGCGTCCGGGCGGCCCGGCGGGACACGCCCGGCGGCGACTGAGCGGCCACCGGGCGCGGCCCGACTGAGCGGCCACCGGGCGCGGCCCGCCCAGGTGCGCCGTCCGCTCAGCGGGTGCTGACCGTGACGTTGCCGCTGGTGGCGGACGCTTCGAGCTGCACCGACGCTGTCGGGTCGTCGGTGACGCGCACGTCGGTGTCGCCGGACGTCGCGGTGGCGCGCACCCGGTAGCGGCCCGCCGGCACGGCCAGGTCCACGTCTCCGCTCGTGGCGTGCACCCGGGCCGGTGCCGGCTGGTCCAGCTCGACGACGATGTTGCCGGACGTGGTCTCGGCGTCGATCGCGGAGGCGAGCCGGCGGGCCTCGATGTCACCGGAGCGGGCACGCAGCCGCACCGGGCCGGCCGCCTCGACGACCCGGATGTTGCCCGACGTGGTGGAGGCGCGGACCTCGCCGGTGGCGCCCCTGATGGTCAGGTCGCCGGAGCTGAGCGTGAACTCCACCGCGCCGACGTCGCTGAGGTCGACGTTGCCCGAGCCGGTGCCGCCGTGCACCACCACGCCGGGCGGCGCGGTCACCTCCCAGGAGATGCTGCACCGGTGCCCGCAGTCGGTGGGCAGGACGAGTTCGTCTCCCTTGATCTCGTACCGGCTGGTCGGCTCGTCGCCCTGGTAGCGGACCACGCGCTTGATGCGTACCTGGTCGGCGGGGCCGTTCGCCCGGACCACGACGTCGCCGGCGCCGTCGTCGTCCACGGTGATCTTCGTGATCTTCGTCCGCTCCGTCTGGTCGAAGTCGAGGCGGCGGAACGAGAGGGTGTCACACCCGGCGAGGACGATGAGGGCGCTGGCCGCGGTAGCGGCCACCACGCCACGTAGCCGGAAAGCGCCACGTAGCCGGAAAGCGCTGCGTAGCCGGGGAGCGGTGTGGAGCGAAGCCATGGCCAGCACACTAGGTCCGGCCCGACGCCCGGCACATCGGGGATCGCCCGACCGTCCACCCCGAGCCGACCCTGAGATCGCACCCGGAGGGAGAATGGCCTGATGGCCGGGTACCGCCGACAGCTCTACCGCGACGACGCGGTGGTGCTGCGTGTGCAGAAGCTGGGCGAGTCCGACCGCATCATCACGCTGTTCACCCGCCGGCACGGGCGGCTGCGCGCGGTCGCCCGGGGCGTGCGGCGCACCACGAGCCGGTTCGGCGCGCGGCTGGAGCCGTTCGGGCACGTCGACCTCCAGCTCGCCGGTGATCCCAAGGGCAACCAGGGCAGCTCGCTGCACACCGTCAGCCAGGTCGAGGCGATCGAGCTGTACGGCAAGCGGTTCCTCGGCGACTACCCCCGCTACACAGCGGCCAGTGCGATCGCCGAGACCGCCGAGCGACTCACCCCGGTCGAACGCGAGCCGTCGCTGCGGCTGTTCCAGCTCACCCTCGGCGCGATGAAGTCGCTGGCCCGGGGCGAACACGCCACCACGCTCGTGCTCGACGCGTACCTGCTGCGCGGCATGGCGTTCGCCGGCTGGGCGCCGGCGCTCGTCGCCTGTGCGGTGTGCGGCGAGCCGGGCCGGCACCGCGCGTTCTCCGTACCGGCCGGCGGCGCCGTCTGCCCGGACTGCCGGCCCCCCGGCGCCGCCCACCCCGCGCCCGCCACGCTGGAGCTGATGTCCGCGCTGACCTCCGGCGACTGGGGGTACGCCGACGCCGCAGAGACCGGCGTACGCCGGGAGTGCAGCGGACTGGTCGCGGCGCACCTCCAGTGGCATCTGGAGCGCGCGCTACGCTCGCTGCCGCTGGTCGACCGGGGTGCCCCGGCGGCCGGCGCGGTCCCGTCGCCCGGCGGCGCGGGGCCGGATGTGGTCCCGCCGCGCTCCGGCGCCGGGCCCGTCGCCGGAGTGAACAGGGAGATGACCGAGTGATCCGATCGACGAGGGCGACCCGCCGCGAGCCGGTGCCGCCGACCCCGCACCCCTCCGGCGCCCGTCCGCCGGCGCTGCCGCCCGCCGCGGTGCCCCGGCACGTCGCCATCGTGATGGACGGCAACGGCCGCTGGGCCAAGGAGCGTGGGCTGCCCCGCACCAAGGGGCACGAGCAGGGCGAGCACAGCCTGTTCGACGCCGTCGAGGGCGCGATCGAGATGGGGATCCCCTACCTGTCGGCGTACGCGTTCTCCACCGAGAACTGGCGGCGCTCGCCGGACGAGGTCCGCTTCCTGATGGGCTTCAACAGGGACGTCATCCGCCGCCGCCGCGACCAGCTCGTCGACCTGGGCGTCCGGGTGGTCTGGTCGGGCCGTGCCGGCCGGCTGTGGAAGAGCGTCATCTCCGAGTTGCAGACCGCCGAGGAGATGTCGCGCGGCAACTCGACGCTGACGCTGCAGTTCTGCGTCAACTACGGCGGCCAGGCGGAGATCGCCGACGCCGCCGCCGGGATCGCCCGCGACGTCGCGGCCGGCCGGCTCGACCCGGCCAAGGTGAACGAGAAGACGGTGGCGCGCTACCTCTACCACCCCGAGGTGCCCGAGGTCGACCTGTTCCTGCGCCCCTCCGGCGAGCAGCGCATCTCCAACTTCCTGCTCTGGCAGACCGCGTACGCCGAGCTGGTCTACCTGGACACGCTCTGGCCCGACTTCGACCGCCGCCACCTCTGGTACGCCTGCGAGCTGTACGCCCAGCGCGACCGCCGCTTCGGCGGCGCCCTGCCCAACCCGGTCGCCCCGGGCGCCTGAGGTCACGCTTACCGACGGGCCGCGCTGGGTACCGATACCTCCAGACAGCAAACGCGGAGGTGAACCACATGATTCAGAAGCGGATCGCGCAGTGGGCGGTCATGGCGGTCGCCGTGCCGCTGGCGGCGGCCGGCGCGCGCCGGCTCAGCCACACCCTGGAGGCCCGTCGTGGCCCGTCCGGGGTGAGCCGTCTGCTGACCAAGGGCGCCGACCTGATCCGGCCGCAGAAGGCCAGGCGTCGCCGGTTCTTCTGACCGCGACGTCCGGCCCGACCGTGACGCCCCGCATCCGGCTTTCCCGCCGGGCGCGGGGCGTTCCGCTCTACGATCGGCGCAGGGCGCGCCGCCGGGTGCGCGCCCGCCACGGGGGTGGAGGATGCGCGATCTCCGGTACGAGATGACTGCTGCCCTGGCCGCCGCCGACCTGGTGGAGCCGGCCCGCCGGGACGCGGTGGCCGCACTGTGCGCCGACGTCGCCCAGCGGTGGTGCGCGGACCTCGGGCACACCCCGGCGGTCCGCTCCGGTGAGATCGGCGAACTGGCGTCGGGTGAGCCGGCCGCCGGCTGGGCGCCCGACCCGGACGGTCAGCGGGCCTGGTGAACCGTCCGGCGGGGCTGTCTGCGCGGCTCACGCCTCCACTTCGGAGCGGTCGCCCGCCCAGAGGGTGTGGAACGAACCGTCCCGGTCCACCCGGTGGTAGGTGTGCGCGCCGAAGTCGTCCCGCAGGCCCTGGATCAGCGCGGCCGGCAGCCGCTGCGCCCGCAGCGCGTCGAAGTAGGCCAGCGACGACCCGAAGGCCGGGGCCGGCACGCCCGCCCGGGCCGCGTCGGCCACCACCCGTCGCCAGGCCGGTACGCCGTCGCTGACCCGCTCGGCGAACCACGGCGCGACGAGCAGCGTCGACAGGTCCGGCTCCGCGTCGTACGCCTCCCGGATCCGGTCCAGGAAACCGGCCCGGATGATGCAGCCGCCCCGCCAGATGGTGGCCGTACCGCCCAGGTCGATGTCCCAGTCGTACTCCCGGCTGCCGGCCCGGATGTGGTCGAACCCCTGCGCGTACGCGACGATCTTGCTGGCGAGCAGTGCGCGGCGCACGTCCTCGACGAACGCGTCCCGGTCGTCCACCTGCCACTTCTCACCCGCGTCGGCGAACACCCGGCGGGCTGCCTCGCGCTGGTCGGCGTGGCCGGACAGCGACCGCGCGAATGTGGCCTCGGCGATGCCGGTGATCGGGATGCCGAGGTCGAGCGCGCTCTGCACGGTCCAGCGGCCGGTGCCCTTCTGCTCGGCCTGGTCGAGCACGATGTCCACGAACGCCTGGCCGGTGGCCGCGTCGGTGTGGCCGAGCACGTCGGCGGTGATCTCGATGAGGAACGACCCCAGCTCGCCGCCGTTCCACTCCCGGAAGATCTCCGCGATCTCCGCCGGGCTCGCCGACAGACCGGCCCGCAACAGGTCGTACGCCTCGGCGATGAGCTGCATGTCGGCGTACTCGATGCCGTTGTGGACCATCTTCACGAAGTGGCCCGCGCCGTCCGGCCCGATGTGCCGGCAGCAGGGCTCACCGTCCACCTGCGCGGCGATCTTCTCGAAGATCGGCCCGAGCTTGCGGTACGACTCGGCCGACCCGCCGGGCATGATGCTCGGACCGAGCAGCGCGCCCTCCTCGCCGCCGGACACTCCGGTGCCGACGAAGTGCAGCCCGTGCGCGCGCAGCGCCTCCTCCCGGCGGCGGGTGTCGGCGAAGTGCGCGTTGCCGCAGTCGACGACGATGTCGCCCTCCTCCAGCAGCGGGACCAGTTCGTCGATCACCGCGTCGGTGGGCGCGCCGGCCTTCACCATCACGATCACCGCGCGGGGCCGCTCCAGCGAGCCGACGAAGTCCGCGAGCGACTCCGACGGCACGAACGTGCCCTCGTCGCCGTGCTCGGCGACCAGGCTCCGGGTACGTTCCGGCGACCGGTTGTGCACCGCCACGGCGAAGCCGTTGCGGGCCAGGTTCCGGGCCAGGTTGCGGCCCATCACCGCCAGACCGGTGACCCCGATCTGCGCCGTCGCCTGCTCTGCCATGCGTACCGCCACCTCTCGTTCGTGCTGCCGTTCTGCGACCGTATCGCGGTCGCCGGGGGAGCGGGCGGGGACGTCGACAGGGCGTGATCGCCGGGTGGCCGTGCGTCTCGCGCGGGCGCGTTCGCGTTCTCTCCCGGTAAATCGGGTGCGGGTTTCCGGGCGGCGGGATAGCGTTGCCGCATGCGTAAGTGACGCCCCACCTCCGAGCCCGGTCCACCGCCGCCAGTGCCGTGGACCCGTCCTGCTCCGGGCGTCCGCATTCCTTCCCGCCACCGTCGGTCGCGGTGTCTGTCGTGATCGGAACGCACCGGAGCCCCCGCTCGGCGCGTCCCGGTCGGCGCGCCCGCACGACAGGAGGCCCGCGAATGCCCGCGAAGCGCAATCCGAAGAAGTCCCGCAAGCAGTCGTCGCCGCAGGTGACCCCGCCGAAGCTCGACGCGCTCACGCTGACGCCACCCGCGGTGGTGCTCCCCACGGAGCCGGTGGCGTCCGCCGTGTCCCCGGACTCGGTGCCGCCCTCGGAGTCCCTGGAGACCCCGGTCCTGCCGGGCGCATCCGCGACGCCGCCCCGGTCCGGCCCACCGGCAGGGCGGCAGGCCCGGAACACCGGGCGTAGTCAGCGCGCCGGCCAGACCCGGTTCTACGCCTTCCGCCGCAGCTGACCGACAGCCCTTTCCCGGTCAGCCGCTCACCGGGCAGGCCCCTCATCGGGGGCCTGCCCGGGCGTCCCCCCGGAGATCTTGGACGATTCCGGCCCCTAGAAGGGCCATCCCATACCAAGATCCACTCCAGCCCTGTCGATCATGAAGTTGGCGGCGACAAAACGGGCAACCGGTGCCGTCAACTTCATGATCAACAGGGCGAGGGTGGCGGGGACGGGGTCAGCCGATCAAGGGGCGGAAGGTGCCCAGGGCGATGCTTGTGGCCAGGGCACCGCCGGCCAGCAGCGCGGCGCCCGCCACGAGCAGGGCGTCGGCGCGGGTGAAGCGCTGCGGGCGGGCCACGGTGCGCGGCGTACCCGCGTCGAAGCCCCGGGCGTCCATCGCCACGGCCAGCCGGGTACCCCGCCGGATCGCGCCCACCAGCAGCGTGAACGCGGTGGACGCGAACAGCCGCAGCTTCGCCACCGGGTTGCGGCCGGCGTCCACGCCGCGGGCCCGGCGGGCCATGCTGATCATCCGCCACTCCTGTTCCAGCAGCGGCACCATCCGGAACGCGGCGAGCGCCCCGATGGCGAACCGGGCGGGCGTCTTCGCGTTCTGGATCAACGCGTCGGCCAGGTCCGTCGGGTCGGTGGTGGCGAACACGACGATGCCGGGCAGCGCCACGGCGAGCATCCGCAGCACCAGGCCCAGCGCGGTGACGAGGACGCCCTCGGTCACCAGGACCGGGCCGGCCTCCACCAGCACCCGGCCGGAGCGGTCGGCCGCGAAGAGCACCAGCGTGATCAGGATGCCGGCGGCACCGGCGAGCAGCGGCCAGGCCCGGCGGGCCAGCACCCGGTAGCGGACCCCGAACAGCGGCAGCACCGCGAGTTCCACGGCGATGGCGATGGCCGGTGCGACCGGGTCGAGCGTCGCCACCAGGATCAGCGTGAAGACCACAGCGGCGGCCAGCTTCGCCACCGGGTTGCGCCGGGCCAGCGGGGCGCCGGGTGCGGCGACCGGTTCGAGGCCGATCACGTGGCCACCCCGTCGGGGGAGCGGTGCAGGGTGAGCGTCGTGTCGGCCAGCGCGGCGACGAAGTCCTCGTCGTGGGTCACCGCGACCACGCCGTGCCCGGCGTCGCGCAGCTCGGCGAGCAGGTCGACCAGCTCCAGCCAGGTCCGCCGGTCCTGGCCGAACGTGGGCTCGTCGCAGATCAGCAGGCGGGGCGCGGTGGCCAGGGCCGTCGCCACACTCAGCCGCCGCGCCTCCCCACCGGAGAGGGTGTACGGGTTGGCGCCGGCCAGCCGGTCCAGCCGCAACCGGTGCAGCAGCTCGTCGACGGTGGCGGTCACCGCCGACTCGGGCCGGCCGGTGCGGCGCGGGCCGAGCGCCAGCTCGTCGCGGACCGTGGCGGTGACGAACTGGTGTTCCGGATCCTGGAACACTGAACCGATCCGGCGTACCAGCGCGGGTGCCCGCCAGCGGTGCGGGGGAGTACGCGCGTCCCGCCCGGCGAGTTCCGCCGACGCGGTGACGGTGCCCGTGCCGGGCTTCAGCAGCCCGCCCAGGAGCAGCGCCAGTGTGGACTTGCCGGCGCCGTTGGGGCCGAGGACGGCGAGCGCCTCGCCGGCGCGTACCCGGAGATCGGTGGGGTCTAGCCGGGGCGGCAGGCCGAGCCGCTCCGCGGTGAGCAGCACGTCGCCGGGCGGCGTGGTGGCGTGCCGGGGTGGCGCGACGTGGCCGGGTACCCAGACCCCGGCGGCGGCCAGCGCGTCGCCGTGCGCGGCGAAGACCGCCTCGGGTGGCCCGTCGGCGCGCACCCCGCCGCCGGGTTCCAGCACGACGACGCGGTCGACCAGCGGCAGTGCCTCGGTGACCCGGTGCTCGACCAGGACCATCGTGGTGTCCGGGTCGAGCGCGTTCGCGACGGCCCGGCGGATCAGGGTGGCACCGGCCGGGTCGAGGTTGGCGGTGGGCTCGTCGAGCAGCAGCAGCCCGGGACGCAGCGCGAGCGTGCCGGCCAGCGCCAGCCGCTGCTGCTCGCCGCCGCTGAGCGCTGCGGTGGGGCGGTCCCTGTCGTACGGGAAGCCGACCCGGTGCAGCGCCTCGTCGACGCGGGGCCAGATCTCCCCGGCGGGTACACCACGGTTCTCCAGCCCGAACGCCACGTCGTCGCCGGAGCGGGCCATGACGAGCTGGGTCTCCGGGTCCTGGAAGACGATGCCGACGCGCTCGCGGGCCTTGCGCGGGTCCAGCCCGTCGATCTCGACGGTGCCCTCCTGCTCGCCGGAGTCCTCCGGCAGCAGCCCGGCCAGCGCGGCCAGCAGCGTGCTCTTACCGGCGCCGGAGGGTCCGAGCAGCAGCACCCGCTCGCCGCTCTCCACGCGCAGATCCACCCCGCGCAGAGCCCAGCGTTTCCGTCCCCCGTGCCGCCACCCGAACCCCCGCAGCACCACCCCGCTCACCGCCCGCCCACCCCCTCTTCTCCGTCGATCATGAGGTTGACGGCGATGACGGGTGCCGAAACGGCCGCCAACTTCATGATCGACACGATGGAGGCGTCAGACCAGGGCTCGGTCGCGGCCGGCGGGAAAGCGGTCCAGGACGCCGGTGTTCGCCAGCGCGCGGGTGAGGACGTGCGCGCCGAGACCGGCGACGATCGTGGCGCTGACGATCGTGATCAGCGCGTACGGGAGGCGGTAGGAGGCGAAGTCGAACGCCTTGTTCCAGTAGACGAAGTCGAAGATCGCCGCGCCGAGACCGGTCAGCGCACCGGCCAGCACCGCCACCGGCAGTCGGAACGAGCGGTACCGGAACGCGGCGAAGGCCAGCTCGGCGCCGATGCCCTGCATCAGGCCCTGGAGGATCACGATGCTCGCCCACTGGCTGCCCAGCAGGGCGGAGATGATCGCGGCCACCGTCTCGCAGTACAGCGCGGCGCCCGGCTTGCGGATGATCAGGCCGGCGAGCACCGCCGGGATCAGCCACACGCCGTAGAGCACGGCCTGGGCCGGCGGGAAGAACGCGGACGCCGCGTCGGTGGCGCTCCAGAGCAGGCCCCAGGCCCAGAAGACGACGCCGAAGGCGACGGCGATGACCGAGGCGACGACGATGTCGACGGTACGCCAGCGGTTGCTGTCGGTGTGGTTCACGGTTGACTCCCAGTTCGTCGAGGTGAACCAGGAGAAGACGCACGCCGCGCCCGGTGGTCACCGGACGGCGACGCGGCTGGAGGTCGACCGAACTCCCTGCGCTGGCATTACCCAGATCAGGTTCGAGGGTCTGCGGGCACCGGCCCGCACTCTCAGCGCTGTGCGCTCCCCTGTCGGATGTGAAGTTGTCTCGTCGCAGACGCTAGCACCGACCACGGGCCCCGGCCCAGCAGGGCGAGTGTCGGTATG
Source organism: Micromonospora globosa (assembly GCF_000717585.1). Classification (NCBI taxonomy): domain Bacteria; kingdom Bacillati; phylum Actinomycetota; class Actinomycetes; order Micromonosporales; family Micromonosporaceae; genus Micromonospora; species Micromonospora globosa. The sequence continues at coordinate 58,452 of NZ_JNZR01000039.1, forward strand.
GTGGCGATCATGCTGGTGGATGCGCGGGGACTGACGTTCGAGGTACGCGCCGGCGGCCCCGAGGACGGTGACCCGGTCCTGTTGCTGCACGGCTTTCCGCAGCACTCCGGTGAGTGGGACGCGGTCACACCCGCGCTGCACGCCGCCGGGCTGCGCACGTACGCGCTCGACCAGCGCGGCTACTCACCCGGCGCGCGTCCGGCGGACGTCGGGGCGTACCGGATTCCGGAGCTGGTGGCCGACGCGGCCGCGGTGCTCGACGCGCTCGGGGTGACAGGCGCCCATGTGGTCGGCCACGACTGGGGCGCCATCGTGGCGTGGGGGCTGGCGGCGGCGCACCCGGAGCGGGTGCGGACGCTGACCGCGGTGTCGGTGCCGCACCCGGCCGCGATGGGGCACGCGCTCGCCACCGACCCGCGGCAGAAGGTCAAGTCCGCGTACATCGCGTTGTTCCGCAAGCCCGGTACGGCGGAGAAGGTGCTGCTGGCGTGGAACGGCGCCACGCTGCGCAAGCTGCTGAGCGGAGTGGGTGACGCCGACGTGGTGGCCCGGTACGCCGAGCCGATGCGCGAGCCGGGCGCGTTGACGGCGGCGTTGAACTGGTACCGCGCGATGACCGGTGCGGACATGAAGGCGGTCGCCCCGGTGGGGGTGCCCACCACGTTCGTGTGGAGCGACAAGGACGTGGCGATCGGCCGGACGGCCGCGCAGGCGTGCGCCGCGCACGTCACCGGTGACTACCGGTTCGTGACGCTGTCCGGCGTCAGCCACTGGATCCCGGACGAGGCGCCCGGCCCGCTGGCCGAGGCGATCCTCGCCCGGTGCGCGGGAACGGAGGAGGCATGACGGTGAGCGCCGAGGCGTACCTGGCGGTGGTGACCGAGACGATCGGCCGGGTCGCCGCCGAGCAGCGGCAGAACGTGGCCGACGCGGCCGACCTGATCGCGGCGGCGCTGCGCGCCGACGGTGTGGTGCACGCGTTCGGCACCGGGCACTCCGAGGCGCTGGCCATGGAGATCGCCGGCCGGGCCGGCGGGCTGGTGCCCACCAACCGGATCGCGCTGCGTGACCTGGTGCTGATCGGCGGCGACCCGGCCGACGTGCTCGGCCCGAAGCTGGAGCGCGACCCGGCCGTGGCGCACCGCCTCTACGAGCTGGCGCCGATCCGGCCGCAGGACGTGTTCGTGCTGGCCTCGAACTCGGGCGTGAACGGGGCGATGGTCGAGTTCGCGTCCATCGTGAAGGAACGCGGGCACGGCCTGGTGGCGATCACGTCGGCACAGCACTCGGCGCGGATGACCTCGCGGCACCCGTCCGGCCGCAAGCTCGCCGACTTCGCCGACGTGGTGCTGGACAACGGCGCCCCGTACGGCGACGCCACGCTGCCGCTGCCGGGCGGCGGCGCGGTCGGCGCGGTCTCCTCGATCACCGCGGCGCTGCTCGCCCAGCAGATCGTCGCCGAGGTGGTGGCCCGGCTGATCGCGGCGGGGCAGCGCCCGCCGGTCTACCTGTCCGCGAACATCACCGGCGGCGACGAGCACAACGCCGAGTTGGAGGCACGGTACGCGGGCCGGATCCGCCGCGGTTCCTGAACCGGTTTCGTGATCATCCGTACGGGGCACAGGCGGTCCTGCCGGTGGGCGTTCACCCGCCGGCCGTGCCGTCTCCCGGGGAGGTCCGCGAGTGTCCAAGGAATCCGAGAAGCAGCGCTGGCAGCGCAACTTCGCCGATCTGTTGCAGGAGCTGCGGGTCGCGCAGACCGGCGTGCAGATCCTCTTCGCCTTCCTGCTGACGCTGCCGTTCAGCAACGGGTTCGGCCGGACCACGGAGTTCCAGCGCGACGTCTACATCGTGGCGCTGCTGACCGCCGCCGCGTCCGCCGCGATGATCATTTCTCCGGTCGCGTTCCACCGGGCGCTGTTCCGGCAGGGGCGTAAGCCGGAGCTGGTCCGGTTCGCCCACCGGATGGCCACCGGCGGCCTGTTCTTCATGCTGATCGCGATGGTCAGCTCGGTCCTGCTGGTCACCGACTTCGTGCTGGACCGGCCGATCGCGTTCCTGCTCAGCGCGCTCACCGGCCTCTGGTTCCTGATCTTCTGGGCCATCCTGCCGTTCAGCCGGCGCAACTGGGGTGAGGACGACATCGACGACGAGGACGACAACCCGCAGACGCTCACCGACTGACCGTCCGCCAAATCGGACGTGCACGCAGCGCTACCCCTGGGTAACACCCGGGGGTAGCGTCGTTTTCGTCGAACGCGTCGACGCAGCCGGACCGACGAGGAGGCAGCCGTGACCACGACACAGAACAGCCGGCCCGAGTCACCAGACGGCGCGGGGCCGCTGCCCGCCGAGGCGGGCCAGGTCTCCGAGAAGGAGGCCCGGCAGGTCGCCGAGGCCGCCCGCGAGTCGGCCTGGGACCGGCCCAGCTTCGGCAAGGAACTGTTCCTCGGCCGCTTCCGGCTCGACCTGATCGACCCGTGGCCCCGCCCCGATCCGGCCGAGGTGGCCCGCGCCGACGAGTTCCTCGGCTCGCTGCGCGCGTACCTGACGTCCGAGGTGGACGGCGAGGCGATCGAGCGGGACGCGCGCATCCCCGACGAGGTGTTCCACGGCCTGGCCGGGCTCGGCACGTTCGGCATGAAGATCGACCGTAAGTACGGCGGGCTGGGGCTGAGCAACCTGCACTACTGCCGGGCGCTGATGCTCGTCGGCTCGGTGAACCCGGCGGTCAGCGCGCTGCTCTCCGCGCACCAGTCGATCGGCGTGCCGCAGCCGCTGAAGATGTTCGGCACGCCCGAGCAGAAGGAACGGTTCCTGCCCCGGCTCGCCGCCGGTGAGGTCTCCGCGTTCCTGCTCACCGAGCCGGACGTCGGCTCCGACCCGGCCCGGCTCGCCACCACCGCCGAGCCGACCGCCGACGGCACCGGCTACCGGCTCAACGGGGTGAAGCTCTGGGCCACGAACGGCACGCTCGCCACGCTGCTGGTGGTGATGGCCCGGGTGCCGGCCGGCGAGGGGCGGCGCGGCGGCATCACCGCGTTCGTGGTGGAGGGCGACAGCGACGGCATCACCGTGGAGCGGCGCAACTCCTTCGTCGGGTTGCGCGGCCTGGAGAACAGCCTCACCCGGTTCCACGACGTGTTCGTGCCGAAGGAGAACGTGATCGGCGGTGAGGGCAAGGGCCTCAAGATCGCGCTGACCACGTTGAACACCGGCCGGCTCTCGCTGCCTGCCATGTGCGTCGGCGCCGGGAAGTGGGCGCTCAACGTGGCCCGCGAGTGGGCGGCGGACCGGGTCCAGTGGGGCCGCCCGGTGGGCGAGCACGAGGCGGTGGCGAAGAAGCTGGCCTTCATCGCCGCCACCACGTACGGCATGGAGTCCATGCTCGACCTGTCCTGCATGCTCGCCGACGACGACCGCAACGACATCCGGATCGAGGCGGCGCTGGTCAAGCTCTACGCCAGCGAGATGGCCTGGCGGATCGCCGACGAGCTGATCCAGATCCGCGGTGGCCGTGGCTACGAGACGGCCGACTCGCTCGCCGCCCGGGGGGAACGGCCGGCCGCCGTCGAGCAGCTCCTGCGCGACCTGCGGATCAACCGGATCTTCGAGGGCTCCACCGAGATCATGCACCTGCTGATCGCCCGCGAGGCGGTCGACGCGCACCTGTCCGTCGCGGGCGACATCATCGACCCCGACGCCGGGCTGGGCCGCAAGGCGAAGGCGGGCGCGCGGGCCGGCGCCTTCTACGCGAGGTGGCTGCCCACGCTCGCCGTCGGAAAGGGGCAGACGCCCGGGGCGTACCAGGAGTTCGGGCCGCTGGCCGGGCACCTGCGCCACGTCGAGCGGACGTCCCGCAAGCTGGCCCGGTCGACGTTCTACGCGATGTCGCGGTGGCAGGGGAAGATGGAGCGCAAGCAGGCGTTCCTCGGCCGGGTGGTCGACATCGGCGCGGAGCTGTTCGCGATGAGCGCGGTCTGCGTCCGGGCCTACGCCGAGCGGGACGCGCACCCGGAGAACGTCGAGCTGGCCGACCTGTTCTGCCGGCAGGCGCGGCTGCGCGTCGACGAGCTGTTCACCGGCCTGTGGTCGAACACCGACTCGGTCGACGTGGCCGCCGCCAAGCGGATCGTCGCCGGCCGGTACGCCTCGGTGGAGGAGGGTGTCGTCACCCCGCCCGCCGACCTGCCCTGGGTGGCCCGCTGGGAGCCGGGACCGTCCACCGAGCAGGACGTCCGCCGTCGCATCCCGCCCGCCGGCTGACCGGAGCGCCCCGGCGGCCGTCCCGCCCGGACGGCCGCCGCGGCGGTCAGCGCGCGATCGCCCAGGCCAGGATGCCGGCCAGGATCAGGCCGTTGAGGCCGGCCAGCACCAGGTACGCCGACGGCGGGATCTTGCGGCCCTTGCGGACGAAACTCACCAGCACGCCTGCGTACCCCAGCAGCAGCACGGCGACGACGATCAGGAAGTACAGCACCGGCACACCTTACCGGCCGCCGCGCAGCCCCAGTTCGCGCAGCTCCAGCGCGGCGAGCGCGTCGACAGTCGCGTCGTCGCCGCGCCGCCACGCCTCGGCGACGTCGGGCGCGATCCGGGTCAGCTTCGACAGCGGCTGACCGGCCAGCGCGCGCAGCGCCAGCAGGTCCCGGCCGGCCGGGACGCCGGCCAGTGCCTTCGCCGCGCCGGCCCGGCGCATCCAGCGCAGGCGCAGCGGCAGCCAGCCGAACAGCACCAGGCCGAGCGGGAACACCAGCACCGCGACGGTCAGCCCGAGCGCGAGCTGCCCGACCAGCTCCTGCTGGTCGCGGCCCGCCTCGGCGACCGAGCGGGCGGCGTCGGCGGCCCGGGTGAACGGCGCGGTCAGCTCGTCGCCGACGATCGGCACCCGGCCGACCTTGCCGCCGGCGTCGGCCAGGTTGTCGGCGAGTCCGCCGCCGGCCCCCTCCAGCTTCTGCCCCGGTACGGCGAGCTTCTCGACCACGTCGTGCAGCCACAGCGCGAAGCGGATCGCCGCGTACACCCAGACGACCACGAGCAGGTCGGTGAGGAACTGGCGGACGGCGGTGGGAAAACGGTCGGCGTAGATCTTCACGCCGGATAGCGTCCCACGGCGCGGGCGCGTCGGCACGTGGCCGATTTCCCGCTCAGTGCGACCCTTCACCGGCGTGACTGACCGCGTCCGCCACGATGTGCGCGACGTGGTCGTCGACCAGCGCGTACGCGATCTCCCGGCCGCGCCGCGACCCGCGCACCACCCCGGCGCCCCGCAGCACCCGCAGGTGCTGGGAGACCAGCGGCTGCGGCGCGCCGAGCTTCTCGACCAGCTCGTGCACGCAGCGTTCGCCCTCGGCCAGCTCGCTGACGATCGCGAGCCGGATCGGGGCCGAGAGCGCGCGCAGCAGGTCACCCGCACCCTCGAAGGCGTCGTACCCGTTCGTGCCGGTCACCCTGTAACGGTAACCAATCCCAGCTGCGCCGGCGGGCAGGGCCTCACCGCAGCAGCACCTCGTGCTCGACCGGCTCGGGCGGCGGCGTGGCCCGGTCGGCCCGCACCCGCCGCCGCAGCGCCCGCACACCGGCCGCCGCCAGCGCGACCAGCAGGAACGAGCCGATCGCCACGAGCACCACCGACGCGCCGGGCGCGGTGTCGGCGGTGGCGGCCACCCAGACCCCGGTGCCGGCCGCGAACAGGCCCAGCGCCATGGCCGCCGTCATGGTCGAGCGGAAGCCCCGGGTCACCTGCTGCGCGGTCGCCACCGGCACCACCATCAGCGCGCTGATCAGCAGCACCCCGACCGCCCGCATGGCGATGGTCACCGTGACCGCGGTGCCGACCGCGATGAGCAGGTTCAGCGCCCGCACCGGCAGGCCGGACACCCGGGCGTACTCCTCGTCGTGGCAGACCGCGAACAGCGCCGGGCGCAGCACCAGCATGGTCACCAGCAGCACCACGCCGAGCACCCCGATGGTGATCAGGTCGGTGCGGGAGGTGGTGGTCAGCGACCCGAACAGGTACGCGTTGAGCGACCCGCTGCTGGCGTCGGACAGCCCGACCAGCATCACGCCACCGGCGATGCCGCCGTAGAAGAGCAACGCCAGCGCCAGGTCGCCGGAGGTGCGCCCGTACGCGCGGACCAGCTCGATCACGACCGCGCCGAGCGTCGCGGCGATCACCGCCACCAGCACGGGGGAGCGGTTGAGCAGCAGTCCCGCACCGACGCCGGTGAGCGCCACGTGCCCGAGCCCGTCGCCGATCAACGCCAGCCGGCGCTGCACCAGGTAGATGCCGAGCGCCGGGGCGGCCAGCCCGATGATCAGCGCGCCGACCAGGGCGCGGAGCATGAAGTCGTACTGGAAGAGATCCATCTCAGATGCCTGTCCAGAGCCGGGCGGGCTCCTCGTCGCAGTGCGGGTGCACGTGCTCGTGGTCCGGGTCGGCGTGGTGGCCGGCCGGTTCGGGCACCGCGCCGTCGTGGGCGATCCCGCCCTGGTGCACCACCACGGCCCGGCTGATCAGCGGGCGCAGCGGGCCCAGCTCGTGCGCGACGAGCAGGACCGTGCCGCCGCCGTCGCGGAACGCGCGCAGCGCCCCGGCGAACGCCTCCTGGCTCGCAGCGTCCACCCCGGCGGTCGGCTCGTCCAGCACCAGCAGCTCCGGCCCGCCGGCCAGCGCGCGGGCGATCAGGGTGCGCTGCTGCTGGCCGCCGGAGAGCGTGGACACCGGGTCACCGGCCCGGTCGGCGAGCCCGACCGCGTCCAGTGCCGCCGCCACCGCCTCCCGGTCCGCCCGCCCGGCCGGACGCAGCACGCCCCGGCGGGCCAGCCGCCCGGACGCCACCACCTCGCGCACGGTGGCTGGTACTCCGCTGCCCGCGCCGAGCCGCTGCGGCACGTACCCGATGCGGTGCCACTGCCGGAAGCGGCGCTGCGGCGTGCCGAACAGGGCGACCGACCCGGCGCCGACCGGCACCAGGCCGAGCGCGGCGCGCACGAGCGTCGACTTGCCGGAGCCGTTGGCGCCGAGCACGGCGACCACCTCGCCGGCGGTCACTGTCAACGAGACGTCCCGCAGCACCGGGCGGCCGTCGTAGCCGACGGTGGCGTGCGCGATCTCGATCACGGGTGAGGTCATGAACAGTCCAGAGCGGTTCGCAGGGTCTGCAGGTTGGTGCGCATCGCGGAGAGGTAGTCGCCGTCGGCGGGCGGGCCCTCCAGCGGGTCCAGGACGGCCGTCTTCGCCCCGACCTCACGCGCGATCGTCTCGGCGACCTTCGGGCTGACCAGGGTCTCGAAGAAGATCGTGCCGGCCTGGTGCTCCCGGGCCTCCTCGGCGACCTCGGCGAGGCGCTTCGGGGACGGCTCGGACTCCGGGGTGAGCCCGCTGATGCCGATCTGTTCCAGCTGGTAGCGCTCGGTCAGGTAGCCGAACGCGGTGTGGCTGGTGACGATCTCCCGGCGCTGGCAGGTGCGCAGGCCGTCGGCGTACTCGGTGTCCAGCTTCGTCAGCTCGGTGCGCAGCGCGCCGGCGCGGGCGGTGTAGTCGGCGGCGTGGTCCGGGTCGGCCTTGCCGAGGCGCTCGGCGAGCTTGTCGCCGATGGTGGCCAGCCGGGTCGGGTCGAGCCAGACGTGCGGGTCCTTGCCGCCGCCCTCCTCGGCGTGCCCGGCCTCGCCCTCGTGATCGTGGTCGTGGCCACCGGCGGCCGCGTCCCGCAGCGGCGTCACGCCCGCCACGTCGAACGCGCGGTCGCCGCCGTTCTGCTCCACCGCCTCGTCCACCGCCGGCTGGAAGCCGCTGAGGTAGACGACCACGTCGGCGTCGACGACCTGGCCGACCTGCCGCGGGTTGAGTTCCAGGTCGTGCGGCTCGGCGCCGGGCTTGGTCAGGTTGCTGACCGCGACCGTGTCGCCGCCGATCCGCTCGGCCAGGAACTGGAGCGGGTAGAACGCGGCCACCACGTCGACCCTGCCCGGCTCGCTCGCGCCGCCTGTGCCGTCCGCGCAGGCGGTCAGGCCGGCGGCGGCGAGCAGGGCGGCGGCTGCGGCGGTCAGGATACGGCGAGGTGCACGAACGGTCATGGGCTCAACTGTCCGCGACAACGAAAACTATTGTCAAAAACGCATGATTGCATGTCAGCGCAGGTCAGCTCGGTTCTGCTTTCCCGAGTCAGCCGACCATGAGCTTCGCCAGCGCCACCGCGATCAACAAGGTGAGCATCACCAGCCGGAGCATCCGGGTCGCCGGGGCCTGCACCGGCCAGGTGACCGACATCAGCCAGACCAGCACGCCGGCCAGCACGAGCAGCAGGACGCCGCCCGCCGGGCCGGGCGCGAAGAGGCCGACAAGCACCAGGGCCAGCGCGGCCAGGAACACCGCCGTCGGGTTGAGCCGTGCCAACCGGGACAGCACAGGACTCTGCGTACGCTGCATGCCACAAACTCTACGAGGAGGAACCCCGTGCTGGTCACCAACCGCTTCGTGGTGGAAGCCGAAACGGTGGACGAGTTCACCCGTGCGGCGCACGCCGCGCTGGCCGCGCTCGCCGCCCGCCCCGGCTACCTGCGCGGTGAACTGCTGCGGGCGCTCGACGACCCGGACCACTGGGTCCTGATCACCGAGTGGGAGTCGGTCGGTGCGTACCGGCGGGCGCTCGGCGGATTCGACGTCAAGGTCACCGCCGTGCCGCTGCTCGCCCGATCGGTGGACGAGCCGTCGGCGTACGAGACGCTCGCCAGCGCCGCCCCCGAGGGTGAGATCGTCGTCGTCGCCAGCGATCGCGCCGCAGGTCCGTATCGCTGAGTGCCGGGGCACTACCCTGGCGCGTATGACCGCTCCCGGACCGGCCGCGCCACCCCCGTCATCCGTTCCGCCCGCGCTGCCGGCGGAACACGGGGTGCCCGCGCCGCCGCAGGGGCCCGGCGCCGCGCCGCCGTTCGCCGCCCCGCCCACCGAGGGCGGGCGGACACGGCTCTGGCTCGGCCTCGGCGCGGGCGCGCTCGCAGTGCTGATCTGCTGCGGTGGGGGCGGGGCGGCAGTGGTCGGCCTGGCGGTGAGCAACGCCCAGGCGATCGGTGAGCAGGGCCGGGCGGTCACGAACGACTACTACCAGGCGCTCGTGGCCCGGGAGTGGTCCAAGGCGTACGACACGCTCTGCGACGACATCCGGCGACGCGAGCCCCGGCGCGAGTTCGAGCGCCGGGTGGCGACCGAGCCGCAGATCTCCGGCTACCGGGTGGGCGAGGTCGACCTCACCACGCTCACCGTGCCGGTGGACGTCACGCTCGCCGGCGGCCGGCGGGAGGCGCAGACCGTGACGCTCGCGCCGGACCAGCAGACGGGCGGCGTGGAGGTCTGCGGGGTGAGCTGACCGGCCCCCGGTATTCTGCTGGGCTCGGGACGGACACGGTCGTACCGTTGTCCCGAACAGCCCGGTTCCATCCATCTCAACCGCGCCGACCGCCAGCCGGCGTAGGAGGAAACATGCCAGCCGACCGTATCGACGCCGTCACCAGCCTCGCCAAGCGCCGGGGCTTCGTCTTTCCCTCCAGCGAGATCTACGGGGGCACCCGGTCGGCGTGGGACTACGGTCCGCTCGGCGTCGAGCTGAAGGAGAACGTCCGCCGGCAGTGGTGGCGGACCATGGTGCAGCAGCGCGACGACGTCGTCGGCCTCGACTCGGCGGTCATCCTGGCCCGCAAGGTCTGGGAGGCCAGCGGCCACATCGCCGAGTTCGTCGACCCGCTGACCGAGTGTCAGTCCTGCCACAAGCGGTTCCGGGCCGACCACCTGGAAGAGGCGTACGAGGCCAAGCACGGCAAGCCGCTGACCTCGCTGACGGAGCTGAACTGCCCCAACTGCGGCAACAAGGGCACCTTCACCGAGCCGAAGATGTTCAACGGCCTGATGAAGACCTACCTGGGCCCGGTGGAGAGCGACGAGGGCATGCACTACCTGCGCCCGGAGACCGCCCAGGGCATCTTCGTCAACTACAAGAACGTGGAGACGGTCGCCCGCAAGAAGCCGCCGTTCGGCATCGCGCAGACCGGCAAGTCGTTCCGCAACGAGATCACCCCCGGCAACTTCATCTTCCGGACCCGCGAGTTCGAGCAGATGGAGATGGAGTTCTTCGTCGAGCCGGGCACCGACGAGCAGTGGCACGAGTACTGGCTCTCCGAGCGCTGGAACTGGTACCTCGACCTGGGCCTGTCCGAGGAGAACCTGCGCTTCTACGAGCACCCCAAGGAGAAGCTCTCCCACTACTCGAAGCGCACCGTAGACATCGAGTACCGGTTCCGGTTCGGCGGCAGCGAGTTCGCCGAGCTGGAGGGCATCGCCAACCGCACCGACTTCGACCTGTCCACGCACAGCAAGCACTCCGGCGTCGACCTGTCGTACTTCGACCAGGGCAAGGGCGAGCGCTGGATGCCGTACGTGATCGAGCCGGCCGCCGGCCTCACCCGCGCGGTGCTGGCGTTCCTGCTCGAGGCGTACGACGAGGACGAGGCGCCGAATACCAAGGGCGGCGTGGACAAGCGCACCGTCATGCGGTTCGACCCGCGCCTGGCCCCGGTCAAGGTCGCCGTGCTGCCGTTGTCGCGCAACGAGGCGCTGTCGCCGAAGGCCAAGCAGCTCGCCACCGACCTGCGCAAGCGCTGGGTGGTCGAGTTCGACGACTCGCAGGCGATCGGCCGCCGCTACCGCCGGCAGGACGAGATCGGCACGCCGTTCTGCGTCACAGTCGACTTCGACACGCTCGACGACAACGCGGTCACGGTCCGGAACCGGGACACGATGGCCCAGGAGCGCGTCTCGCTGGACCAGGTCGAGCGCTACCTGATCGAGCGCCTGCCCGGCTGCTGAGCTGATGTAAGGAAGGGCCCCTTCTTAACGCCTCGCGTAGAGAAGGGGCCCCTTCTTAACACCCCTCATCCGGGGGAGATCGGCTCCGCCCGTACGCCGGTCCCGGCGCCCAGCCCGCGCCGGGCCGCGTACGCGTCCTCCACCATCCGCCGCACACGGCCCGGCTCCCGGCGGATCTGCGCCGGCGTGAAGTGCAGGATGAGCACCCCGTACCGGCTCAGCTCGTTGTGCCGGTCCAGCGTCCGCGCCCAGTCGTTCGGGCTGAGGTGGTACTCCCGCGAGTCGACCTCCAGCGCCACCGCGCAGTCGGCGAGGTAGCCGTCCGGCGTCGGCAGGCGGGTGCCGTCGGCCGCCGACAGCCGCGGGTTCCACAGGATCCCGCCGAGCACGCCGCTGCCGCCCAGGCACTCCCGCAGTTCCGTTTCCGGCGCCGAGCGGACCCCGTCGGTGATCTCCGCGAACGCCTTCCGGATCAGGGCGGTGCGGCTGCGCCGGGCCCGGCGGATCTCCGCGTCCAGGCTGTCCAGGTCGGTGAAACCGCGCTGCACGGCCTCGGCCACCGTCGCCCGTACCGGCCGCAGCCGGCGCAGGTCGCGGGCCGCGTCCACGACCGCCCTGGCCGGCGAGCACACCGGGTACAGCGCGGTCCGCCGGGCCCGCGGATCAAGCTCCAGGGCCCGCGCGATCACCGCGTGACCGGCCGAGCGGCGCCGCACGTGGTGCGGCAGGATCAGGTGTACGTCAGCGGTGCGCGGACTGTGCCGGAAGCCGTACCAGATCAGGGCGGCCAGGCCGGTGAGCTGGGCGTCGGCGCCCGCGTAGAGCGCCGCCGAGATTCGTCGTTGCTCGTCGGTGAGGGTGCCGGTGACGAGCGCGTACGTGGCCGGCAGCACGCGCTGCCACAGGCCGCGCCGGGTCTGCCGGTACAGGTACATGTCGTCGTATCCGACGCCGAGCAGCTGCGTCCGGGTGACGATCTGCTGCTGGCGCTCGGCCAGGTCGCTGAGTTCGGGTGGCTGTTCGCGCATGCCCGGCAGCGTGCGGGCTCGACCGCTGCTCCTCCTGCCCGTCCGCCCGTCCTGTGGACAGCCGCCCCGGTTGTGGAGAACGCCCGCCGGGCTGGCCGGCTGTGATATGTGCCCTGTTAACAAGGGGCCCCTGCTCTACCGGAGACGTTAAGAAGGGGCCCTTCCTTACACTTGTGCGGTGACTGCCCCGACCCTGCCCGCGTTGACCATCGGCCCGCACCGGGTGTGGCCGCCGGTGGTGCTCGCGCCGATGGCCGGGATCACCAACGTCGGCTTCCGCCGGCTCTGCCGTGAGCAGGGCGGCGGCATCTACGTCTGCGAGATGATCACCACCCGCGCGCTCGTCGAGCGGAACCCGAAGACGCTGCGCATGATCGCCTTCGGCGCCGAGGAGAAGCCCCGCAGCCTCCAGCTCTACGGCACCGACCCGGAGATCACCGCCGCCGCCGTGCGGATCGTGGTCGAGCGCGACCTGGCCGACCACATCGACCTGAACTTCGGCTGCCCGGTGCCCAAGGTGACCCGCCGGGGCGGCGGCTCGGCCCTGCCGTGGCGCCGCCGGCTGTTCGCCCGGCTGGTCAGGGCCGCGGTGGACGCCGCGTCACCCGCCGGGGTACCGGTCACCGTCAAGATGCGCAAGGGCATCGACGACGACCACCTGACGTACGTCGAGGCGGGGCTGGCGGCCCAGGACGCGGGCGTCGCGGCGGTCGCCCTGCACGGGCGTACGGCCGCGCAGCGCTACTCCGGCACCGCCGACTGGGATGCGATCGCCACGCTCAAGTCGGCGCTCGACGTTCCGGTGCTCGGCAACGGCGACATCTGGGAGGCCGACGACGCGCTGCGGATGGTCGCGCACACCGGCGTCGACGGCGTGGTGATCGGGCGCGGCTGCCTGGGCCGGCCGTGGCTGTTCGCCGACCTGGAGGCCGCGTTCAACGGGAGCGCCGAGCGGCGGCTACCGAGCCTCGGCGAGGTGGCGGTGACCATGCGGCGGCACGCCGAACTGCTGGTGGAGCAGTTCGTGGCGGGCGCGCGCAACCCGGCCCGCGGCGAGCGGGACGGCTGCACCGACTTCCGCAAGCACGTCGCCTGGTACCTGAAGGGCTTCCCGATCGGCAGCGAACTGCGCCGCTCGCTCGCCATGATCGAGAGCCTGGCGCAGCTCGACGACCTGCTCGGCAAGCTCGACCCGGCCGTACCGTTCCCGGTGGAGAACCTCGGCCAGCCGCGCGGCCGCACCAACTCCCCGGGCAAGGTCTTCCTGCCCGACGGCTGGCTGGCCAGCCGCGACGACGACACCCCGCCCGACGGCGCGGAGCTGGACGACTCGGGCGGCTGACCGCTGACCCCGGACACGCCGAAGGGCCCGACCCCCGTTCCGGGGTCGGGCCCTTCGTCATTGTCACTCGGTCAGGAGCTGTAGCCGCGGCTGGCGATCCAGCGGGCGAGCTCGTCCACGTCGATCCGGTAGGAGGCCTGGTCCGGGTTCGCCGAGTCGGCGATCGTCACGACCTTGCCGCCGTCGCGGTAGCCGACCACGCTGATGTAGTGGCCACCCTCGAACGAGTGGGTGGTGCCGTCGGTGTCGGTCGCGGTGCCGGCGATGTTCGCCACCACGGCCCGGCCGTCGTCCACAGTGCGCACCACGTCGGCACGCAGCTTCTCCACCTTGTCACCGACCTTGTCCACCGGGATCTCGGTCGACTTGTAGACGTCCTTACCGGTCTCCTTGTTGAGCACCGGCGTGATGTCGTTGATGGAGTTGGTGCCGGCCTCGGTGGTGCCCATCTCCTTGGCCATGGCGTCCACGTCGATGTTCTTGCCCTGCACGCTCAGCGCGTTACGGGCCGCGGCCGGGCCACAGAAGTAGAAGTTGGGCTGCGCCTCGTAGCGCACGTCCAGCTCACGCTCGCCGTGCTTGCGGTCGGTGGTGACGACCTGGGCGGCGCGCTCGGCCGGGGTGGCCTGGGCGGCGATGGCGGGGCCGGCGATGCCACCGGCGGTGGCGGCGATACCGGCGACGGTCAGAGCGGTCTTGCGCAGCAGAGTGGTAGCCATGATCAGTTGCCTCTCTGTCGGGGGTACGCGGCGATGGGGGATGCCGCGAATAAAGATCAGGTGGCCCGGTATGTGCGTCGGGCCGGTGGCCTGCACGGGCGGCCAGGGGGTCGGCCTGCTCCGGCGGCTCGGGGATGTAACGACCGGGGGTCCGGGGTCATTCCCGGGGGCGCTGCCCGGCGGTGGGGCCGGCTCGACAGGCGCTGTCGGCCTGCTCTGCGGCTCCGGGGATGTAACGACCGGCGTCCCGGCCTGATTCCCGGCCCGAGGGGGCGGGCGGTCGGCGGGTGCGGCGCGGTCTGCCATGTACAACGCCCCGCACCCACCCCCGATTCCACCTCACGGGTGACCCCGACCACCCCGGATCCGGACACCGAGCCCATCAGGGCTGCCGCCGACACCGAACCCCGCCCGCCCTCGCCGCAGCCACCCCGCCCCGGCCACCTCGGAGGGCTCCCCGCACCCCGTTGATCAAGGAGTTTGTGTCCGTCTGAGGCCGTGCACCGGGCACAAACTCCTTGATCACCGGTCCGATGGGAGGGGAGTGAGTCGCCTTGGTGCCCGATGTCGGGCTCTGGGCGGGTGAGCTTCGAGATCTTGGTAGATCGGCGCCCCTCCGAGGGCTGTTCCGTACCAAGATCTTCGGGGCGCTCGGGGCGCTCGGGGCGCTCGGGGCGCTCGGGGCGCTCGGGAGGGAGTGCGCGACGGCGAGGGGCGGCTGGATGTCGCCGGCCCGGGGATGAGGGCGTCGATCATGAAGTTGACGGCGTTTTGTGTCCGGTTTGTCGCCGTCAACTTCATGATCGACGGGGTTCGGCGTCGACGGGGTTCGGCGCCCCCGTGTGCGGTCAGGGGGTGGTCGGGGTGGTGGGGGAGGTGGGCG
>NZ_JNZR01000040.1:0-45779 GCF_000717585.1 Micromonospora globosa
GCCGTACGACCAGTTCTCGATGTTGTAGTCGTTGTAGCAGAGCTTCACCGACGGATCCGCCGCCCGAGCGGTACGGAACGCCACCTCGATCCAGTCGTTACCGGTGCCCTGCAGGTTCGACTGGCGGCGGCTGCCGTCCTCGTTGAACGCCTCGTTCACCACGTCCCACGCGGCCAGCTTGCCCCGGTAGTGGCCCATCACGCCGTTGATGTGGTCGACCATCGCCTGACGCAGGTTGCTGCCGCTCAGGCTCTGCATCCAGCCCGGCTGCTGCGCGTGCCACGCCAGCGTGTGGCCACGGACCTTCAAGCCGCGCTGGGTCGCCCAGTTGTAGATCTGGTCACCGGAGTTGAAGTTGAACTGGCCCCGCTGGGGCTGGGTCGCGTCCGGCTTCATCTCGTTCTCGGCGGTGATCATGTTGAACTCACGTCCGGCGATCGTGCTGTACGTCGAGTCGCCGAGCCGGCCCGCCGCGATGGCGGTGCCGAAGTACCGGCCCGACTGCGTGGCGGCGGCGCCCAGCGTGGACGCGGCGGCGTTCGCCGACGGCATCATCACCGCGACGGCTGCCACCGTCACGGCGCTGACCGCGCCGGCGAGCAGCGCCCGGACGGCCGGTGATCGCCGTCGTCGACTCCCGCCGCGATGAACGGATGGGCTCATTGCCATCTTGGCCTCCTTACTGGCCAACACCCAGGCCGTCGGGGCGGAACGACTGGACGTCTCGATTGGGGTATCTAGCTCCGTCGATGCTTCCATCGCGCATCGGCGGGGACAATGGTGTTTCGGAAAAGTTTCGGAACGTTTTTGGTCGCGCGAGGCATGGCGTGGCGTGGCCGGTCCCCCGGGGTGCGGTACCGGCCACGCCACGCCGCCTCGGCGGTCAGGAGACGGTGCAGGCGGAGCCGTTCAGCGTGAACGCGGTGGGCCTCGGGTTGGCGCCGGTGTGGGTGCCGTTGAAGCCGAAGCTCGTCGACGCGCCCGGCGCCAGCGTCCCGTTGTAGGACAGGTTCGACGCGGTCACCGCCGTGCCGGTCTGCGTCACGTTCGCCGACCAGGCCTGCCCGACCTTCTGGCCGCTGTTGCCGAAGGTGAACGCCAGCGTCCAGCCGTTGATCGCCGTGGTGCCGGTGTTGGCGACAGTGATGTTCGCGGTGAACCCGGTGTCCCAGGTGTTCGCCGTCCAGGTCACCGCGCAGGAGCCGCCGGCGGGCGGGGCCGTGGTGGTCACCGTGACGCCGGGCGACGCGGGCGAGACGTTGCCGGCCGCGTCCACCGCCACCACTGTGAACGTGTACGTGGTGGAGGCGGTCAGCCCGGTCACCGCCAGCGTGGTGCCGGTGGCGGAGCCGACCAGGACGTTCCCGCCGCGGTAGACGCGGTACCCGGTGACGCCCACCGCGTCGGTGGACGGGCCCCAGGTCAGCGTCAGGCCGGTCGGGCCGACCGCGGAGGCGGTGGGCGCGCCCGGCGCGGTCGGCGGTGTGGTGTCCGGCGCCGGGCCGGCCGGCGTGGTGACGGCCAGCGCCGCCGACGCCGCCGAGCGGTTGCCGGCACCGTCGAGCGCCCGCACTGTGAACTGGTACGTCCGTTCCGGGGCCAGCCCGGTCACCGCGAGCGTGTTTGTGGTGGCGGTCCGCAGCACCAGCGCGTCGCTTCCGGTCTGCGACTGGGTGATCTCGTACCCGGCCAGGCCGCTGCCGCCGGTGTCGGTGGACGCGGCCCAGGTCAGCGTGAGCCCGCTCGACGTGACGGCGGACGCGACGGGCGTGCCGGGCACTGTGGGCGCGGTGGTGTCAGGGGTGACCGGGCCGGGCTCCTCGCCCCAGACGCGGACGCCACCGGAGTAGAGCGGCACCTTCCGGTTCGGCCCCGCGGTGGCCTGGTAGGACGGGTCGTTCGCCGGATCCCAGGTGCCGCCCTCCGGCACCCCGATCTTGAACTGGACCTCCATCCGGTGCTGCGACTGCCCGGCCGGAGCGATGGTGTAGCCGGTGCAGTCGACCTCGACGTACCAGATGTCGCCGGAGAACTGCTTCGCCGTCGACGGCGACGGGCAGCCCTGGGTGTAGCCGGGCGTGACGGTGACCGGTCCGGTGCCGTCGGGCCGGAAGAAGTACCGGAACTTTCCGGTCGTCAGCGCCCGGGCCGGGAACGCCGACTTGTTGTAGATGATCGCCTTGAGCCCGGTGGCGCGCGGCTCGGCCTGCATCACTGTGGTCTCCACAGTCAGCTCGTCCAGGTCGGGCGTCTCGGCGGACGGGAAACCGGCGCGCGGGCTGCCGCCGTACTCGTTCGTGAGCCGGGCCAGCGCGGAGGTGAAGCCGGCGTTGTAGTCGGTGGCGACCTCGTTCATCACGTAGTCCGACCGGCTGTCGGTGTATGCGTCGTTGGCCGAGGACGGGCCGCCGACCAGCGCGCCGTAGAGCACGTGCCGGGTCTCGGTGGGCACGGTCTGGCTGTCCCACCAGGAGCCGTGCGCGGTGCGGTGGTGCGGGTTGCGCGGCGAGTTGGTGCCGAAGCCGATCTGGTAGCTGGAGTTGCGCGGGTTGTCGCCGAGCGCGTAGTTGATCTGCCGGACCGCGAAGTCGTGGTAGCGCGCCTTACGGGTGGTGTCCGTGGTCCTGTCGCTGTAGACGAGCGCGGCGAACGCGGTGTTGGAGGCGTACCGCAGCGCGCCCCACGAGTCGAGCACCGCCATCCCGCCCGGCGAGTACGGCACCCGCTGACCGTTGACGCCCACCGTCCAGTAGTCGAGCCACCGGTTGGCGTCGTCGACGTACTTCTGCTTGCCGGTGAGGTTCGCCAGCAGCACGTACGCGCCGAACTGCTTGTTGTCCCAGGCGATGGTCCACTTGTAGGAGCGGGTGGTGGACTGCGGCTCGGTGCCGAGCTTGTCGTACTCGCTCTCGGCCTTGGCGAGGTAGGTGGCGTCGCCGGTGGCCCGGTACAGCCAGATCGCGCCCCAGACCAGTTCGTCCTGGTAGCCGCTCCACGACTTGTAGAAGCTCGTCGCGTCGGTGATGCACTCGTGGTAGTTCTTCCGCACGGTGTCGGCGAACGCGTAGAGCTGCTTGGCGTGGCCGAGCAGCTTGTCCGCGTAGGCCGCGTCGGTGGACCGGAACACCATGGACGAGGCGGCCATCGCGGCCGCCGTCTCCCCCGCCAGGTCCGCGCCGCCACAGCTCGCGTCGATCTTGTACGCGGGCCGCGCCATCGGCATCACCTCGGCCGGACCCCACCACTTGTGGTCGTCGTCGCCCTTGCCGACCTGTCCGTAGAGGACGTTCGGGGCGGAGTGCGCCTTGACGAAGTAGTCGTTGACGAAGCGCAGGTTGTTCAGCAGGTGGGTGAGCTGGCCGGAGGCGACGTACCCGTCGCGGTACTCGACCGCGCCCCACGCCAGCATGGTGGCGCTGAACGCCATCGGGAAGCCGAACTTCACGTGGTCGCCGGCGTCGTACCAGCCGCCGGTGAGGTCGACGCCGACGTCGGCGCCGTCGGTGAGCGCCGAGTCGCCGCGCCAGGAGACCCGGTTCCAGGAGGGCTTGCGGCCCGACTGCTGCGCCTCGTAGAAGAACAGCGACTTCTGCAACGCCTCGGCGTAGTTGAACGCGGGCGCGGCCTGTGCGGCGGAGGCGGACGCGGGTGGCGGGGCGGCGGCGGCCGTGGCCAGGCCGACGGCCAGCGCGGCGCCGGCGGCGAACAGCCGGCGGAGCCGGGACCGGCCTCCCGGCGGCGGAATCGGACGGGGCATGGCGAGCTCCTGTGGCTGGCGCCGGGCGGCAGCCGGAGCGGGGACGGTATCGCAGGGCTCCGGCTGCCGCGTGGCGGTGGTGGTGGGGTGTCCCTGAGAGGTTCGGGAGCGCTCCCATGGACAATCGACAATGTAATGCGCCGTTCATCACAGGGGAAGAGCGCGCTGATCCGGGCCGCCCGGGCGTACTCACGGGTAACCATCGGGAGCTGGATCACACCATCGATATTTGTCGATATAGAGCGTATTCGGTCCCAGCTCAGCGGCATCGTCACGGTGGTGAATGCAGCCGCCGGGCTGTCGTCGGCGGCGCGGCCGTCCTGGCATACGAGCGTACGGTTGCCCGGCCGCTCCGGCCCGCGGGACAGTACGCCTCACCTGCGGTGCCATCGACGCCGCCGCTCCCCGGACGACACTGAGGAGATCGCGATGGCTCTACGACTCGCCGAGGGCACCTCCTGGTCCGACACCCTCGCCCGGGCGGTGGCCGCCACACCCGAGGCGTTCGGCACCGGCCCCGACGGCACCACGACGCTGCACAACCTCGTCCAGGGCGACTGGCGCGCGCTCGGCACGCCCACCGCCGTACGGACCCCGGTGGACAACACGGTGCTGGTGAACCTCGCCCGGCTCGACGCCGAGACGGCCCGCGCCGCCGTCGCCCACGCCGCCGACGCGCACCGGGAGTGGGCACAGACCCCGCTGGCCGAGCGCGTCGCCCGGGTCACCGACGCCCTCGACGCGCTCACCGCACACCGCGACCTGCTCGCCCTGCTGCTGGTCTGGGAGATCGGCAAGCCGTGGCGCCTGGCCTGCGCCGACGTGGACCGCGCGCTGGACGGCGTGCGCTGGTACGCGCAGGAGATCGAGCGGATGCTCGCCGACGGGCGGGAGCCGCTGCCCGGCCCGGTCAGCAACATCGCCTCCTGGAACTACCCGATGAGCGTGCTCGTGCACGCCGAGCTGGTGCAGCTGCTCGCCGGCAACGCGGTGATCGCCAAGACCCCGTCGCAGGGCGGCGCGGTCTGCCTCACCGTCGCGCACGCGCTGATGCGCCGCGCCGGGCTGCCCGCCACGCTGCTGTCCGGCAGCGGCGAGGAACTGTCCGAGGTGCTCGTCCGCGCACCGGAGATCGGCGCGGTGGCGTTCGTCGGCGGGCGCTCCAACGGCGGCAAGGTCGCCGCCGCGCTGCTCGACTGCGACAAGCGGCACTTCATCGAGCAGGAGGGCCTCAACGCCTGGGGCATCTGGAACTTCTCCCAGTGGGACTCGCTCGCCGCCCACCTGCGCAAGGGCTTCGAGTACGGCAAGCAGCGCTGCACCGCGTACCCCCGGTTCGTGGTCCAGCGCGACCTGGTCGACGAGTTCCTCGACATGTACCTGCCTGTGGTCCGGTCGATCCGGTTCGGGCACCCGCTCGCCGTCGGCGACGACTGGTCGGCCGGCGACCCGCTGCCCGAGCTGGACTTCGGGCCGCTGATCAGCGGGGCGAAGGCCGACGAGCTGCGGCGCAAGGTCGACGAGGCGGTACGCGGCGGCGCCGTGCCGCTGCACCGCGGCAAGCTCGACGGCGCACCGTTCCTGGACGGGCAGGACACGTCCGCGTACGTCGCACCGGCCGTGCTGCTGGCCCCGCCCGGCCGGTCCCGCCTCATGCACGCCGAGCCGTTCGGCCCGGTCGACACCATCGTCGTGGTGGACACCACCGACGAGCTGCTGGCCCAGATGAACGCCTCCAACGGCGCGCTCGTCGCGTCGCTCGCCTGCGACGACGAGGAGCTCGCCGGCAAGCTGGCGGTGGACCTCCAGGCGTTCAAGGTGGGCATCAACAAGCCGCGGTCCCGGGGCGACCGGGACGAGCCGTTCGGCGGCCGGGGCGCGTCCTGGAAGGGCGCGTTCGTCGGCGGCGACCTGCTCGTGCAGGCGGTCACAGTCGGTGGTGACGGCCGGCTCTACGGCAACTTCCCCGACTACAACAGCTACCCGGCCACCTGATCGCACACAGACGGGCGGGGCCCCCGCATCGGGAGCCCCGCCGTGTCACCGTCCCCCGTATCGGAGGTCGGCCCGGGTGGCGCGTGACCGCGCCGGTTCCGGCCGTCGGGCCGTACCCCTCGGGTGTGCCGCGCCGTTGCGGCGCACCTCCGGGATCCGGCCGGCGGCCGTCAGCTCAACTCGACCGCTGTGCCGGCACCGTCACCCCGGCCCGCGCGGCCGGCTCGGCCGCCGGCCGTGCGGCCAGCGGCAGCGTCGCGGTCAGCACGCCGCCGTCGCGTTCCATCGCCACCGGCCGGTCCAGCCGGCGCAGCGTCCGCAGCATCGGCGTGTTCTCGGACTGCACGTGCAGCAGCACGGCGGCGTATCCGGCACGGTCGGCGTGGCCCACCAGGCGGCGCAGCAGCGCCGAGCCGAGGCCCCGGCGCTGCCAGTCGTCGCGGACCAGCAGCGCCGCCTCGGCCTCGTCGCCCTCGCCGAGCAGGTTCGCCATCGCCACGACCGGCTCCGCCGCCCCGCCGGAGCCCGCCGTGGCGAGCAGTGTCACGCCCCGCGCCGGTTCCAGCAGCCGGCGCAGCCGGGCCGGCGACGGGTCCGCCGCCCCGCTCAGGTAGCGCCGCTGCCGGCTGCGCGCCGAGCAGGCGGCGTGCAGGTCACGTACGCCGGGGACGTCCTCGGCGGTCGCGGCCCGCACCGACACCTCACCGCCGTCCGGCAGCACCAGCGTGATCCGGTCAGCGTCCCGCCGGGCCAGTGTCGCCGCCAGCTCGACCAGGGCCTGTGCGCGGGCGTACTCGGCCGGGGTGAAGCTGGGCTCCCGGCGATGCAGTTCGTGGGCGCCGCCGGCCGGGTCGGCGAGCACCATCGTGGTGCCGCCCACCCCGCCCGGCGCGGTGGCGGGCGTCGGACGCCAGGTCACCGAGTCGGCGCCGAGCAGCGTGCGCAGCACCTCGCCGGTCGCCTCCGGGTCTCGCACCAGCCGCCCGGCGAGCCCGAGCAGCCGGGTCGGCTCGTCGGCCAGCCCGCGCGCCCCGCTGCGCGCGATCCAGCAGTCCCGGCCCCGGCCCCGCTCCACGGCGGCCCGCAGCTCCGCCTCGGTCACCTGCTCGGGCGCGTCGACCAGGAAGTCGTCGACCGCGCCGGCCTCGGTGGTGTGCACCTGCACGCTGAGGATGTTGACCCCGCGCAACGCGAGGCTCGCCGTGAGCACCGACAGGTAACCCGGCCGGTCGTCCACCGTGGCTCGGATCCGCCAGAGCGCCATGGTTGTCTCCCTTCCTCGGCACCGACCATGCCGTGCGCCTGTTGCGGGCCCGTTGCCCCCGGGTGACGTGGGCCGTCCGGTCAGGTGACGGTGGTCACGGGCGGCGTGCCGACCAGGTCCAGCCGGTCGCCGAGGATCACCGCGCCGGCGCGGACGAGCTGGGCGAGCCGGTCCACCTCGGTGGAGTGGAACCCGGCGGCGGCGAGCGGTTCGCTGTGGTCACGGGCGACCACGAGCACCAGCCCGGCCCGGCCGAACGGCGCCACCGCGTAGTGGTGCCCGTCCGGGCTGGTCATGGCGCGCGCCCGCAGCGGGGTCACCTCCGGCAGCCGCGGCGGCACCGGCGCCCGCCAGCTCGCGTGCCCGATCGCGGCGACGCCGGCCTCGCCGCTGCGCGAGGCCCAGTCCAGGGGTACGACGGCGACCACCGCCCAGTCCGCGGCGAGCAGCCCCGGCACCGCGTCGACGAGCGTGGCCACCCCGTCGACCGGGTTCGCCGCCACCTGGGCGAGCAGTTCGGCGTCCTGCCCGGTGGTGGTGGGCGCGCCGATCGCCCGCCACACGCCGTCCACCCGGACGCCGGGGATCGCGGCCAGCCCGGCGAGCATCCGCTCCACCCGCGCCGCACCCGGCCAGACCACCGTGAAGTCGTCCACCGCCCGGCCGCCGAGCCGTTCCAGCACCACCACCTGCACGATGTCCGCGCCGGAGACGCCGAGTGTCCGGGCCACCTGGCCGAGCGTGCCCGGACGGTCCGGCAGGGTCACCCGAACTCTCAGCAGCATGTCTGATCCCCTCCGCTCGGCGGGCCGGCCGAGCGGCCGGCAGGCTGGGCCCAGCCTGCCGGTTGACCATTTCGCCCCTGTTGCAAGGGCATGTCCCGCCGGGAAAACCCGACCTTGACAACAAAGCTGAGCTGCCATCAACTAATCGGATGACCGATCCGGCCGCCGATGTCGCCGCGCCCTCGACCGGTCCGGCCCCACGCGGGCTCGACCTCGACCGGCTCGCCGCCCACCTGGCCGTCCACCGGCCGGACCTGAGCGGGCCGCTGTCGGCGCGGCTGATCGCCGGCGGCAAGTCCAACCTCACCTACCTGCTGCGCGCCGGCGACCGCGAGGTGGTGCTGCGCCGGCCGCCCCTGGGGCACGTGCTGGCCACCGCGCACGACATGGCCCGCGAGCACCGGGTGATCTCGGCGCTCACGCCGACCGGCGTACCGGTGCCGGAGGCGCTGCTGCTGTGCACCGACGAGAGCGTCATCGGCGCGCCGTTCTACCTGATGGCGAAGGTCGACGGCGAGGTCTACCGGCGGCGCGAGCAGACCGACGCGCTCACCGCCGCCCAGCGGCGTGACCTCGCCATGGCGATGATGGACACGCTCGCCACGCTGCACCGGGTCGAGCCGGCCGAGGTAGGGCTGGCCGACTTCGGCCGCCCGGAGGGCTACCTGGCCCGGCAGGTGCGCCGCTGGGCCGGCCAGCTCGACCGGTCCCGCAGCCGGCCGCTGCCCGGCATCGACGAGCTGCGCGACGCGCTGGCCGCCAGCGTGCCCGAGGGCGCGAACGCGGGCCGGATCGTGCACGGCGACTACCGGCTGGACAACCTGCTCGCCACCGTCGACCCGGTGGCGGTGCGGGCGGTGCTCGACTGGGAGATGGCCACGCTCGGCGACCCGCTGGCCGACCTCGGGCTGCTGCTGACGTACTGGGACGTGCTCGGCGACAGCGACCACGGCGAGGGCAACCCGGTCGCCGACGGCATCGGGCCGCGCGCCGGCTTCCCGACCGGCGCCGAGCTGATCGAGCGGTACGCCGGGCGCAGCGACGTCGACGTCGGCCCGCTGCACTGGCACGTGGCACTCGGCTGTTTCAAGCTCGCGGTGATCTGCGAGGGCATCCACTACCGGCACACGCTCGGCCAGACGCTGGGCGAGGGCTTCGACCGGATCGGCGACATGGTGGCGCCGCTCGTGGCACACGGACTGCACGCGGTGAGGGAGAGCTAGATGGAGTTCGCGTACGACGACCGGACGGTCGAGCTGCGGCAGCGGCTGGAGGCGTTCCTCACCGAGTGCGTGTACCCGGCCGAGCCGGTGCACCACGAGCAGGTGGCCGCGGCCGGCGACCCCTGGGCCCGCCCGCCGGTGATGGAGGAACTCAAAGCCGAGGCGCGGGCGCGCGGGCTGTGGAACCTGTTCCTGCCCGACGCCCGCTACGGCGCCGGGCTGACCAACCTCCAGTACGCGCCGCTGGCCGAGCTGACCGGCCGCAGCCCGCACCTGGCCCCGGAGGCGCTCAACTGCGCCGCGCCGGACACCGGCAACATGGAACTGCTCGCCGAGTTCGGCTCCGAGGAGCAGCGCAAGCAGTGGCTCATGCCGCTGCTCGCCGGTGAGATCCGGTCCGCGTTCTGCATGACCGAGCCGGAGGTGGCGTCCTCCGACGCGACGAACATCGCCACCCGGATCACCCGCGACGGCGACCACTACGTGATCAACGGCCGCAAGTGGTGGTCGTCCGGGGCGATGGACCCGCGCTGCGAGATCTTCATCGTGATGGGCAAGACCGACCCGGACGCCGACCGGCACCGCCAGCAGAGCATGATCCTGGTCCCCCGGGACACCCCCGGCGTGACCGTACGGCGCGGGATGCGGGTCTTCGGCTACAGCGACGCCCCGCACGGCGGGCACGCCGAGATCGACTTCACCGACGTCCGGGTGCCGGTGGACAACCTGGTCGGCGAGGAGGGCACCGGGTTCGCCATCGCCCAGGCCCGGCTCGGCCCCGGCCGGATCCACCACTGCATGCGCCTGATCGGCATGGCCGAGCGGGCCCTGGAGCTGCTCTGCCGGCGCGTGCTCGACCGGATCGCGTTCGGCCGCCCGCTCGCCGAGCAGGGCGTGGTCCGCGAGTGGATCGCCGAGTCGCGGGTCCGGATCGAGCAGGCCCGCCTGCTGGTGCTCAAGACCGCGTGGCTGATGGACACCGTCGGCAACAAGGGCGCGCACAGCGAGATCCAGGCCATCAAGATCGCCACGCCGCTGATGGCCGAGTGGGTGATCGACAAGGCCATCCAGGCGTACGGCGGGGCCGGGGTCAGCCAGGACACCCCGCTGGCCGAACTGTGGGCGCAGGCCCGCACGTTGCGCCTGGCCGACGGCCCGGACGAGGTCCACCGCGCGTCGCTGGCCCGCCGCGAACTGCGCCGCTGGTCCTGACCGCTCCCCCGTCGCCGGGGGTGGGTCAGCCGGAGGCCCGGTGGATCAGCTCGGTGTCCAGCAGCACGTGCGGGGAGGGGACCTCCTCGCCGCGGATGCGGGACACCAGCAGCCGGGCCATCTGCCGGCCCATCTCCTCCACCGGCTGGAACACGGTGGTCAGCGGCGGCTCGGCCTGACGCGCGATCGGGGCGTCGTCGAAGCCGATCACCGCCACGTCCTCGGGCACCCGGCGGCCGGCCTCGCGCAACGCGCGCAGCGCGCCGAACGCCATCAGGTCGGAGGCCACGAACACGGCGTCCAGCTCCGGGCAGACGTCGAGCAGCCGGCGCATGGCCGCGGTGCCGCTGCCCTCGCTGAAGTCCCCGTACGCGATCAGGCCCGGGTCGACCCGGCCGCCGGCCGCGCGCACGGCCTCCTGGTAGCCGGAGAGCCGGGCCAGGCCGGCGCCCATGTCCTGCGGGCCCGCGATGGTCGCGACCCGCCGGCGGCCCTGGCGGAACAGGTGCTCCACCGCCTGCCGCGCGCCGCCGACGTTGTCCATGTCGACGAACCACGCCGGCTGCGCGTTCGGGTGCAGCATCCGCGCCGGACGGCCGCCGAGCACCGTCGGGAGACCGCGCTCCTCCAGCAGCGTGGGCAGCGGGTCCGCGTCGTGCAGGGACAGCAGGAGTACGCCGTCCACGTGCTGGTTGGTCAGGTGGTGCTCGACCCGTTCCCGCTCGATCGGCGACTGCACCATGGCCAGCCAGAGCTGCATCGGCGTCTCCACCAGCCCGGAGCTGACGCCCCGGACGATGGCCGCGAAGAACGGCTCGGTGAAGACCCGCTCCCCCGACTCGGACACGACCAGTGCGACCGAGTCGGTCCGCTGGGTGACCAGCGCACGGGCGGCACGGTTCGGCACGTACCCCAGTTCGGCGATGGCCTGCTGGACGGCGGCCCGGGCCTCCGGACTGACCTGCGGCGAGCCGTTGACCACGCGGGAGACCGTGCCGCGCCCGACGCCGGCGCGGGCCGCGACCGCGTCGAGGGTCGGACGCCCGAGCGAGCGGGTGCGCTGCGTTGTCATCGTTGTGCTCCTCCGACGGTCGGGCGGACCCGGCACCGATTGAGGCGTCGGCGCCGGGCCGCCCGTTACTGGCTGGCCCAGCTTATTGTGCGGGCAGTCCGTTGCGTCGGATCACGTCGGCGTACCACCTGGCGCTGGACTTCGCGATCCGGGCCTGGCTGTCGTAGTCGACATAGACCATGCCGAACCGCTTCGTGTAACCCCAGGCCCACTCGAAGTTGTCCAGAAGCGACCAGGCGAAGTAGCCCTTGAGCGGCACGCCGGCCTCGATCGCGGCGTGCGCCGCGCGCAGGTGCGCGGCGAAGTAGGCCAGCCGGTCCGGGTCGTCCACCCGGCCGTCGACCAGCTCGTCGACGAACGCCGAGCCGTTCTCGGTGACGTAGAGCGGCAGGTCGGTGTACTCCCGGTGGACCCGCTCCAGCGTCTCCACCAGGCCCGGGGCGTCGATCTCCCAGTCCATGTCCGTCACCGGGACACCCCGGGTGACGAACCGGACGTCCTCGCTGCCCGGCCAGCAGGACGGCGCCCGCCAGTAGGGCTCCGGCTCCGCGCCCTCGACCGGCGCGGCCACCACGTGCCGGCTGTAGTAGTTGACCCCGACCATGTCCAGCGGCGTGGAGATGGTCGCCAGGTCACCGTCGCGCACGTGCCCCATGTCGGTGACCTGACGCAGGTCCGCGACGAGGTCCGCCGGGTACGACCCGCGCAGCACCGGGTCCAGGAAGAACCGGTTCGCCAGCGCGTCGATCCGGCGGGCCGCGTCGGCGTCCGCCGCCGAGCCGCTCGCCGGGGTCACCGGGTACAGGTTGACTGTGATGCCGAGCTGCGCGTCCGGGCGGACCGCGCGTACCGCCTGCACGGCCAGGCCGTGACCGAGCATCAGGTGGTGCCCGGCCCGGACCGCGTCCGCGCCGTCCCTGCGGCCCGGCGCGTGCACGCCGGAGCCGTAGCCGAGGAACGCCGAGCACCACGGCTCGTTCAGCGTGGTGAAGTACTTCACCCGGTCACCGAGCGCCTCGGCGACCAGGTGGGCGTACTCGGCGAAGCGGGCCGCGGTGTCCCGGGCCGGCCAGCCGCCCGCGTCCTCCAGCGGCTGCGGCATGTCCCAGTGGTAGAGCGTCAGCCACGGCTCGATGCCGTGGCCGAGCAGCTCGTCGACCAGCCGGCGGTAGAAGTCCATGCCCTCCTGGTTGACCCCGCCGGTGCCGCCCGGCTGCACCCGCGGCCAGCTCACCGAGAAGCGGTACGACCGCAGGCCCAGGTCGGCCATCAGCCGCACGTCGTCAGGCATCCGGTGGTAGTGGTCACACGCCACGTCGCCGGTGTGCCCGGCCACCGTCCGGCCCTCCGTGTGGCTGAAGGTGTCCCAGATCGACGGGGCACGGCCGCCCTCCGTCGCCCCGCCCTCGATCTGGTACGCGGCGGTCGCCGCGCCCCAGAGGAAGTCGGACGGGAAGGTGAGGGCCGGACCGGCGTCGAGGACGCCGACAGCGGGCGGGCTTGCTGGGTTGCTCACGACTTGACGGCGCCTTCCATGATGCCGCCGATGATCTGGCGGCCAAACAGAACGAACACGACGAACAGGGGCAGGGTCGCGATCAACGTACCGGCGAAGATCTGCGAGTTGTCGGCGAAGTAGGCGGTGTTGAGGCTGCGCAGCGAGATCTGGACGGTCGGGTTGGACGGGTCCGCCAGCACCACGAACGGCCAGAAGAACTGGTTCCACTGCTCCATGAAGGTCAGCAGGCCCAGCACCGCGGCGGCCGGACGCAGCGCGGGTGCCACCACGTGCCAGTACACCCGCCAGGTCGAGCAGCCGTCCACCCGGGCGGCCTCGATCAACTCGTTCGGTACCGCCTGCTCGGCGTACTGGCGCATCATGAAGATGCCGAAGCCGCCGATCAGGAACGGGACGGTCACCGACGGCATGGTGTTCAGCCAGTCGAGCTTGGCCATCAGGATGTACAGCGGCAGCACGCCGAGCTGGATCGGCACCATCATCGAGGTGAGGATGATCAGCAGCAGCGCGTTCTTGCCCCGGAAGCGGAGCTTGGCGAACGCGAAGCCGGCCAGCGAGCCGAAGAACACGGTCGCGACGGTGATCGTCCCGGAGACCAGGAACGAGTTCATCAGGCCCTTGACGATGTTGGCGTCGCTGTTGGCGAGCACCCGCTCGATGTTCTCGCCGAGCTTGCCGCCGGGCAGGAACGGCGGAGGCCAGGAGTTGGCCGCGTCGTTCGTCCGGCTGGCGATCACGATCATCCAGTAGAACGGGAACAGGGACAGCAGCACGCCGAAGATCAGGCCGATCATGGTGAGCGGGCTGGCCTTCCAGAGCCGCTCGGCCCGGTGGGCGGTCTTGACCGGCGGACTCTGCCGGGTGGGCGGGCGGACGGCGGTGGTCGTCATCTCGTCACCTCACTTGTCGGAGCTGATGCGGCGGGCGAGCAGGTAGTTGATCGCCGACATCAACGCGATGAGCACGAAGAGCACGAGCGCGACCGCCCCGGCGTAGCCCCACCGGAAGCGCTGGTTCATCACGTCGAGCAGGTACATCGTGATGGTCTGGAACTGGCCCTCCGAACCACCGGAGAGACCGCCCGAGCCGCTGGTGAACAGCAGGGGCTCGGTGAACAGCTGGAGGCCGCCGATGGTGGAGATGATCAGCGTGAAGATGATCGTGGGGCGCAGCTGCGGGACCGTGATGGACCAGAACTGGCGCCGCCGGGAGGCGCCGTCCAGCGCCGCGGCCTCGTACATGTCCTTGCTGATCGACTGCATGGCGGCCAGGTAGATCAGCGCGTTGTAGCCGACCCAGCGCCAGTCGACCATGGTGGAGATGGCGAACCAGGAGGCGAAGCGGTTCGCCCGCCAGTCGATCGGGTCCAGGCCGACGCTGTCGAGCAGCCAGTTGACCAGGCCGAAGTCCTTGGCGTAGATCATCGAGAAGATCAGCGCGACCACAGCGGTCGAGGTGATGATCGGCATCGCGATGGCCATCCGGAAGAACGTCTGCGCGCGCAGCTTCCGGTTCAGCGCGTTGGCGAGCATCAGCGCCAGCAGCAGCTGGGGCACTGTGGAGAGCAGGAACATGCCGAACGTGTTGACCACCGCGTTCCAGAACTGCGGGTCCTCGGTGATCAGCTCGACGAAGTTGTCCATCCCGACGAAGGAGATCGTCGAGTTCAGCGGCGACCGGTCGGTCAGCGCGATCCAGACCGTGTACGCGATCGGGTACACGCCGAACACGGCGAAGATCACAAAGAACGGCAGGACGTACAGGTACGGCGAGTACTTCAGGTCCAGCCGGGTCATCGAGGCGGCGCGGCGGCGTGTGTGCCGT
Organism: Micromonospora globosa; assembly: GCF_000717585.1. Classification (NCBI taxonomy): domain Bacteria; kingdom Bacillati; phylum Actinomycetota; class Actinomycetes; order Micromonosporales; family Micromonosporaceae; genus Micromonospora; species Micromonospora globosa. The sequence continues at coordinate 14,652 of NZ_JNZR01000040.1, forward strand.
GCGGCGCGGGGCGCGCCGGGCTCGGGCGGCGCCGCGGCGTGCAGGTCGAGGCTCATGGGGAGTCCTTCTCCTCGGCCGGCGTCACCCGCCACACGGGCGACGCCGGACTCTGCGGGCACCGCGGGTGGCGCCGGCAGCCAGGGCTGCCGACGCCACCCGCGGGCGGCTCAACCGGTCACTTACCGGCGGCCGCACCGTTCTTCAGGGCCGCCTGCCACTGCTCGTCGGCCGACTTGCCCTGCTCCACGGCGCGCAGCGTGTTCTCCACGGCGGTGCGGACCGCGTTGTTCTTCGGGCCGAGGTAGACCGGCTTCAGGTCGGTGGCGCCGGCGGCGAAGATCTTGCCGACCGGGGCCTTGCTGAAGTAGTCGTTGGTCGAGTCGGCCACGGCCGGGTCGGTGAGCGCCTGCGGGTTCGAGGGCAGGTTGCCGACCGCCTTGTACGCGCCGATCTGGCCCTTGGCGCTGGTCAGGAACTTGGCCAGCTCCGCGGCCTCCTTCTGGTGCTTGCTCGACTTCGGCACGCCGAGGAAGGAGCCGCCCCAGTTGCCACCGGCGCCCGGCGCCTTGGCGATGTCCCACTTGCCGGCCGCCGCGTCACCGGCCTGGCCCTTGATGACACCGGTCATCCAGGCGGGGCAGGCGATGGTGGCGAAGGTGCCGTTCTTGAAGCCGGCGTTCCACTCGTTGGAGAACGACTGGAGGTTGTTGGACAGCCCGGCGGCGATCATCTTGGTGGTGAGCTGGTACGCGGCCTGCACGTCCGGGTTCTGGTCGATGACCAGCTTGTTGCTCTTGTCGTAGTAGGTGTAGCCGGTGCCCTGGCCCGCGATCTGCATCAGCACGACGTTGTAGAAGTTGGTCGCCGAGTCGACGAACTTGTGCTTCTTGTCGGCGGCGGCGAACTTCTGGCCGGTGGCGATGAACTCGTCCCACGTCGGCCAGAGCGCGCCGACCTGCTCGCGGTCGGTGGGCAGCCCGGCGGCCTTGAACAGGTCGCTGCGGTAGCACAGCGCCATCGAGCCGACGTCGGTGCCGAGGCCCAGCACCTTGCCGTCGGGGGTGGTGCCCTGCTCCCACTTCCACGGCAGGAAGTTGCCCTTGAGGTCGTTCGCGCCGTGGTCGGCCAGGTTCACGAACTTGTCGGCCTGGGCGTAGAACTGGACGATGGTGCCCTCTTCCAGGGCCACCACGTCGCCGGCACCCGAGCCCGCGGTGATCTGCTGCGTCAGACGGGTGTTGTAGTCACCGAGGCCGAGGCCCTTGCCCCGCTCCTGGATCTTGACGTTCGGGTGCTCCGCTTCGTACTGCTTGTACAGCTCTTCGTAGCCGAAGCCCTGGTCGCCGAAGACGTCGACGACCAGGGTGACCGGGCCGCCGCCGCTGCCGCTGTCGCCGCTGTCCGAGTCGTCGCCGCAGGCGGCGGTGGTGCCGAGCACGACGACGGACGCGAGCGCGATGGCCGCGAACCGCCGACGACGGATTGGGACGCTCATCCGAGACCCCTCTTTCGGTGGTGAGGCGATATCTGCTGTGTGGTGGGGGGTGCGTTTCGCGCGGGCCGGAGCGGGCAGGAGGGAGATCCGCACCACTCTCGGGAGCGCTCCCATGAGGTTGCCGGGAGGTGACAGGGGTGTCAATAGACCGTTGGGAGCGTTCCCATTTCGTTACCGCGTCGGCGCGCGGCCCCTGCGCGGGGACCGCGCGGTCAGCGGTGCGGCGGTGGCGCCGCGGGTCGCGCGGTCGGTGACGCGGCAGGTGCGCGCGGTCGGTGGCCCGGCTGGTGCGCGCGGTCGGTGACGCGGCGGGTGCGCGCGGTTGGTGGCCCGGCTGGTCGTGCGGTCGGCGGTGCAGTGGTCGCGCGGTCGGCGGTGCAGTTGGTCGCGCAGTCGATGGCGCGAGGGATCGGGTCAGCAGCAGCGGCGCAGCAGGACGGTGGCGCGGTCCGGGTCGAACACGGCCGGATCGAACGCCGGGCCGGCCCACTCCCGCATGGTCGGATGCTCCGGATGCGCGGGATCGGCGAGCGCGGCCAGCAGGACCGCGTACCCGCCCGGACCGCCCACGTCCTCCGGCGGGCAGGCCCGCTCCCCGTCCAGGCACAGCGGGTAACGCTCGTCCGGATCGGCGGCGCAGCAGTCCTCCACCACCAGGTCGTGCTCCCACCAGTCACCGAAGTCGTACGTGTAGCGGAACCGGTCGCCCTTGCCCACGAGCGCGTCCAGCCGGACGTCCAGCTCGTCGCGCAGCGCCAGCTCGTCGCGCAGCGCCAGCTCGCCGTCCGGGTCGGGCTCGCCGTACTGCCGGCCGTCCACGTCGAACGAGTGCAGGTGGCAGTCGCGCCAGCCCATCGCGTGCTGGATCACCCGGTGCAGCCGGTCCAGCGTGTAGCCGCCGGGCACCAGCACCCGCCGCCACACCGGCGGCCGGACGCCAGCCAGCGACACCATGAGCTGGAAGATCTGACGCGACACGACGTCCCATCCTTCCTGGGCATAGGCTGCCTGCATGATCTGCCGAGCCTGCCGGGAACGGCGGCACGACGACTGTCCTGGCCGGAAGTGGTGCGACTGCCAGCACCGTACCCCCGAACCCACCCCTCCGGTCACCGGTCCGGCCGGCGAATGACCGTCGGAACCCCGATCGAACGGATCTGGCCCGCACCCGTCACCGGTGCGCTCACCGATCCGCAGCTCACCGCGCTCTACGGCCGGACGGCCGGCCCGCACCTGCGGGTCAACTTCGTCGCCAGCGCCGACGGCGCGGTCACTCTGGACGGATACTCGGCCGGGCTCTCCGGCGAGCCGGACAAGCGGGTCTTCGGCCTGCTGCGGATGCTCTGCGACGGTCTCGTGGTGGCCGCCGGCACACTGCGGCACGAGGGCTACCGGGCGGTCCGGCTGAGCCCGGAACGCCGGGCCTGGCGCCGCGAGCAGGGGCTGGCCGAGTACCCCACGCTGGTGGTCGTCTCCGGTTCGCTCGACCTCGACCCGGCGCAGGCCGCGTTCGCAGACGCCCCGGTCCGGCCGATCGTGCTCACCCACGCCGACGCCGTACCGCCGCCCGGGCTGGCCGACGTCGCCGACGTGATCCGCTGCGGCACCGACACGGCCGACGACGCTGAGCAGGCCGACGGCACCGGGCAGCCTGGTGGCGCCGGTCAGCCCGACGACGGTGCCGGACGGGTCGACGGCAGCGGCCCGACCGACGGGACCGGGCGGATCGGCGGCGCCGGTCAGTCCGACGGCAGCGGCCCGACCGACGGCTCCGGGCGGACCGGTGGCACCGGTCAGTCCGACGGCAGCGGCCCGACCGACGGCTCCGGGCGGACCGGTGGTGCCGGGCGGACCGGAGGCGCCGGGCGGATTAGCGGCGCCGGGCAGGTCGATCTCGTCGCCGGACTGGCCGAGTTGCGTCGGCGCGGGCTCGGCCAACTGCTCTGCGAGGGCGGCCCGCACCTGTTCGGCGCGCTCACTGCCGCCGACCTGGTCGACGAACTGTGCCTGACCGTGGCGCCGCTGCTCGCCGGCGCCGGGCCGGGCCGGATCACCGCCGGGGACGCCAGCGTCCCGCGTCACCTGCCGCTGCGGCACGTGCTGGCCGCCGCCGACGGCGTGCTGATGCTGCGCTACGCCCGCGACCCCGCCGAGACCCCGCCCGCCGGTTCCGCCCCCGCCGCCTGACCCGCTCGCGGAACGCGGCACGCCCCACAACCCCCGACGCGCACCACGCGCTGGCGCCGCCCTCGCCGCCTGACGCGGCACGCGGCACGCGGCACGCGGCACGCGGCACGCGGCACGCGGCACGCGGCACGCGGCACGCGGCACGCGAGATCTTGGTATCAAACGGCCCCTAGAGGGGCCCTTTCGTACCAAGATCTCCGCGTCGTCCTGACACGCGGGACACGACTCCCGCGGCTCGGGACGCGCAAACCGGAAACGGCGAGTTCGGGGTGGGCAGGCGACGGGTGGAACGCCATGGGTGTCATCGGCCTGCGGAGGCACCCGTGGTGTTCCACCGAGCGGCCGGGCCGGGCCGGACAGCACCGCACCGCGCCGGGCCGGGCCGGGCCGGGCCGGGCCGCGCCGCGCCGGGCCGCATCTCGGCCAGCCGACGGCACCGCTGACGGTCATCGGGCGGGCCGCCCGGGAGCCTGCGGCGTCGGCGCGGCAGACGGCCCGCAGACGGCCCGCAGGCGGCGGGTGGCGGAGGGGCGCGGCGCGCTGCGGGCGGGGCGGGGCGGCAGGCTGCGGGCGGCGGAGGGGCGAACGTGGAGGAAAGGCACGCATCGTGATCGGGCGGATTCGGGTGGCTACCGTTCGGCGCACGGGTGACGTGGCGTCCGCCGCGTCGCGTGGCAACCTGTCGCATCCCTCGGGCAGGATGCACGACGTGCACCGCCAACGGTACGACCAGCCGACCGGAGACCGCCGATGACCGACGATCAGCTCGACGGGCCCGGCGAGGGTGTCGGCCGGGTGCTCGGCACCGCCGACGCCACCCCGCTCACCTTCTGGACCGCCGTCGCGCCGGGCAGCTACCTGCAACTCGACGACGTGGTGGTGACCCGTCGCGACCTGCCCGACCGTGAGCCGGTGACGATCGCCGGGGTGGTGACCCAGGTGCGCGCCCGGCACGAGGGGGCGCAGTTCGACTCCGACGTCTTCGCCATCGCCGACGGCACGCTGCCGGCGCAGGTGCAGGAGGCGGCCGAGGTGACCACCACGCGGGTCGACCCGGAGTTCTACGTGCCGCCCACGCCGGGCGCGGTGGTGCACCGGGCCGAGGGTGACGCGCGGGCGCGGGCGCTGCACTTCGACCGGATGGAGCGGCGGATCCCGATGGGGATGGGCCGCGACGGCGTGCCGGTCTACCTCAACGCCGACTTCCTCGACGGCACCCGGGGCGCGCACGTGTCGATCTCCGGCATCTCCGGTGTCGCCACCAAGACCAGCTTCGCCACGTTCCTGCTCTACTCGGTGTTCCGCTCCGGCGTGCTGGGCGGCGACGCCGTGAACGCGAAGGCGCTGATCTTCAACGTGAAGGGCGAGGACCTGCTCTTCCTCGACCACCCGAACAGCCGGCTCGACGACCCGACCCGGGCGGCGTACGCGAAGCTGGGCCTGGACGCCGGGGCGTTCCCGGACGTGCGGGTGTACGCCCCGCCGCGGGTCGGCGACTCCTCCGGCACGCCGGATGTGAGCAGCCGGCTCACCGGGGTGGACAGCTTCTACTGGACGCTGACCGAGTTCTGCGCCGACCGGCTCCTGCCGTACGTGTTCGCCGACGCGGACGACGAGCGCCAGCAGTACACGATGGTGGTCCACTCGGTCGCCGCGCACCTGGCCCGCTACGCCCAGCCGGCCGACGGCGGGGTGAGCATCGACGGGGTGCGGCTCGGCTCGTACGCCGATCTGGTCGACCACGTGGTCGAGCAGCTCAACGACGACGAGACGCGCGGCGAGTGGGCGGGCAGCGCGGTCGGGCTGGGCACCGTCAACGCGTTCGCCCGGCGGCTCATCGGCAGCAAGAAGGACCTGGGCCGGCTGATCCGGGGCGACCTGGCGACCCGTCGCCCGCACTCGATCAACACGGCGGAGAGCGCCCAGGTCACAGTGGTCGACCTGCACAACCTGCCTGATCGCGCGCAGCGGTTCGTGGTCGGCGTGACGCTCAAGAGCGAGTTCGAGCGCAAGGAGAAGGCCGGCACCGCCAAGCCGCTGCTGTTCGTCGTCCTCGACGAGCTGAACAAGTACGCGCCGCGGGAGGGCTCGTCGCCGATCAAGGAGGTGCTGCTCGACATCGCCGAGCGGGGCCGCTCACTGGGCGTGATCCTGGTCGGCGCGCAGCAGACCGCCAGCGAGGTGGAACGGCGGATCGTCACCAACTCGGCGATCCGGGTGGTGGGCCGGCTCGACCCGGCCGAGGCGTCCCGCCCGGAGTACGGCTTCCTGCCGCCCGCCCAGCGGCAGCGGGCGCTGCTGGCCAAGCCGGGCACGATGTTCGTCAACCAGCCGGACATCCCGGTGCCGCTCTGCCTGGAGTTCCCGTTCCCGGCGTGGGCCACCCGGGTCTCGGAGGCGGGCCGCGCGCCCTCGGAGACGCTACGGTCGATCACGCAGGCCGCCGATCCGTTCGCGGTGGTCGGCTCCGGCTCCTCCGACGACGACATCCCGTTCTAGGCGGCACCCAGATGAAGATCCTGCACACCTCGGACTGGCACGTCGGCAAGGTCCTCAAGGGGCAGTCCCGGGCCGAGGAGCACAAGCAGGTCCTCGCCCAGGTCATCGACATCGCCCAGCGTGAGCGGCCCGACCTGGTGATCGTCGCCGGTGACCTGTACGACACCGCCGCGCCGACCCCGGAGGCGACCCGGCTGGTCACCCGGGCGCTGACCGCGCTGCGGCGTACCGGGGCCGACGTGGTGGCGATCGGCGGCAACCACGACAACGGCGCGGCGCTGGACGCGCTGCGCCCGTGGGCCGAGGCCGCCGGGATCACGCTGCGCGGCAGCGTCCGGGAGAACCCGGACGAGCACGTCGTCGACGGGGTCACCGCCGGCGGGGAGCGCTGGCGGCTCGCCGCGCTGCCGTTCCTGTCCCAGCGGTACGCGGTGCGCGCGGTGGAGATGTACACGCTCACCCCAGCCGAGGCCAACCAGACGTACGCCGACCACCTGGGGCGGGTGCTGGACCGGCTCGCCGAGGGGTTCACCGAGCCGGACCGCGTGCACCTGGTCACGGCGCACCTGACTGTGGTCGGGGCGAGCACCGGCGGCGGTGAGCGGGACGCGCACACGGTGCTCGGATACGCGGTTCCGGCGACAGTCTTCCCCGGCAACGCGCACTACGTGGCGCTGGGTCACCTGCACCGCTCGCAGCGGGTCATCGGCCCGTGCCCGATCCGCTACAGCGGCAGCCCGCTCGCCGTCGACTTCGGCGAGCAGGAGAACGTCGGCTCGGTGACGATCGTGGAGGTGACAGCCACCACCGCCGCCCGTATCCGCGAGGTGCCGGTGCCGGGCGCGGTGCCGCTGCGCACGGTACGCGGCACGCTCGCGCAGCTCGCCGAGATCGAGGCGCCGGAGGGCTGGCTGCGCGTCTACGTCCGGGAGCAGCCCCGGGCCGGGCTGCGCGAGGAGGTGCAGGAGCTGCTGCCCCGGGCGCTGGAGATCCGGATCGATCCGGAGCTGGTGCCCGCTCCGGGCAGCGGGACACGGACGGCTCAGCGGGCCGGCCGGTCGCCGGGCGAGTTGTTCGGCGACTACCTGGACAGCCGCGGGCACGCCGACGAGGGTGTCCGGGAACTCTTCGACGAGCTGCTCGAGGAGGTGGAGCACTGATGCGGCCGATGCGGCTGGACATGGCCGGGTTCACGGTGTTCCGCGACGAGACGACTGTCGACTTCACCGACGCGGACTTCTTCGCGCTGGTCGGGCCGACCGGTTCGGGCAAGTCGACGGTGCTCGACGCGATCTGTTTCGCGCTCTACGGCACGGTGCCGCGCTGGGGCGGCGCCCGGGGGCTGGCGAACGCGCTGGCGCCGTCGGCGACCGAGGCGCGGGTCCGGCTGGTCTTCGAGTCCGCCGGGGACCGCTACGTGGCGACCCGGGTGGTGCGCCGCGACGGGCGGGGCACTGTGAAGACGGCGAACGCCGGTCTGCAGCTCATGCCGCCGGGGTTCGACGTCACCAAGCTCGACACCGGGCTCAGCCCGGACGATCTGGGCGAGGTGGTGGCGGGCACCCCGGCCGAGATGGAGCAGGCGGTGCTGGACGCGGTGGGGCTGCCGTACGAGCAGTTCACCTCGTGCGTGGTGCTGCCGCAGGGACAGTTCGCCGACTTCCTGCACGCCAAGCCGGCCACCCGTCAGCAGATCCTGGTGAACCTGCTCGGGCTGGGCGTCTACGAGTCGGTGCAGAAGAAGGCGGTCGAGCGGGCCGGGCAGGCCGAGGCGAAGCTGGAGACCGTCGACAAGATGCTCGGCGGGCTCGCCGACGTCGACGACGAGAGTCTGACCGCCGCCCGGGAGCGGGTGGACGCGATGCGGGAACTGGCCGCAGCGGTCGCTGCCGCCGTACCCGAATGGGAGCGGGCGCGGGCGACGGCGGGTGGGCGGGCCGCGGCGCTTGCCGCCCTCGACGCCGAGCTGGGTGTGCTGGCCGGGGTGCGGCCGCCGGACGGCACGGCCGAGCTGGCGCGGGCGGTGGCGCAGGCCCGGGTCGCGGCCGACGAGGCGGCGGCCGCGGTCGGGCTGGCCGAGGAGCGCGAGGAGAAGCTGCGCGGGGAGCTGGCCGCCGCCGGTGACGAGAGCGCGCTGCGGCTGCACCTGAAGGCGTACGCGGACCGGGACCGGCTGACCGCGGAGGCGGCGACGGTCCGCGCGGCGGTGGACGCGGCGCGGACCGAGCACGAGGCGGCGGTGGAGGCGCTGGCGGCGGCGCGGGCGGACGCGCAGCGGGCCGAGACGGAGCTGGAGTCTGCGTTCCGCGCGCACGAGGACGCGAAGGCCGCCGACCAGGCGGTGGCGCTGCGGGCGCACCTGGTCGGCGGCGCGCCGTGCCCGGTGTGCGAGCAGACCGTCGCCACGGTGCCGGCGGTGCCGAAGGGTTCGGCGGTGAGCCGGGCGATCGAGGCGGGCAAGGCCGCGCGCGCGGCGAGCGAGGCGGCCAAGCGGGTGGTGCAGGAACGCGACACCGCGGCCCGCGACCTGGACCGGGTGCTGCTGCGCGCCCGGACCCAGCACGACCAGCTCGGCGCGCGCCTGGCCGAGCTGGACGAGCAGCTCGCGGACGCGCCCGCGCCGGAGCGGCTGCGCGAGTCGCTGGCCGAGCACGCACGGCTGCGGACCGCGCTGGAGGAGGCGGCCGGCGCGGTGCGGGCCGGCCGGGAGGCGGCCCGGCGGGCACGGGGCGCACTCGACGCCGCGCAGGAGCGGCTGCGCCGGGCCTGGCGTGACTTCGACGCGGTACGCGACGGGCTGGCCCGGTTCGGGCCGCCGGCCGCCGACCGGGACGACGTGGCGGCGGCGTGGGCGGCGCTGGCCGGCTGGGCGGGCGAGCAGGCGCAGGCGCGACGCGCGGAACGGGACGGGCTGGCCGACTCGGTGGAGGCGGCGCAGCGGGCGGCGGCCGAGGTCGCCGACGGGATCGCCGCGTTGTTCACCGCGGCCGGGCTGGACGCGCCGCGGGACGCGCCGCGGGACGTGGCGGTGGCGGTGGAGCGGGCCGAGGCGGAGTTACGCCGGCTCGACGAGCGCCGCGAGCAGGCCGCCGGGCTGCGGGAACAGCGGGCCGGGCACGAGCACGAGGCCCGGGTGGCGCGGGCGCTCGCCTCGCACCTGCGGGCCAACAACTTCGAGCGCTGGCTGCTCACCGAGGCGCTGGACCTGCTGGTCGACGGCGCGTCGGGGATCCTGCGGGAGCTGTCCGGCGGGCAGTACGACCTGGTCCACGACAAGGGTGAGTTCTTCGTGGTCGACCACCACGACGCGGGGCTGCGGCGCGGGGTGCGCACGCTGTCCGGCGGGGAGACGTTCCAGGCGTCGCTGGCGTTGGCGCTGGCGCTGTCCGAGCAGCTCGCCGGCATGTCCACCACCGCCGCGAGCCTGGAGTCGATCGTCCTGGACGAGGGTTTCGGCACGCTCGACGCGGCGACGCTCGACACGGTCGCGGCGACGCTGGAGAACCTGGCCGCCCGGGGCGACCGGATGGTCGGCGTGGTCACCCACGTGCCGGCGCTGGCCGAGCGCATCCCGGTCCGGTTCGAGGTCCGTAAGGACGCGCGGACGGCCCGGGTGGAACGGACCGGCCTGTGACCGGCACGGGCCGGCGGAGCGCCGCGTGACCGGGCCGTCGCCGGCGTTCTTCGTCGACGCGTGGGATCCGGCGTACGGCGCGTCGTTCGAGGCGGCGGGCGGCTCCGGGCCGGCCGCGCCGAGCAGCGCGCAGGTCGACGCCGACGTCGAGCTGCCGGCCACCGACTGGCGGGCGATCGGCCCGCGCGCGGGCGTGCGGGCGCCGGACGTGGTGCTGCTCGTCGACGGGGTACGCCGGATCGACGCCAGCGTCTGGACGGCCGAGGAGGACGGCGGTTCGTTCCCCGGCATCGCCGCCTCGTACGCGGCCGGTGTGGTCCGCTGCGACCTCGACCGGGGCGCCGCCGAGATGGCCGGTTCCCGGGTGGGCCGTGGCCTGTTCACGGCGAGCCCGTCGGCGCAGGACGTGGTCGCCGGGACGGTCCGCTACCCGGTGCACCGGGTCAGCGGCACCGGTGAGCTGAGCAAGCTGCCCGCGGCGGTGCAGGCGCCGCTGACCGCGCTGGAGGTGGCCGTCTCCGACGCGGTACGCACCGACGGCGACCTGCTGGTGGTGGACGGCCCGCTGCGTAGCCGGCGGAACCTGCCGCGCACGCTCGGGTACATCAAGACGCAGCACAGCCAGTACCTGGACGCCCGGCTCACCGCTGTGGTGACCGGGCTGGCGCCGGGCGAGCGCTGCCCGGTGTTCCGGCTGGGCACGGCGTGGGGCGGCTGGTCGTGGTATCTGCGGCTGCCGGTGCGCGCGGGCGCGCCCTGGGCGGGCATCGTGCGGGTGGAGTGCTCGGCCGACCTGACCGTGCCGGAGGCGATCGCGCTTGCCGACCTGTCGCTGGTGACGCTGCCCCGGTTCGCCTCGACCCCGTACAAGGATCCGCGCGCCCCGCAGAACCTGGTGCCGATCGCCGGGCTGGAACGCCGGCTGCGGGGCATGCTCGGTGACGCGCGGCTGCTGCACCGGGTGCTCACCGCCGCGGCGCGCGGGATGCGGCGCTGATGGGCCGGCGACGCGACTCCGACCGGGTGACGGCCGACGTCGACACCGGCCGGGCCGAGCTGGTGCCGGACGCCGACCGTCCGGGCACCTGGACGCTGCTGCTGGACGGCGCGCCGCAGTCGCATGTGGACCTCGACGACCCGTCGCACCTGGAGTTCGAGTACGTCCGGCGGCTGGCCGCCGCGCTGGACCTGGTGGCACCGGCCGGGACGCCGCTGCGGGTGCTGCACCTGGGTGGCGGCGCGCTGACCCTGCCCCGCTACGTGCAGGCCACCCGGCCCGGTTCGACGCAGCGGGTGTCCGAGGTGGACGGCGCGCTGGTGGAGCTGGTCCGCCGCGAGCTGCCCTGGCCGTCGGATCCGCGCCTGAAGGTCCGGGTGGCCGACGCGCGGGCGACGCTGACGTCGAGCCGGGACGGTGCGTACGACGTGATCGTGGCCGACGTGTTCGCCGGCGCCCGTACCCCCGCGCATCTGACCTCGGTGGAGTACGCCGCCGAGGTGGCCCGGGTGCTCGCGCCCGGCGGCAGCTACCTGGCGAACGTGGCCGACGGCCCGCCGCTGCGGCACGCCCGCGCCCAGGTCGCGACGGTGCGTACCGTGCTGCCCCGGGCCTGCCTGGTCGGCGACGCGGCGGTGCTGCGCGGCCGGCGCTACGGCAACCTGGTGCTGGTGGCGTCCCGGGTGGAGCCGCCGGTTCCGGAGCTGACCCGGCGGGCGGCGGGTGACTGGTTCCCCGGCCGGGTGCTGGCCGGTGCCGAGCTGGACCGGTTCACCGGCGGCGCGGCGGTGGTCCACGACGCGGACGCCGTCGACTCCACTCCCCCACCGCCGGGAATTTTTTCGGTCAAACGTTGATCCGATCGGCTGATCGCTGCGTATCCCCGGGCGGCCATGCCCGTGGGGGGCCGGCTGATGTCATTGGACAGCGGAGGTCTGCATGCATGCGGTGGCGGCCGGCTGGCACGGCGAGGTGGCGCGGCCCGAGTGGATGTTCGCCCGGGCACAACCACACTCGCGCGCCTCGCGTTCGGGCCGGGGGGTCGACGCCCGGTCCACCGATCGCCAGAATGACCCGGTGCCGCCGCGACCCGCTCCCGGACGCCACCAGGCGACCTCCGCCGAGGCCAGCCACTCCGACCAGTTGATCCGCCTGCTGTACGCCGAGCACGCCGGCCCGCTGCTGATGTTCGTGATGCGGCTGACCGGTGGGGACCGGCAGCGCGCCGAGGACATCGTGCAGGAGACGCTGCTGCGGGCCTGGCGCAACGCGCACCGGCTCGGCGTGCAGGGCCAGGGCTCGCTGCGCCCCTGGCTCGTCACCGTGGCCCGGCGGATCGCCATCGACGAGCACCGCAGTGAGCAGGCCCGCCCACCCGAGACTTACGACCGGGATCTGACCATGTTCGCCGAGTCGGACAGCACCGACCGGGTGCTGCGCACGATGACCGTAGCGGACGCGCTGCGTACGCTGAGCCAGTCGCACCGGGAGATCCTGGTGGCGACCTACTTCCGGGGGCGCACCGTGCCGGAGGCGGCCGAGGAGCTGGGGCTCCCGCTCGGTACCGCCAAGTCACGGGTCTACTACGCGCTGCGCGCGTTGCGCACGGCTCTGCAGGAGAGGGGGGTGACCGAATGAGCCGGGCCGATCACATGGACGTCGCCGCGTACGCGCTCGGCGTACTGGACGCGCAGGACGCGGAGCGGTTCGAGGAGCACCTGGCCACCTGCTGGGCCTGCGCGGCGGAACTGGAGACGATGGTCCCGGTGGTGGGACTGCTCTCCGGCATCGACGGTGAGGCGATGGCCGCGCTGGAGCAGACGCACACCGATCCGGCGCTGCTGGACCGGACACTGATGGCGGTACGGCGGGACCGCCGTCGTACCCGGGTGCGGCAGTTGCTGGCGACGGCGGCGGCCGTGGTGGTGTTCGGCGGCGCGAGCGCGGCGGCGGCCGGGATGCTCGGCGACGATCCGGCGCCGCCGCAGGCCGGGCCGACGCAGGCCGCGCCGAGCGTGGCGCCGAGCGGCGAGCCGGGCAACCCGAACGACCCGGGCGTCGGCGGGAAAGAGGACATCGAGGGCGACCAGCACAACGCGACCGACCCGGGGACCGGCGTGCAGACCACGATGTGGCTGGCCCGCAAGGAGTACGGCACGCAGATCGCGGTGCAGCTCAGCCGTCTGCCGGGGCCGCGCACGTGCCGGCTGGTGGTGGTCCGCAAGAACGCCACGAGCGAGGTGATCTCCACCTGGTCGGTGCCGGTCGGCGGCTACGGGACGAACCAGAACCAGCTTCCGCTGGAGCTGAGCGCGTCCACCTCGGCCCCGGTGCGCGACATCGACAAGCTCCAGGTGCAGTCGGTCGACGCGAACGGCGTGGCGAGTCCGCTGGTGACGGTGGACGACATCTGATCTGGTGTGCCGACGGCGCCGGGTGGCTGAGCCACCCGGCGCCGTCGCGTCGTGCCCGGGCCGGCGGACCCCCTCGTGCTGACGCACGCATGCCGGCTTCCATCGGTTCAATCGGTCCACTGTGAAATGTGCCACCCTTGCGGGTTCAACCTTGACAGCGCTGTGCCCGTACTACTCGGCGAACTGCCAAGAACGAGGAGGGCACGTGGCACACCACAAGCGGACGACCGTCATCGTCGCGAGCGCGATGGTCGCACTTACGGCCTGCGCCCCAGCGGGCTACAACGGGGCGAACTCGGGCGCGGCCGAGCCGGTCGCCGTCGCCGCGGCCGAACCCACCGCGGCGGCCGAACCGGAGGCGTCGGCGGCTCCCGAGGAGGAGCCGGTCGCGGACAAGGCGCCCCCGGCCAACGTGAAGATCACCGACGAGCTGGTCGGCAAGAAGCTGCCCCGGATGGGCCGCGTCGTCACCGACCAGGACGGCTGGGTGCTGTACCGGTTCGACAAGGACTCCGACGACCCGCCGCAGTCCAACTGCGTGGACAAGTGCGCCGAGGTGTGGCCGCCGTCGCTCACCGACGGCAACCCGCAGCTGCGCGGCGTCTCCGACGACAAGGTCGGCACCATCACCCGTCAGGACGGCACCCGGCAGCTCACCATCGGCGGCTGGCCGGTCTACCGCTACATCGGCGACAAGAAGCCCGGCCAGTGGAAGGGCCAGGGCGTCGGCGGCACCTGGTTCGTGGTCGACCCGAACGGCAAGAAGAACCTGACCTGCCTGCCGACCGGCACGCCCAAGGCGGTCGCGCCGCCCGCGGCGGGCAGCTCGGACAGCTCCGGCGGCGGCTCGGACTACTCGTACTGACACCGCAGGACACGGTGACCGGTCGCCGCCGGGGAGGGCGCGGCCGGTCACCGTCGCGAACCCCGGGAGGCGGGCCGCACCGGCATCGGCCCGCCTCCCGGCCAGGCGTGCCCGGCGTCACGGCCCGGTCGCGTGGCAGAGTGGCCTGGTGACCTCGCCCGCCGCCCGCCGTACGCTGCGCCCGCCGGCCGGCTACCGCCTGGCCGCCTCGGTGCGGGCGCTCACGTTCAGCCCGTACGACCCGTGTGCGCGGATCGCCGCCGGCACGTTCTGGTGGGCCACCCGCACCCCGGACGGCCCGGCCACGCTGGCGCTGCGCCCGTCCGCCGGCGACCTGCTGGCCGAGGGGTACGGCCCCGGCGCGGCCTGGGTGGTCGACCGGGCCGACCGGATCGCCGGGCTCTGCGACGACCTGACCGGGTTCGCCGCGCTCGCCGGTACGCACCCGCTGGTGGCCCGCCTGGCCCACACGCACCACGGGCTGCGGATGCCCGCCACCGGCCAGATCTTCCCCCGGCTGCTGCGGGCGGTCTTCGAGCAGAAGGTCACCGGCAAGGAGGCGTACCGGGCGTACGCCGCCACAGTGCGGCACTTCCGGGAACCGGCGCCCGGCCCGCTGCAACCACTGCTGCTGCCGCCGGAGCCCGCCGCGGTGGCGGCCACGCCGTACTGGGTGTTCCACCCGTTCGGGGTCGAGCAGCGGCGCGCCGACACGCTGCGCCGCGCGGCGGCCGTCGCGGACCGGCTGGAACGCTGCGCCGACTCGGCGGAGGCCACCCGGCGGCTCACCGCCATCCCCGGCATCGGGCCGTGGACCGCCGCCGAGGTGGTGCGGATCGCGTACGGCGACGCGGACGCGGTGAGCGTCGGCGACTACCACGTGCCGAACACCGTGGCGTGGGCGCTGGCCGGTGAGGCGCGCGGCGACGACGCCCGGATGCTGGCGCTGCTGGAGCCGTTCCGGGGGCACCGCGGCCGGGTGTGCGTGCTGCTGGAGGCGGCAGGCGTCCAGGCCCCGAAGTACGGCCCGCGCGCCCCGATCCGCTCCTTCGCCCGCTACTGACCGGTCAGCGCCGCCGGCACAGCCGCCGCAGCGTCCGCCCCAGCCACCAGGCGTACGCCCGCTGG
Organism: Micromonospora globosa; assembly: GCF_000717585.1. Lineage (NCBI taxonomy): Bacteria > Bacillati > Actinomycetota > Actinomycetes > Micromonosporales > Micromonosporaceae > Micromonospora > Micromonospora globosa. The sequence continues at coordinate 29,871 of NZ_JNZR01000040.1, forward strand.
AAACCCGGCACGACCGGCCCGCCGGCCCGCACGTACCAGTGCGCCGGGCGGCTGAACGCGGTCACCTCGAACCAGACGCCGTCGGCGCCCCGGGTCACCAGGAACGCCTCCTCACCGACCTCCGGATGCCCGGGCAGCGTGCCGTAGCCGAACCCGGCCCGGTCCGGTTCCGCCACCGTCCAGACCACCTCGGTCGGGCCCCACAGCCGCACCGGGCCGACGCCCAGCCCCGGCGTGACCCGTACCCCGGGTGCCGCGCGCGGCGCGTCCGTGCGCATCACCACGCCTGCGGCGCGGTGCAGCCGCCAGCCCAGCACCGCGTCCGCCGCCAGCGGGAAACCGCCGTCCGGCAGCCGGACCCGGTGGCGCAGGTGGTGGTAACCGGCCGGCAGGGCACCGTCGCGGGTCGCACCCACCTCCGGGTACGTCAGCTCCGGCACGCCGGTCACCTCCACGCTCATGGGAACACCCCAGCCAGCGTACGGCCGCCCGGGAGCGCTGTGGTGAGCTGAGCCGGTGACCGACGTGACCATCGCCCCCGCCGGCCCCGCCGACGCCGGGGAGATCCTCACCGTGCAGCGTGCCGCGTACCTGGTGGAGGCGCAGCGCTACCGCGACGTGTTCCTGCCCCCGCTGACCGAGACGCTGGACGAGGTACGGGCGGCGCTGACCGGGCCGGACGTGGTGCTCGCCGCCCGGCGCGGCACCCGCCTGGTCGGCTCGGTCCGCGCCCGCCTCGACGGCGACACCGCCCACGTGGGCCGTCTCTCGGTCGCCCCCGACCAGCAGGGCCGGGGCGTCGGCGGACGGTTGCTGGACGCCGTCGAGCACGCCTGCGCCGGCCGGGTGACCCGGTTCGCGCTGTTCACCGGCGCGGACAGCGCGGCGAACCTGTCCCTGTACGCGGGCCGCGGCTACCGGGTGGTGGCGCACCGGCCGGACGAGAACGGCAACCGCCTGGCCGTACTGGAGAAGACGGTCCCTGAACCTCCGGACGGCGCCTGAGCGGGCGCTCCGGCCCCGGTCAGCGGGCCTCGCCGGCGCCCGAGGCCGTCCGCCTCGGTCAGTTCCGCGCACAACGGCGCCTGAGCCCGTCCGCCTCCTGCCGCAGGTAGCGGCGCATGGTGGAGCCGCCGAGCAACCCGACCAGCCAGGCCAGCGGACCGGTCTGCACCAGGATCAGCTCGGCCCGGGTCCGCCCGTCCTCCAGCGGGATCAGCCGGTGCTCACCCCGGGTGCGCACGCCGGGGCTCGCCGACTCCCAGGCGAACGAGTACGGCGGACAGATCTCCACGACCCGCCACACGGCCGGGCGCAGCCGGGGCTGCTCCAGCCGGGCCGTCGAGCCGAGGAGCAGCGGACCGGGCTCCAGCCGGCGGGCGGCGGTGACCGACGGCGTCCACTCGGGCCAGCGCTCGACGTCGCTCTGCACCTCCCAGACCCGGTCGACGTCGGCGGCGATGTCGACGGACTCGGCGAACCGCATGGGCTTCTTCCCTCCCCCGTGGACGGTCCACTCAGCCTATGCCCGCCCTCCGCTCGCGCGCCGCCCCGCCCGCCGGCCCCCCTCGCTCGCCCGCTCTCGTCGATCTTGGAGTTGTGGCGCCCAGGATGTCCGTTCGGCGAAGTCTATGAGGTGCCACAACTCCAAGATCGGCGGTTCGCCCGGGCCGGAGATGCCCGGCCCCAGGGGTCACCCGGCGTTCCGCCGCTCGGTGCCGGCCGACAGGCGGTTCGCCCCGGCCGGGGTCAGGCGGCCTCGTGGAGATCGGCCAGGGAGACCGGGGCGTACCGCTTCAGCAGGTGTTCCAGCTCGGCGACCGAGCCGACCTCGCCGAGGACGTTCGCGCCGCCGCCGTGCTCCGGCGGGTAGCGGTGCGACAGCCGGTAGCGGTAGCGGCCGCGGACCAGCTCGACGCTGACCCGCCAGCGCCCGCAGCATTCGCAACTCCACTCCGGCACGCCGCGACGGTAGCTCTGACCTGCGGTTCCACCATTCGGGCGGCGGTGACGAACGCGGCCGGGACGGGACACGCCACCCGGCCACCGGCGGTGATCTGCCTCACCACTGTCGGTGGGGTCTGGTTGACTGGTCGCCGTGGACCTGCCGATCAACCCTCCGGTCGAGCCGATGCTCGCCAAGAGCGTCGCCGAGCTGCCCACCGATGCCGGTCTGACCTACGAGCCGAAGTGGGACGGCTTCCGCTGCATCGTGTTCCGCGACGGCGACGAGGTCGAGCTGGCCAGCCGGGGCGGCAAGTCGATGACGCGCTACTTCCCCGAGGTGGTCGAGCAGGCCCGCCGGCAGCTCCCGGCCCGGTGCGCGGTCGACGGCGAGCTGATCGTGATCCGCCGGGACGGCCCGGGTGGGCAGCCTCGGCTCGACTTCGAGCTGCTGGCCCAGCGGATCCATCCGGCCGCCTCCCGGGTGAAGCTGCTGGCCGAGACCACCCCGGCCGACTTCGTCGCGTTCGACCTGCTGGCGATCGACGACGAGCTGCTCATCGACCAGCCCTATCCCCGGCGGCGGGAGCGGCTGGAGCAGGCGCTGTCCGGGGTACGCCCGCCGGTGCACGTGACGCAGGTGACCACCGACCCGGAGACGGCCCGCCGCTGGTTCGACGTGTTCGAGGGCGCCGGGCTGGACGGGCTGATCGTCAAGCCGGCCGACCTGCCGTACGAGCCGGGCAAGCGGCTCATGTTCAAGGTCAAGCACGCCCGCACGATGGACGCGGTGGTGGCCGGTTTCCGTTGGCACAAGTCCGGTCCGGTGGTCGGCTCGCTGCTGCTCGGCCTCTACGACGACGGCGGCGTGCTGCACCACATCGGCGTCAGCTCCTCGTTCACCATGGCCCGCCGCAAGGAGCTGCTCGACGAGCTGGAGCCCTACCGCGACGTCGGCGGTGAGCACCCGTGGGTGCACGGCGACCACGAGCGGGGCCAGCGCATCCCGGGCGGGGTGAGCCGGTGGACCGGCGGCAAGAACCTGGAGTGGGAGCCGCTGCGTCCGGCACTGGTGGTCGAGGTGGCGTACGACGCGATGGAGGGCGACCGGCTACGGCACACCGCCCGGTTCCTGCGCTGGCGACCCGACCGTGATCCCCGCTCCTGCGACTACGGCCAGCTCGACCGCCCGATCCGTTACGACGTCGACGAGGTGCTGCGCGGCGATCCGGCAGCGACGGTCGGTGACACCCGCGGCCGGGCGTAGCCTGACGGTCGACACGATCATGGAGGGCGCCCACGTGACCCGCTTCCCCGAACGGACCCGCCGGTTCCGGCCCGTCCTGGCCGCGTTCGTCGCGGCGGTGGTGCTCACCGCCGGCTGCACGCTGCCGGCGTTCGCCCCGCGCGCCGAGAGCGAGGGCGAGGCCGCCCCGCCGGGCACGGCGCCGGAGTGGCGGGCCTGCCCGGAGGTGCCCGACGAGCTGGTCGGCCGGGGCGCGGCGGACATGCGCTACGACTGCGCCCGGATCGCCGTGCCGCGCAACTGGGGCACCGGGGCCACCACCGGCGCGACCGCCGGGCCGGGCGCCGGTGAGACGTTCGAGATCGCGCTGATCCGGGCCCGCTCGACCAAGCAGCGCGACCGGATCGGCTCGCTTGTCATCAACCCGGGCGGTCCCGGCGCGTCCGGCGTCGACACCGCCGTCTACCTGTCATTCGGCCCGGCGTTCGGCGGCCTGCCGACGGCGATCACCGACCGGTTCGACATCGTCGGCTTCGACCCGCGCGGGGTGGCCCGGTCCAGCCCGGTCAAGTGCATCTCCGACGCCGACCTGGACGCCAGCTTCGGCTACGACCCCGACCCGGAGAGCCAGTCGTCGTTCGACGGCTTCGTGGGCCTCAACCGGCGGGTCGGCGAGCGCTGCGGCGCGAAGTACGGCGACCAGCTCCCGCTCTACGGCACCGAGCAGGCCGCGCGGGACATGGACGCGGTCCGCGCGGCGGTCGGCGACGACAAGCTCACCTACCTCGGCTACTCCTACGGCACGCTGCTCGGCGCCACCTACGCGCAGCTCTACCCGCAGCGCGTGCGCGCCCTGGTGCTCGACGGCGCGGTCGACCCGCAGCAGAAGCTGATCGCCGGGTCGGAGAGCCAGGCGAAGGGCTTCGAGCGGGCGTTCGACAACTTCACCAGGTGGTGCGCGGCGAACGCGGGCCGCTGCCCGATCGCCCCGGACGCCCGCGGTGCGGTCACCGACGCGATCGCCAAGGCGAAGACCTCTCCGGTACGCGCGCAGGACGGCCGCAAGGCCACCGCCGGCTGGGTCTTCTACGCGGTGATCTCGTCGCTCTACACCGAGCAGGGCTGGCAGGAGCTGGCCCGGGCGATCGACGACCTCCAGGGCGGCGACCCGGACGGCGTGTTCAAGCTGGCCGACGCGTACGCGGGCCGCGAGCCCGACGGGCACTACTCGAACCTGTTCGACGCCAACCTGGCTGTCAACTGCGCCGACGAGACCGAGAAGCCGTCGCGCGAGCAGGTCCGCTCGCTCCAGTCGCAGTGGCGGCAGAAGTATCCGCTGTTCGGTCCCGCCCTGGCGGTGGGGATGCTGGGCTGCGTGGAGTGGCCGGGCGAGCGGGATCCGTATCCGACCGGCCGGGCGAACGGCGCCCCGCCGATCCTGGTGGTCGGCACCACCGGTGACCCGGCCACGCCGTACGAGCAGACGCCCGCGCTCGCGTCGATGCTCGGCGTGGGACGGGTGCTGACCTGGGAGGGCGAGGGGCACACCGCCTACCCGCAGACCTCGTGCGTGACGTCTGCGGTCGACGCGTACCTGATCTCACTCACCGTCCCCCGGGAGGGGCTGCGCTGCCCCGCCCGGTGACGGCGTGACCGGCGGTCGGGGTGCGGACGCCGGCCGGGCCGGCGGTCAGCCGGCGGCCGGGGGCGTCCAGCCCTCCGGGATGTGTCCGATACGGACGCGCTGGGGGTGGTCGCCGACCGGGACGCTCGCGACCTTCTGCCCGGTGGCGAAGTTGATCGCGGTGACCTGGTCCGCGCCGGATTCGGAGATCACGCAGTCCCGGCCGTCCCCGCTGACGGTGGCCCAGTACGGCTTGCTCGCGGGCACCAGCGGTCCCTCGCGCAGCGTGGCCCGGTCCAGCACCGTGGCGTAGTCGTCCATGGTGCCGGCGACGCAGATCCGGGTGCCGTCGGGGCTCATCGACAGGCCGTGGTGCCGGGAGTCGTTGACCCAGGTGGTGCGGTCCTCGCTGGTGGCCGGGTTCTTCGGCAACGTGGCGACGCGGGTGACCCGGTCGGTGGCCACGTCGTACTCGACGACGCCGTTGAAGAAGGACACCTGGAAGTAGAGCCGGCTGCCGTCCGGGGTGAAGACGGCGGGGCGGACCGCGTCGGAGAGGTCCCGGCGGCCGGCGGCGTCCAGCCGGTCCCGCATGTCGATCACCTTGACCACCTGGTACGTGCTGGTGTCGGCGACTGTGATCCGGCGGTCGCCCTTGGTCCAGTCGAGCCACGGCGCGTCCAGGTCGGTGTTGACCTCGCCGATGGACATGTTCCACAGCCGGGTGCCGCCGTCGGTGTAGATGTTCTCGTGCGGCTTGTCGCCGGCGCCGAACGAGCCGAGTTGCGCGCCGGTGCGGATGTCCAGCACGTGCACGGTGTTGGAGGTGGAGGCGGAGACCGCGACGCGGGTGCCGTCGGGCGAGACGGCCATGTGGTCGGCGCGGTAGCCGGAGACCGGGAACCGCCAGCGCAGCGCGCCGGTGGCCAGGTCGATCGAGACGACGTCGGCGAAGCTGGGCCGGGACACCACGAGCGCGGTGCCGTCCGGCGTGGTGTACATGTCGTCGATGAGCTGGTCGTGGCCCTCCCCCGGGCCCTGCCGGATGCCGAGGAAGAACGCCAGCTTGATCGGGTTGAGGTAGATCTCGCGCAGCCGCGCGGCGCGGTCCGGGATCACGTTGATCCGGCCGAGCCTGGCGTAGTCGCCGCGGGACCGGATCACGTCGGCGGTGCCGTCCCAGTTGTTGCCGACGAACATCACCTCCTGGAGCGCCGCCGCGGCGGCGGCCGGCGCGGGCGCGGTCACCAGCGGCGCCGGCGCGACCAGGGCGAGCGCGGCCAGCACGGCCAGGCCGGCGCGGCGGCGGCGGGTACGGGACGGGTGCTGTGGCACGGGTGTCATGGACGCCTCCTGGCAGCCGGTACGACATCGACGTTTCTCAGTGGCGCGAGCGGTGTTACCTTGCGGTAACAACCAGGAGAGCAACCGGCCGCCCGCCCGGGCTAGGGACCTGACGCCAACGCCCGCGCGGCCCGGTTGTGCCGCGTCGACAACCGGAGGGCGGCGGACGCCGATGACCCGGATCGGACAGGCCCCGACGTTCGGCGCGCTGCTGCGCGACCTGTCCGCCGATCCGGCCGCTGTCGACGAGGTGGCGCGGGCGGCCCGCGCGGACTCCCCCGAGGTGGCCCGGCTTCCGGCCGACGAGGTACGCCGCCAGGTCGTGCTGCTGCTGACCAGTGGCCTGGGTGCGCTGGAACGCCGCGAGGACCCGGCCGGACGCGACTTCGCCGAGGCCCGGCGGCTGGGCGCGGACCGGGCGGCGCAGGGCGTCTCGGTGGCCGGTCTGCTGCGCGGGGTGCAGGCCGGGCGGGACCGGGCGGTGGAGCTGGTGGTCCGGCACGGGCGGGCCGCCGGCATCCCGGACGAGGTGCTGCTGGAAGGGCTGCTCACCATCGGCCGGTACGCCGCGGCGGTGGAGCGGGCGGTGGTTGACGGGCACCGCGGCGCCGAACGGGAACTGGCACGTACCGGCGCGGCTGCCCGGGCTCACCTGCTGCGGCGGCTGCTGCGCGACGGTCCGGCGGGCCTGCAACCGGCCGAGCTGACCCGGTTCGGGCTGCGGCCGGACGGGCGCTACCACTGCCTGGTCGCCGCGCCGCCCGACCCGGTCCGGGCGTACGCGCTGCACCGGCAGCTCACCGCGCGGGGCGGCCTGCTCGGCACGGTCGGGGACCGGCTGGCCGGGCTGCTGCCGCGACCGCCCGACGCCGCGCCGGCCGACATGCTGACGCTGGTGGCGCCGGCGCAGCCGCTGGCACGGGCCCCGGACATGTACGCGCTCTGCCTGGCGGCGCTGGCCACGGCCGCCAATCGGCGGCTGCGCGGGCTGCGTCAGGTCACCGACCTGGCCGGGGAGACCGCGCTCGCCGCCCAGCCGTTGCTGGCCGAACTGCTGCGGGGCACGCTGCTCGGCGCGCTCGACCCGGCCGACGAGTTCCACCGGGAGCTGGCGGGCACCGCGCTCGCCTGGCTGCACCACGGCCAGCGCCTGGACCAGACGGCCGCCGAGCTGCACGTCCACCCGAACACGGTGCGCTACCGGCTGCGGCGGCTGCGGGAGCTGACCGGCGGGCCGCCGGTCGAGGAGGGCGCCCGGTGCACGGTGCCGGAGACCGTGCACTGGTGGTGGGCGCTGCGGAGCTGGCTGGACGACGGCTGACGCCGCCCGGGCCACACCGGCGCGCGGCGCTGTGCCAGGCTGGCCCGGTGACCGAGGTGATCTTCCGGGAGGCGGTCCGCGCCGACCTGCCCGCCGTGCTCGCGCTGCTCGCCGACGACGTGCTGGGCCGCACCCGCGACCTGCCCGAGGTGGACGGGGCGTACGAGCGTGCCTTCGCCGACCTCGACGCCGACCCGCGCAACCATCTGATCGTCGCTGACGACGGCGGGGAACTGGTGGGCTGCTTCCAGCTCACGTACATCCCGGGGCTGGGCCGGCACGGCGCCGAACGCTGCCTGATCGAGTCGGTGCGGGTCCGCTCCGACCGGCGCGGCCGCGGTCTGGGCCGGACGATGATGCGCTGGGCGATCGACAGGGCCCGGGAGCACGGCTGCGCGCTGGTGCAGCTCACCACCGACAAGCAGCGCGCCGACGCGCACCGGTTCTACCGCGACCTGGGCTTCGTGGCCAGCCACGAGGGCATGAAGCTGGCGCTCTGACCCGGCACCGGGCCGCCGCACGGAGGCGCGCGGCCCGGCACCCGGATCAGTCCTCCGACACCAGCCGGCCGTCGCGCAGTGTGAGCGTACGGTCGGCCAGCTCGATGAGCGCCGGGTCGTGCGTGGCGACGAGCGCTGTCATGCCCCGGGCGTGCACCACCGCACGCAGCAGGTCCATGATCGACCGCCCGGTCTCGGAGTCGAGCTGACCGGTCGGCTCGTCGGCGATCAGCAGGTCCGGTTCGTTCGCCAGCGCCCGGGCCACCGCCACCCGCTGCTGCTGCCCGCCGGACAGCTCGTACGGGCGCTGCGCCGCGTGCCCGCCCAGCCCGACCAGCTCCAGCAGCACCGCGACCCGCTGCTCCCGCTCGGCCGCCGGCACCTTGGCCAGCCGCAGCGGCACCCCGACGTTCTCCGCCGCGGACAGGATCGGCACCAGGCCGAACGTCTGGAACACGAACCCGATGGTGCCCCGGCGCAACGACAGCAGCTCCCGCTCACCTGCGGCTGTGACGTCGTGCCCGGCCACCCGGATCCGCCCGGCGTCCGGCCGGTCCAGGCCGCCGACCAGGTTCAGCAGCGTGGTCTTGCCGGCGCCGGAGCGGCCCCGGACGGCGACCAGCTCGCCGCGTCCCGCAGTGAACGAGACGTCCCGCACGGCGAGCACCGCGTGCTCCCCCTTGCCGAAGGTGCGGCTCACCCCCTCGACCCGGACCACGTCGTCGACGGCCGTCCCCGGCACCGCCGGCAGCACCACTGTCTGGTCGGTCATCACTCACTCTCCTCGCCGTGCGCCCGGTCGCCGGGGCGCACCTCGACGTGGTCGGGTTCCAGGTTGAGCCGGACCCGGTCGCGCAGGGACAGCGCCTCCACGAACTGCGCCGGCAGTTGCATCCGGCCGGTGCGATCGAGCACCGCGTACTCCTCGCTGACCATCTCGGTGCCGCCGTCGGCGGTGACGCGCGCGGTCCGGCGTACCTCGGAGGCGGTCCGGCCGTCGCGGATCGCGACGGTACGGCGGACCTGGCCGGCCACGGCGTGGTCGTGGGTGACCACCACGATGGTGACCCCCAGTTCGGCGTTGATGGTGCGCAGCGCGGCGAAGACCTCGGCGCCGGTGGCCTCGTCCAGCTCACCGGTCGGCTCGTCGGCGAAGAGGATCTCCGGGTCGTTCGCCACCGCCACGGCGACCGCGCAGCGCTGCTGCTCGCCGCCGCTCATCTGGCCCGGCTGGCGGTCGGCGCAGTAGCCGACGCCCACCATGTCCAGCAGCTCACGGGCGCGTTCCCGCCGCTTGCGCCCTCCGCCGGCCCGGCCGGCCAGCTTCATCGGCAGTTCCACGTTCTCCAGCGCGGTCAGGTACGGCAGCAGGTTGCGGCCGGTCTGCTGCCAGATGAAGCCGACCACGTCCCGCCGGTACGCCAGCCGCCGCTTGTTCGACAGCGACAGCAGGTCGTAGTCGGCGACCCGGGCGATGCCCGCGGTCGGGGTGTCCAGCCCGGACAGGATGTTCAGCAGCGTCGACTTGCCGGAGCCGGACGCGCCGACGATCGCGACCAGCTCGCCCCGGTCGATGACCAGGTCGAGGCCCTGGAGCGCGACGACCTCGACGCCCTCGGTCTTGAAGATGCGCACCAGGCCGTCGCAGACGATGTGCCCGCGCAGCCGGTCGCGCCCGCCGGCCCGTTCGGCGGCCCGCTGGGCGGCGCGCTGTTGCAGCGACGCCAGGTCCGGTACGGCGGACGACGGTTCGTCACGCGGCGTGAGACGCGCCGGGCCCGGGTGGCCGGAAGCGGTCGCGGTCATGTCAGCTCTCCTCTCCGAGCCGCAGCACCTCGCCGAGGCGCAACCGGCGGTTGTTCACGGCTTCCACGGTGATCGCGAAGCCGAGGGCCAGCATGGCCAGGACCGACACCCCGGCCACCAGGCCGGGTTCGAAACTCGGGCGCACGTCCACGCCCCCGGTGAAGGCGGGCAGCCCGAGCACCGGTGTGAGCAGCAGCGGCAGCAACGCGCCGACCACCGCTCCGGTGAGCACCGACACCAGCACCAGCGGCGTCAGCTCCACCATCAGCAGTCCGCGCCACTGGCGGCGGGACAGGCCCATCGTGCGCAGCCGGGACAGCACCTGCCCGCGCGAGCGGGCCCCGGCGAGCACCGCGAGCGCGAGCCCGAGCAGCCCCAGCGCGGCGCCGCCCCCGGCACCGAGCACGAACCCGAACACCAGCAGGCCGTTCACGCCGCTGCCGCCCAGGTCGGCACGCACTGCCGAACGGGTCGTCACCTCCGGCGCGCGGGCCTTGTCCCCGGCGTCGACCTCGCCGATGCGCAGGTAGCGCCGCTGCCCGTCGCTCGCGACCCGGTCCACCTCGGCCGCGTTTACGCCGGACCCGGCGAGCACGAAACCGGTCGGCGCGAGCTGGTGCGGGGCGTCGGCCGGCAACGCCGGCCACGGCAGCACCACGAACCGGCGTATGCCCTCGCCGACGAGCGCGAACTCGTCGACTGTGGCGGCGGTCCGCACCGGCAGCCGGTTGCCCTGCACGTCCAGCCAGGCGGGCCGCTCACCCCGGGCGTCGGCGAGCCCGGCGTCGGCCAGTTCCCCGGCCACCGCCGGAGACACCAGCGCCGGCAGCGGCGTGCTCCCGTCGGTGCGGGCCCGCACCGGGTCGGGCACGTCCACCGGTACGCCGGCCTCCCGTGCCACGTCGGCGAACCGCTGGCCGTCCACGAGCACCACGCGCAGCTCGGTGACCGGGGCGGGGCGTCCGGCGCGGTCGGCGTACGGACGTTCGGCCGGCACTGTGAGCAGCGGCGCGACAGCGCGTACCCCGGGCAGCGCGGCCAGCTTCTCCGCGGTGTCCGGGGTGAAGCGCTCCCCTCGTACCAGCAGGTCACCGGGCACGGCCTGGGCGGCGGCGGTGTCCCGGCCGGTCTCGATGCCGGTCGCCACCACGCCGCAGAACGCGGCGGTGGCGACGGCCAGCACCACCACGACCAGCGGCCCGGTGCTGGCGGCCCGGCCAGCCCGGGCGGTGCCGAGGAACGCGACGCTGCCGCGCGCCCGGGCGGCGATGCGGCTGACCAGCCGCAACGGCCAGGGGTACGCGCGCAGCGCCAGCAGCGCCGCCGCGATCGCCAGCAGCACCGGCACGGAGACCAGCAGCGGGTCCACCGAACCGGCGGTGAGCCCGCGGCGGCGCAGCAGGAACGCGCCGAGCACGGCGAGCCCGAGAACTACCACCTCGACGGTGAGCCGGACGGCGGGTGACCGGCCGCCCAGGTCGGCACGTCCACCGGCCCGGCGGCCGACGGCGAGCGCGGCGAGCGGCGGCAGCAGCGTGGCCAGGAGCGCGGCGATCACCACCCAGCGCCACGACGCCCCGGTGCCGGGCAGCAGCCCGCCGAGCAGCCAGCCGATCCCGGCCGCGGCCGGCAGCACCAGCAGCGACTCGGCCAGGCCGCGGCGCAGGACCGCGCCGGTCGAGCCGCCACGTGCCCGGATCAGGTGGAACTCGGCGCGGCGGCGGCGCGCGGCCAGCCGGGCGGCCAGCAGCGTCAGCCCGGCCAGCGTGGCGAGCAGCCCGGCCGCGATGACCGCGAGCAGGGTACGCGCGGCGGCCAGCGCGTCGGCGAAGCGCCGCAGCGGGATGTCCACGCCCTGGGTGAGGGTCATCTCGATCTGGGCGGGCCGGGCCCGGTCCAGCCCGTCGACGCCGGCGATCAGCGCGTCGAGACGGCCGGGTTCGAGCCGGTCCGGGGCGATCCGGTACCGCCAGCCGAAGCTGACCGGCCAGCCGGTCGCGACGGCCTCGTCGACGCCGCCGTCGGCGGTGTAGGCGACGCCCACGAACGGGTCGCCGTCGCCCTCGGGCGGGGAGAGCTTGAGCATCGACGGCAGCGTGTCCCAGACACCGTCGGCCGGGTCGTTCGGCCGCCACACACCGACCAGGTGGACCGGGAGGGACTTGAGCACGTTGTCGTCCGGGTCGAGCATCAGGAGCAGGAACCGGTCACCGGTCTTCACGCCGAGCGTGCCGGCGATCGTCTCGGCGAGCGTCACCTCGACCGTGCGGGCCGGGGCGACGGGGCGTTCCGGCCACCGCCCGTCGACCAGTGTGGCCGCCTCCTTGATGCCGGTACCGGCGCGCAGGTGGACGTCGATCAGGCCCTTCTCGGGGGCGAGCGTCGGGCCGCGCAGCCGTCCGGGCACGGTCTGGGCGACGTACCAGCGCTGGCCGATGGTGTCCCGGACCACGCCGGGCATCGCCTCCTCGATCCCCGCCAGCTCGGCCGCGTGACCGGTCACGGCGGTCCGGGTCGACGGCGGGAACGCGGTCGGCGCGGTGCTGTACGTGAGGTCGCGGCGGGCCACCGGCTGCCCTGCGACGTACTCGGTGAGCCCCTGCCCGGTCAGCCGGTCGGCGACCCGGGGCACGCCGGTGATCAGCAGGGCGGTCACCAGGGTCAGGACGGCGAGCAGCAGGAACTGCCCTCCGTATGCGCGTACCCGGCGCGCGGCACCAGGAAGGCTCATCGTTCTCCTCCGATCCGGAGCTGCGCGGCGGCGACCCGCTGGCGGATGCCTGTGGTGATGAGGGCGGCGAAGGCGAGCGCGGCGAGCAGCAGCCCGGCGGCTGTCGTCCCGATCGGCAGCCAGGGCACTGTGAAGGCCGCCTCGGGCACCGGCCGGCCGGCGGCCGGGGTGAGGATCACCAGCGGCACCATGGTGGCCGCGACGAGGGCGCCGACGAGCATCCCGACGCCGACGCCGATCGCGGCCAGGAACGTCTGTTCGGCGAGGTACGCGCGTGCGAGCAGCCGGGTGTTCGCGCCGAGCGTGTTGAACACGGCGAACTCGGTGAGCCGGCGCCGGGTGGTGGCCCAGACGTCGACCGCCAGGCCGACCAGGGCGAGCAGCACCGAGCCGAGCGCGGCGGCCAGCAGCCCGGTGCGCGCGCCCTGCCAGTACGGATCCTCGGCGGCCTCCGCGGCCACCGCCCGCCGGTCCAGCAGCACCGTGCCGCCGGTCGAGGCGAGCGCGTCAGCGGCGGCGGTGTGCCCGCCGGGCGTGGTGCCCAGCCACCACTCGGCCACCGGCCGGACGCCGCCGCTGCGTTCGAGGAGTTGTGTGGTGGCGGTGGGCAGGTCCAGCAGCACCCCGTCGCCCCCGGTGCCGGGCACCGCGGCGACCTGGCCGACCACTGTGACCTCGACCGTCACCTCGGCGACCGACAGCTTGACGGTGTCGCCGGTCTTGAGGCTCATCGCGGCGGCCACGCCGGGGGTGACGAGCACCGGCACCGGACGGTCCGGCGCCTGCGGCACCAGCGCGAACCGGGACGAGGGCACCCGGGCGAACTGCAACAGCCCGGCCGGCACGTCGAAGCCCTGCGTCCCGTCGATCCGGGTCGGGCTCGCCTCGGCGGTGTCGCGCGGCCCGGCGCCCGGGTCGATCACCCGCCAGGACCCCTCCACCGGCAGCTTCAGGGCCGCCCCGGCGGCGTCGGTGAGCCGCAGCTCGTCCAGGAGCAGCCGGTACGAGCTGCCGGTGGCGTCACCGCCGTCGGCCTCGAAACCGGCCAGGCGCAGCGGGACGCCGCCGCTGTCCGGCAGCGGCACCGAGAAGCGCACCGGCTTACCGTCGCCGTCCCCCTCGGCGAGCCGGACCCGCCAGGTGGCCCCGGCGTCGGTGGCGAACAACGCGGTGACAGCCACCCGGGGCCGCTCGTACATGCTCTCGACCGGGGTGCGCACGGTGCCGGACAGCGTCTTCGCCCCCTCGGGCAGGACGCCGCCGGCCGGCGCGGTCCGGCCGTTCGCGAGCCGGTCCAGCAGGGCGCCGGTGGACGCGTCACCGCCGGCGTCGTCGAGCCGGATCATCCCCTTCGCGGCGGCGGCGTCGAACGCCACCACTGTGGCCGGCCGGGCCTCACGGCCCAGGCGTACGTCGTCGCGCCAGGCCGGCAGCACCCGGTCCACGCCCGGCACGGCGGCCAGCTGGGCGGCCCGGTCCGCGGGGGCGGTGCCGTCCCGTTCGGTCAGCCGCAGGTCCGCGCCGACCGTGTGCTGCGCCTGGTCCCGCTGCGAGCGTTCCCAGGAGGCCACCAGCGACCAGGCGAGCGTGCTGCCGCCGACGGCGAGCGCGAGCAGCAGCACCGGCCCGGCGTGCGGGCGGCGGCCCGCCTGCCACATGCCGAACATGGTGGCGTTCCACGTCCGCCGGTCCACGAAGCGTTCCGCGATCCGGGTGGTCGGCGGCAGCAGCCGCAGCGCGATCACCGCGCCGGCCAGCACGCCGATGGTGGGCGCGGCGGCCAGCAGCGGATCGATGCCGAGGCTGCCGTTCGCGCCGGCGAGCGGCGAGGAGTACTGCCGCAGCTGCGTCCAGGCGAGCACGGCGAGGGCCACCAGCGCGATGTCCACGCTCGCCCGCTGCACGGCCGCTCCCCGGGAGGGCCGCGACCGGGACGCCATGTCCGCGACGTACGTGCCCGCCCGGCGCATCGCCGGCAGCACCATGGCGAGCAGGCAGCCCACCGCCGCGCCGACCGCCACCACCCACACCCGGGCCAGGTCACCGTCGGCCAGCCCCAGGTCCGCGCCCAGGTAATGGATCGCCTGCCCGGTCAGCGCCGGGGCCAGCAGCAGCGCCGGCGCCACCACGAGCGTCGCCTCGCGTACGGCCAGCCCGGCGATCTGCCCCCGGGCGGCACCCCGGGCCCGCAGCAGCGCGGTCTGCGCCCGCCGGTCCTCGTTCAGCAGCGCCGCCACCAGCACCAGCGCGTACCCGCCGAGCACCACGATCAGCAGCAGCGGGGTGAGCAGCGCGGACCGGCCCACCAGGTCGGCCCGGCTGAGCCGGTCGACGAGCCGGTCCAGGTGGCTGACCTGCTGTGTCGAGGAGCCCAGGCCGGTGGCCTCGGGCAGCTTCCCGGTGATCTCGTCGAGCGCCGTGGTCACGGCGGGCAGCCGGGCCGGCTCGACCGCCACCAGGTCGGGGTCGACCACCCAGGCCGCCGAGGTGGAGCCCGGGAAGGTGCGGGCGAAGTCGGCCGGGTCGAGCGCGAACGGCCCGTACGACGTGATCTCCGCGTCGCCCTGGCTCTCCCCCACCCCGGGGGCGAGACGCCAGTACGCCTCGGACGCGTCCCGGGGCCGCCACGTGCCGACGACCACCACGGTGCCGGCGCGCTCCGCGCCCCGGTCGTACAGCGGCACCCGCTCCCCGACCTCCAGGCTCAGTTGCGCGGCCACCTTCTCCGGCAACGTCACCTGCAACGGGTTGCTGCCGGGCACCGGCCACGCCCCGGCGGCCAGCTCGGCGTGCGCGGGCAGGTCGTCGAGCGTGGCCAGGTTGGCGAACATCGGATCGTCGTCGGTACGGGCGGCGCCCACGTCACCGGTCAGCTCCCGCCCGGTCCCGGAGCGGCCCGCGGCCACGGTGACCGGAGCACCGCCGAGGCCGTCGGCGAACTGCTCCCGTACCGCCCGGTCCCGCTCGGCGAACGCGGCGGCGTCGGCACCACCGGAGCCGCTGATCAGCAGGCTGCGTTCCTCGGCCGGGGCGGCGTCGAGCACCGCCCGGGCGCCCGCCTCGACGGCCCGGCGGTTGTAGTCGGAGAGCCCGGTGACCAACGCGACCGCGACGAGTGCCGCGACAGCGGCGGCGAGCAGCAGCCCACGGGCCTCTATCGCCCGCCTCCACACCAGCTTCATCCGACGTCCTCTCCTGGCCCCGGCGGGCCGATGCCGAGAGAGAGCAGTGACGCCCACCAAAAGGTTCGCGCCCGTTACATGATCGTTATCGGTCCCCCCGGCCCCCTTCCCCACCCCGCCGCCGCCCCTCGCTCGTCGGGGCCGGCGGCGGTTCCGCATGTCGGCGTCACGGTCCCTGAGCGCCGCAGTCGACGACGGCGCCGGCCCGGGT
>NZ_JNZR01000041.1:0-43915 GCF_000717585.1 Micromonospora globosa
ATCTTGGTCGATTGCTGTCTTACCGGGAGCCTCGTCCTACCTGGACACCGGCCTCCCACACCGCCCGTGACCTGCGCCGTCACGATGAAAATGGCTCATTGATCATCCATTACCGGCTGTTACCGCCGATACCGGAGAAGATCTTCATCTCCCCAGGTCCATCGCCCGCACAAAGCACAGATAGCTGGTGTCAGCGTCCGGTGCGGTGGCGTAGCACTGCGCGCCGTAGCTCGTCCGGTGCCCAGACGAGTATCGGGAAGGCGATCAGGATGGCGAGGATGGCGGGGCCGGGCACGGCGGTGCCGAAGATCGCCTGTAGCGGGGGCACGGTGACGATGGTGGCGGCGAAGGCGAGTTCGAACGCGATTCCCCACAGCAGGAGCCGGTTGGACGCCAGGCCGATGGAGCGCAGTGAGGCTCGGTCAGTGCGGACGGCAAGCGCGGTGCCGACCTGACAAGCAACGATGGCGGCTCCGCATCACAGCGGAGGCAACGCCGACGATGTGCGCGGGCAGCCGGGAACTTCCTGACGTACCTGACCGACTACTCGACCGGGAGACGGCAACCGGGCAGCCCAGGGCTCGACGGGCACGAGCCACCCCGAACTAGAAATCTCCTTTCCGATCGGAGTAGTCGATGTCCGTCACCGACCTGTCCGGTGATCCCACGCCGGATGTTCCCGCCGCTGCGCAGACCGCTCGTTCGAGTCGCGAGCCCACGCCCTTTGCCGCGCTGCTGACCCGGCTGCACTTCTACGCCGGCATCCTGGTTGCCCCGTTCCTCCTGGTCGCCGCCCTGACCGGCCTGGCGTACACCATCACCCCACAGCTGGACCAGGCCCTCTACGGCGACCAGCTGGCCGTGGCCGCCGTCGGCGACCAGCCGACGACCCTCGCCCAACAGGTCACCGCCGCACGGGCCGCGCACCCCGACGGCACCATCGCCACCGTGGCGCCCGGCGCAGGCGACCGGACCACCCGGGTGGTGTTCTCGCTCGAGAAACTCGGCGACAAGCAGCACACCGTCTACGTCGACCCGTACACCGGCGAGGTCACCGGGCAGCTCACCACCTGGTTCGGCTCCACCCCGGCCACCACCTGGCTCGACGACCTGCACCGCAATCTGCACCTCGGTGAGATCGGCCGGCACTACTCGGAAATCGCCGCCAGTTGGCTGTGGATCCTCGTGCTCGGCGGCGTCATCCTGTGGTGGCGCCGTCGCAGCGCCACCCGCGCCCGGACGACACACCTGCTCATACCGGACCTGAGCGCCCGCAAGGGAGTCCGGCGTACGCGGGGCTGGCACGCCACCACCGGTGTCTGGCTCGCGGTCGGCCTGCTGTTCCTCTCCGCCACCGGCCTGACCTGGTCCCGGTACGCCGGCGCGAATTTCGGCGCCGGCCTGGACGTCCTGCGCGCCGGCACTCCGGAACTGTCCACCACCCTCGACGGCGTGCCCCCGCCCGCTAGTGGTGGTGGGCACCAGCACGGTGGGGCGGTGACCGGCACGGCGGACAATCCGGCGTCCTTCGACATCGTCCTGACCTCCGCGCGCGGCGCCGGACTCTCGGGGCCGGTGGAGATCAGCCCTGCCGCGGAGTCCGGCCAGGCATGGACCGTCGCCCAGGTCGACAACACCTGGCCGGTCGCGAAGGACCGGATCTCTGTGGACCCCACCACCGGCGCGGTCACCGACCGCAGCGACTTCGCCGACTGGCCGATCCTCGCGCGGCTCAGCAGCCTCGGCATTCAAGCCCACATGGGAATCCTGTTCGGCCCGGTCAATCAGATCCTGCTCGCCGCGCTCGCTCTCGGCCTGCTCTGCGTCATCGTCTGGGGCTACCGCATGTGGTGGCAGCGCCGCCCCACCCGCGCCGGTCGCCGCGCACCGCTCGGCGCGCCGCCCGCCCGAGGTGGGGTCCGAGGGCTTCCGTGGTGGGCGCTACCGCTCGGTGGACCGGTCACCGTGGCACTCGGTTGGGTACTGCCCTGGCTT
Organism: Micromonospora globosa; assembly: GCF_000717585.1. Taxonomy (NCBI): domain Bacteria; kingdom Bacillati; phylum Actinomycetota; class Actinomycetes; order Micromonosporales; family Micromonosporaceae; genus Micromonospora; species Micromonospora globosa. The sequence continues at coordinate 1,996 of NZ_JNZR01000041.1, forward strand.
GGCGTCACTCTGCTCGGCTTCCTCTTCATCGACATCGCCCTCGGCATGCTCACCCGTCGGCGCCGCCGGCCGATACCCGTCTCACCCGCCCCCGGCCGGTAGCTGACCCCGCACCGCTGTCCGGCCGCCACCGCTGCGGGGCGGCCGGACAGCGGTGGTCGCGTGTCGGTCAGCGGGGCCGGGAGCCGGTCACCGGCGGAATGGCCCGGTGATCTCCGAACCGCTCTGTCCGGTGATCCGCAGGAAGACCGAGATCTTGTCGTCGGGCGTGATCATGCAGATCTCCATGTTCCGGCAGTAACAGCAGGGGTCGGCGCGGCACGGACTGCCCGATCCCTCCGGGCGTGCAGGACCCCTTCGGCGGCTCGGCGCGGGCGACAGCGCCGGACGTGACGGTCCACGCCGTCGTGGTCGTGCCGTTCTCGGCCGTCGGCCGGTAGCGCCCAGACTCGACGGGGAGTTCATAGGTGGCACCGCGAATCCGGCTCCTGCCGCGCCGGCCCTAACCTCGACGAGCACCAGCGCCCGAAGGCCCGGTGAGCACCTGGCCCAGCCAGAGCAGGTCCACCTCGCGGCCGATCAGCAGGGGCGCCGCCACCCCGCCCGCGCCCGGGCCGGCCACATCGCAGCCTTTCCCCGGCTGCATCGGTGGACGGCCTGCCGACCCACCGCACACGTACGGCCAAATCTCGCCCTGCCCAGCCTGACCGTTTCCAAGGGCGGAAAGGAGGTTTTACGCTCTCAGATCGATCGGGTTGAGATATAGCACATTGTCGTTTGCCGTTGCATAATGTCCGCTGCACGCATGGTCGCACCATCGGTTTCCGATGCAGCGACGTCGACCGAAGGGAACCGATTCCGTGAAGCAGGACCACTCACCTGTGCTGCCCGGCGACGGCGCCACGGACTATGCGCGCTACATGCGACTGAACACGCTGCTCGCCCTGCAACGACGGCCGGACGAGATGATGCACCGCGACGAGTTGCTCTTCCAGGTGGTGCACCAGTCCACCGAGTTGTGGCTGAAGCTCATCGCCGCCGAGTTGGCCGAGGCGGTCACCCGGCTGCGCGTCGGCGAGCTGGCGGTGACCGAGTCGCTGCTAACCCGGGCGACGTTGGGGATCCGACTGGTCACCGACCAGCTGGAGATGTTCCGGCACCTGTCCCCGGCCGACTTCCAGGCCATGCAACCGGCGCTGGGTAAGGGATCCGGGGCCGAGTCACCCGGATGGCGGCAGGTCCACGCTATGAGCCGGCAGCTCGGCCGGGCGTTCGCCGAGCACCTCGAAGTCCGAGGAATTGAACCGGCCGCACTGGGTCGGCCGGATCCCGCCGACCCCGTCCAGCGGCTCGCCGAGGCGCTCATCGAGTGGGACGAGCGGGTGTCGCTGTGGCGTATGCGGCACTACCGGGTCGCTCTGCGCGTCGGGGGCCACGATCCCGGCGGCGCCGAGGCGACGATGCTCGCCAAGCTCGTCGGGCACCGGTTCTTCCCTGCACTGTGGCGGGCCCGCCTGAAGCCCTCCGACGGATCCGCCAACGAATCACAGGCCGACCAACGTTGACAATCCTCGTTCACCAGTAATTGTCAATTTTTCCTCACCCACCTGCGTAGCGACCGAAATGTCGAGGTGCGGTTTCGTGCGCGAACTGACGAGTTGGCTGTCCGGCGGCGGTCAGACCTGCCGTTTTCCGTACTCCGCCGTGCTGGCGGAGTTTCACCGGGTCGGTAAACACTTCGTCGAAAAGGAAGTGCTGGCTCTGCTCGACCAGGCCCGTACGCAGCTGACGGTGCCGGCGACCGCGCGGGAGCCGCAGGCCCGGCTGCTGGGTGACTTCCTCGACGTCGCGCTCGACAAGTGGGACGGCCGGTACGACTACCGCAGCTATCTTGCGCTGCGGCTGCTCCGGCTGCCCGGCGGGGGCGACGTCGCCGGCCCGTTCGGTGCGCGACGGGACCGGGACCGGCTCCTCGTTCGCCTGGTCGCCGACGTGCTGGCCTTCGAGTTGACCGCCGCCTCCGGTGCCACCGACCTGCTGCCCGAGCGGCGCCCGAGCCGGGACGTGGTGTCCAAGCGCTACCGGCTCGGCGTACGGGCCGTGTCACCCGCTCTCGCCCGGCTGGGCATCGCCGGGATGGTCCCCGGCCGGGAAGCTGTGGCGACCCCGGACGAGCTGCGGGCCGTCGCCGCCGACGCCGATCCCGCCGGCGAGTTGGTCCTGCGGCTGAGCATGCTGCCGGTCCATGTGTCGCACGACGAGTACCTGTTCATCCGGGTGCTCCAGTCGTACGAATGCCTCTTCGCGGGGGTCGCCGAGGAGCTGCGCGCCACCATCGCCGCCCTGACCGCCGGCCAGGCGGGGCGGGCGACCGAACGGCTGGCGTACGCCCGACAGCAGCTCACCGCCGCCGGGCCGCTGTTCGCGCTGCTGGCGACGATGCAGCCGGAGGCGTTCCGGACGTTCCGGGAGTACACCGCGGGGGCCAGCGCCATCCAGTCCCGCTCCTACAAGCTCATGGAGTCGCTGTGCCGCACACCCGAGGGGTCGCGATTGGATTCGGCCGCGTACCACCAGGTCCCGGAGGTGCGCGAGCTGGTGCACGCCGGCCAGCCGTCGATCGACGACGCGTTCCGGGCGGCGGTGCGTGACGGCCTGCTCGCCGCGCCCGAAGGCGGGCGGGTCGAGGAGGAGATGCGGTCGTTCGCCGCCGCGGTATTCCAGTGGCGGCGCACGCACCACCGGCTCGCGACCCGGATGCTCGGCCCGCGGGCCGGCACCGGCTACACGGAGGGCACGCCCTATCTGGCCGCCGCCCGATCCATCCCGGTCTTCACCTCCGTCGCCTGCGAGCCCCGCCCCCCGTCCCCCATCGAGCCGACCAGAGGCAGCCCTGAGTGAGCCCACCGCACCGGAACTCCGACCTCGATACGCCCGAGTGCCTCGACGCCAGCGCGCACGCCGCGCTGCGCGCCGAGTTCCCCCTGCTGAGCACCGGCGTCTACCTGAACAACAACTCGACGGGCGCGGTGCCGCGGGGCGCGGAACAGGTGCTCACCGGCTACTGGCGGACGCTGCGGAACTGGCGGGACGAGGTCTGGCAGGACTGGCACGCCGGCCTCGACCGGTACGCCGACTCCGTCGCCGCGTTCATCGGCGCACCGGCGGGCAGCGTGGTCACCGACGCGAACCTGAGCACGCTGCTCGCCCGGGTAGCGTCCTGTTTCGACTATCGTCCGCCGCGGAACCGGATCGTCACCACCGATCTGGAGTATCCGACGGTGCCGTTCATCTGGAACGCGTTCCGTCGGTACGGCGCCCGGCTCGACGTGGTCGGCTCGGGCGGCCCGCGGTTCGACGAGGACGCCGTCGAGGCACGGATCGACGAACGCACGCTGCTGGTGTGCATCCCGCACGCCAGCTTCTCCTCGGGGGCCACCGTCGACCTGCCCCGGCTGGTGCGGCGCGCCCACGACGTCGGCGCGCTGGTGGTCGTTGATGCCTTCCAGAGCGTAGGGGTCATGCCGATGGACGTGACGGCGCTCGGCGTCGACGTGGTTCTCGGCGGCGCGCACAAGTGGCTCTGCGGAGTCGGCACTGCCTTCCTCTACGTGCGCCCGGGTCTGGTGCCGCAGCTGGAGCCAGCGGCGACCGGCTGGCAGGCCGGTGACCGGGCCTTCACATTCCAGCCGTCGACAGGCTGGGCCGGTGGGGCCCGACGGTTCGCCGGCGGGACGCCGTTCCCCCTGACCTCGTTGATCTCCCAGGTCGGCCTGGATCTGCTGGCCGGGGTAGGTGCCGGCCCGATTCGACGGCACTCGCTCGCCTGCACCCAGCGGATCCTGGAGCGGGCCGCGGTGGCTGGCATCGACGTGGTCAGCCCAACCGAGCCGCACCGGCGCGGTGGCGTCGTGTGCCTGGACGTCGCCGACGGCGAGGCGGTCAAGCGGCGGTTGGTCGCTCGCGACATGGTCTGCAGCTGGCGGGGCTACCTGCGGGTCGGCCCGCACGTCTACAACACCCTCGACGAGATCGACACGTTCATGGACGCCCTGGAAGAGGAGCTGAAACGGTGAAGGTCACGCTGTCCCCACGCGCGCTGATGAGTCTGCTCGCCAACGGGCCGAAGGCCATGGACGTGCTGGAGACCGCGCTCGGCACGGGTCTGCTCGACGCCTTGGAGCCCGGGCCGGCGAGCCTCGGTGAGCTGGCCGCCCGCTTCGACGTGCGGCCCCTGCGGCTCTACAAGTTCCTCGACTGCTTGGAAAGCCTCGGTGTCGTTGAGCGCAGCGAGCCAGGTGACGACATCGCGATGGCAACGTACCGTGCGGTACCCGGCCTCCGGGATGCCGTCATGGCGGTCGTCGGCCCCGGTGCTGTCGAACGTGACCGGGACCGTTACCCCTGGCGGTTGCTGCACGGCCGGCTGGCCGAGAGCCTGCGCGGCGAGGTGAGCATGAGCGACGACGACTTCGCCTGGCCCCCGAAGACCGACGAACAGACCGCCGACTTCGAGCGCAGCATGGCCGTCGGTCTCGGTCCGGTGATCGAGACGATGCATCGCAACGCCAGCCGGCTGTGGTCGGACCGGCGCCGTCTGCTGGACATCGGCGGGGGTGACGGCACGCTCGCCGCGCACATCCTCGACGACGCGCCTGGGCTACGGGTCGACGTGTACAACCTGCCGGCCGTGGCTCCGCTGGTGGAGGCGACCCGGACCCGCACCGGGCATGTCGACAGGCTGGGTTTCGTCGGCGGCGACTTCTTCGCCGAGCCGCTGCCCTCGGGCTACGACGCCATGGCATTCGTCCGGGTGCTGCACGACTGGCCGAACGACGTCGCCCGCCGGCTGGTCGAGAAGGCGTACGCGGCCCTCGAACCGGGCGGGCTGCTGGTGATCTGCGAGGAGTTCCGCACCCCAGACCGCCTGGCGATGCAGTTCTTCTGGAGCTACTTCCTCATCGGGGTCGACAGTTGCGTCAGTCGGCTGCGGGAGGTGGAGTTCTACACCAGTCTGCTCAAGGAGGTCGGCTTCGACCGGGTGGCCGTGCTGCCCGGCGGCTGGGAGCTGGCCTGCGGGCACAAACCGGTGGCCGAAGCGTGACCCGCCCAGCCGGCGTGACGGTGCGGGCGTAGCCGCACCCGCCGCAAGTCGTCCCGGGCTCACCGTTGCCGGCCGGCGCGCCCGTCCCTGCGGCCGTGACGGCCGATCCGTCCGGCGCATCGGCGCGGAGCTCGGCGTCGCGCACCGCCCACCGTGTCGCCGTCGGTCAGACACGTCCCAGCGCTGTGCGGCACCAGCGACTCCGGCAATACACCTAGGTGAGCGCGTGCACCAGTGCGGTCGCCGCTCCGGCCAGGAGGGCCACACCCGTGCCGGCACCGACGACGGCGCTGGGGGTGAAGTCGCACCGTCGGGCGACAGGGACGCTGACGAGCGCGACCAGGGTGACGAGCGCGGCCCAGATCGCGAGGGCCGGATACCCCAGAAGCGGCGCTAGGGGGAAGAAGTGCAGGCCGACGATCAGGGCGATCCAAACCGGAACCAGGGAGGTGCGGCCGGCGCGCCGGAGCCAGATCGCGCCGACGGCACAGAGGACCACCTCGATCAGGACGATCACCCCGAAGACCGGCCCCGTCCTCTCGTCCACGGAACTGCCCTTGTCCCAGGTGCGTGCGGTGACGATGCCGCCGATGATCGCTGCGACCAGAGACAACACCGAACCGATGCCGAGCCACGGACGCCACGCCCTGGGCGGTGCCTCCTGCGCCCAGCCGAACCAGACGATCCCGAAGACCCCGAAAATCGCGGCGGTGGCCGCGGCGTTGGCCGCGAATTCAGCATCCATCGGCGCAGTCTAGGTGCCGATGACCACCGCTCCGAGCGGTGCCCGCACAGGCGCCACGACGCAATGTCGCCTAGGAAACACGACCAGGACGGCCCGCACCAGTGCGTCACGGTGGACGGCACCCCGGTCGGCCATATGGGACTCGGGCAACCGCCAGTCCGACCAGACGTGGAGCTCCCGCTGACGTCCGGGTGGTGACCGGCGCTCGTCCCGTCGATCCGCCGAGACGGGCGCGACGGCCGCTCAACTAGGGAATAAATCGAGTTCAATCTATTGACAAGGATTGTTTACGGTTTCAGGCTGAGAGCGCTCTCCCGCGCCGCCTCCGGTGCGTCACGAACAACCGGAAGGAGTTCGATGATCAAGACAACTGCGCTGCTCACCGCTGCGATGCTCGGCCTGTCTGTCCCGGCCGTCCCCGCGGCGGCTCACATCGCCCACCATTCCGAAGCACGGCCGGCCGTGGCCGGCCTGCCGCTCGGCATGGCCGCCGCGATGCGCCGCGACCTGCACCTGACCGACGACCAACTCACCGCCCGGCTCGCGGCCGAGGCCGCCGCGGCGTTGGTCGACCGACGGCTGCGCGGGCGCCTCGGCACCGGGTACGCCGGCTCGTGGCTGGAGACGGACGGCCCGCTCACGGTCGCCGTCACCGACGCCTCCGCGGCCGACGCGGTGCGGGCCGAGGGAGCCCGGCCCAGGCTCGTCCCTCGGACGCTCACGAGCCTGACATCGGCGCGTACCGCCCTGGACCGGAGCGCCGCCGGTCAACCGCCCGGGGCCGCCGTCCGCGGCTGGTACGTGGACGTCGCCGCCAACCAGGTGGTGGTGCGGGTGGCACCGGGACAGGAACGCACCGGCCGAGCGTTCGTGCGCGGCGCCGGCCTCGCCGACGCGCTCGTTCGCTACGCGCCTGCGCCCGACGCGCCGCGCCCGATGTACGACATCCGCGGCGGCGACCAGTTCGTCATCAACGGCAACGTACTCTGCTCCGTCGGCTTCGCCGTGGTCGGCGGGTTCGTCACCGCAGGGCACTGCGGAGCCGCCGGCAGCCCCACCCGCGGCTTCAATAACGCAGCCCAGGGCACCTTCGCCGGCTCGTCGTTCCCGGGCAACGACTACGCCTGGGTCCGCACCAACGCCGACTGGACGCCGCGGCCCTGGGTGAACAACTACGCCGGCGGCAATGCTCCCGTCGCCGGGTCCCGGGACGCGGTGATCGGCAGTTCCGTGTGCCGGTCGGGACGCACGACCGGCTGGCGGTGCGGCGTACTGCTGGGCCGGGAGGAGACGGTCAACTACGCGCAGGGCGCGGTCTACGGGCTCAGCCGCAGCAACGCCTGCGCCGAGGGCGGCGACTCCGGCGGCGCCTGGCTCTCCGGCGACCAGGCCCAGGGAGTCACCTCCGGCGGATCCGGCAACTGCACCACCGGCGGCACCATGTGGTTCCAGCCGGTCAACGAGATCCTCGGTGTCTTCGGACTCAGTCTGGTCACCACCGGCGGGGGCGGCTCCGGCACCCGGATCATCAGCAACTGGAACAACAAGTGCGTCGATGTGCCGAACTCGAACTTCTCCGACGGGGTCCCGCTGCAGGCGTGGAACTGCAACGGCACGGCCGCGCAGGCGTGGACGTTCACCGGCGGCAGCCTGCGCACGCAGAACAACATGTGCATGGATGTCGCCTGGGGCTCCCGGGACAACGGAGCGGTCATCCAGATCGCCACCTGCAGCGGCAACCCGGCCCAGCAGTTCGTGCTGTCCGCCGCCGGCGACCTGGTCAACCCGCAGGCCAACAAGTGCGTCGACATCAAGGACTGGAACGGCAACGACGGTGCGCGGTTGCAACTCTGGGAGTGCGCCGGCACCGCCAACCAGAAGTGGCGCTCCGGCTGATCCGAGGCCTGACACGGCGTCCCGCCCGGGGCGGTCCGAGGTGCGCCGTGTCGCTCCGGGACGTGCCAGCTCAGGTGCGGCCGTCGCCGGCAGTGACCGGTGTCGGACGGTGCGCCGATCACCCTCGTCGCGGGGTGCTGGCGAGCCGGTTCCGCGCTGCGCCCACGGTGACCGACGGCCCCGGCGGACCGACGAGCCCGCCGAGGCGGACCCGCTACTCCGCCAGTCAGGATGGCCGGACCGGACCCTGGAGGCCACCTCGGTAGGCATGGCGGATCGTTCGCCGGGGAATACTGCCGGGCATGGCCTCGTACTCGGTGGATCAGGCGGCTGTCGTCCGCGCCCGGCGGCTCATCGAAGCGCGCCAGTACGTGCTCGACAGTGACTGGGGCGTTGTCCAGCCCCGGGCCACCGACGAGAACGGCTACCTCGACAAGCACTCGTGGCGCGAGTATGGCGAATGGTTCCTTGGCCGTACCGAGGGTGCGAACGAGGAGACGAAGGCCCGGTACGCCTTCGCCTACGGCGACTTCCGCCGCGTCCACCGGTCCGGTCTGGTCGCGTGCGTCTACCGCGCCTCGGAGTGGCGGCACAAAGACGTCGAACTGGCCGCGCACGACCTGCTGCAACTGCTCGACCAGGTCGCCGGCTGACCCTGCGCGGGGTGGACCGGACACACGCGCGACGCCAGTTCCGCATGCCGTGGGGCCCCGGCACCGGCGCCCGCCCTCGAAGAGGGACGATGGCTCACCACGAGCCGGCACACGTGCCCTCGATATCCTCACCGCAGCCGAAACCGACTCGCCGCTGGGCGAGGTGGAGCTTGGCCACGTGGCGGCGGCCTTCCGGCTGGCCGGGGCCCGTTCCCTCCCGCCCCGGCACGCTCCTGTTGCACGCCACCGGGCGGGCCCGGATGCCGACACGCGGACGAGTGGCGTCCGCGCTGTCCGCCGCCCGTGTGGTCCCCCTACCGGCCGCTACTCGAAAAACTTCAGGCTCCAGCCGGTGTCGGTGTTCGGGCCGGGGACGTTAGCCCGCCGGTAGGTGGTGTTGCCCCACCAGCAGAACGTGCCGGTGTACCAGAACCGGTTGCTCCAGGTGTAGGGCGTTCCCTTCGGCACCGCGTGGAACATCAGCGGGAATCGCGGCCCGGCCGGTGGGCTCGTGGCGATGTCGCCATGCAGCAGCACGAAGGTGTGATGCCCGGGGCCGTTGACGTAGAGGGTCGGATCCCAGCCGGACATCATGGTGGACCGGTTCGAGCCGAACAGGCAGCCGTTGGACTTGTACCAGTCCCACACGTACGTCGGGTCGCCTCCGGCCCGCAGTCGCAGGTCCGCGAGACAGTACTGGTCGCTCCAGCTGCCGTTGGCGGAGTAGACGATGTGCAACTGGCCATTCGGGTCTCGAATCGGCTCCGGCCCCTCGTTGATGAACGGGTTGCCGACCACCCGCTCCCACGGCTCCCGGGGTTGGGAGATGACGTAGCGCGCCCCGACCGGCGTGGTCGGGCTGCTCATCCTGGCGAGGTAGATGTTCTGCTCGACGTTGGTGTCACCGGCCCATCCGGACCAGACGAACCAGCGCTGTCCGTTGAACGTGAACAACGACCCGTCGATCGCCCACTTGTCGTCCGGCAGGGCCAGTTTCTGCTCGGCAGTGTACCCACCGTCCGGCGACGTCGAGCTGATCACGAACGTGCGGCGACTGCTGCCCGCGCCCAGCGCGAAGTAGATGTAGTAGCGTCCACCGTCGAGGACGATCTCCGGTGCCCAGACGCCGCCGCGGCCCCGGGTGTCCGTCCACACCTGGCGCTGAACCGCCCCGCTCAACTGGTCGGGTGACGAGGCTTGACGAACGGCGATGCCGTCACCGACCGACTGGGTGGAGATGTAGGTGCCGCCGACCCGGATGACACTGGGATCCGCCGCACGGATGCTCTGCGCGGCTTCGGCCGGCGAGTAGACGAACCCCACCTGCCACAAGCCGGCCGCGGCGAGCAGGACGGCGACGAGGAGCTTGCCGAGCATCCGCTGCCGTCTCATGGCATCGACCGGTTCCCGCTAGAAACGAGAGGCGGCTGACCTCCCGGCGCGCAAGAGCGCTCTCCCAGACTGACCAATCGACGCTCGTCGTGTCAACCAACGACTCGGGTCGAGTGCGGGTGGGGGGCAACGGACCGACCGTCGGCCGGCGCGTGGCGACCGCGACGCGCCGGTGGCCCGGCCGCCGGGTGCGGTCGGCGAGCCACCGGCAAGCGCCCGTCAGCCGTTGTCGATCAGCCCGGCGATCTCGTTGTAGATCAGGTGTGCCTTCGCCCCCTGGTTGGACGGGCACCCACCGAGGTGGTGCAGGGCGATGACGCGGTGACTGGCGTCGAGTACCGGGGAACCCGAGTTGCCGCCCGAGGTGTCGCAGCTGTAACTGATGTTCCAGGTGTTGTAGTTCGCGTTGCGCACCGTGCAGACACCACCGTTCTGCGTGTCCTCGTAGATCGACAGTCGCTTCGGGCTGCCATCACCGTGCCCGGGCACGTACATCCGGGTGCCGGTGCTGGTCGCGGTCGTCCTCAGGTAGAGCGTGCCGAACCCCTGGATCGCGGCGAAATTGTTCACCGAGTAGAGCGCGTAGTCCAGTTCACCCGAGCCACCGCTGCTCACCCGGTAGAGGGTCGCACCGCTCACCTTCGTGCCCGGGCCGGGGTTGCTGCCACCGCAGGTGGCGCACTGGTAGTTGAACTGCGCCTCGCTGGCGCTGACCGCGGACTGGGTCGAGAAGCAGTGCTTGTTGGTCAGCATCCGGTTGGTGTTCCCGACCCGCCAGGTGGTGCACAGTCCGCCGCCACCGATGAGCAACCGTGCCACCGCCCGGCCCCGGGCGTACTCGGTGGGGTGTGTGCTCTGGTAGCAGACCACGTCCCGGCGGGCGTCGGTGCTACAGACGGACGTGGTCGAGAAGTTGTGCTGGGCGATCTCGGCCTGGTCGTACCCTCGCCAGAACCGGTCGATGTCGACGACCGCGCGAGCGGGCCGCGCGCTGTGCAGCGTCACCACGGCGGTATCCCCCGTCACGGACATCGCCCAGAAGCCCGGCCCGCCGTCGGTGGTGTAGTCCGAGCCGGTCGTCCGGTCGAGGCTCCGGTCGTACCGGTAGGTCTCCCGGCCATCCGGGCTGGACACCGTGACGTAGTCCCCCTCGTTCAGCCGCAGTGCGCTGAAGTGGACCTTGATGTACGTGGCGCCGGGATGCCGGATGAGCTGACGCGCACCCGGCCGGTCGGCGGTGCGGGTGGTGTCGAGTGTGCGCAGCTCACCCACCGTGGTGACGCCTTCGGCGGAGAACTGTGCAGCCTCCGGCGCCCGGACCGACGCCGGAGCCACCGGCCGGGCCGGATTCGCCCCGGAGGCGGACGCGGGCAGCATGCTCACCCCGAGCGCCCACACGCCGAGCACTACCGCCGCGTATCGCGCACCGCGCCGCAACATGTGTCTCATCCGCACTCCTTTCCGAGGAACGGCGGATGCCGTTCCGACGGGCTCCCTCGCACGAGCTTTTATAGAAGAGTATCGATTGATGGCGGGATGCGGTACCGCCAAATCGAACGGCTGCCCGCGCCCGTCCGCTCGCCTTCGACGGCCGGCCCGGCAGCGAGGCCGGAGCGCCGCACGGTCGCCCGCCCCCCGCGGGTCCGTGGGGATGCCGAGATGGCGTAACGCCCCGGCCCTCCTGCGGCTGCGGACGGAGGCATCGACAGCTTCAGTCGGATGTGACGACCGCAGGTCGATCGATGACCACGCCCTCGGGCATCGCGGTCGTTCCGGAGGTCATGGCGAGGGTCGAGGGGCAGGAGAATTCCTTCGCGTTGCCGCTGACCGGGGCGGTGGACACCCACCCCGGTGCATCCATGCCCGACTGGCCGCAGGTCGACGCGGCGTTGCGCGACTCGTGGCCCGAACGTCGGACCCAGGGAGGAGAACACGGGGGCAATGCTGGGCTGGCTCCAGACCGAGATGGCCAACCTTCTGCCGAGCAGATGATCATCGCGATGGCGTGGTGAGCGCATGAACGCCGAACGGCGGCCCAACTGGTTCGGCGGGCCGCGGCTCAGATCTCACCCAGCCCGGGCCCGTTGTCGCTGACCTGCCAGGTCAGCAGGTCGTGGCCTACGACTGGCGGCTGTCTTGCTGGGCCTAGCCGGGATCTTCGAGGCGGTAGCTGGTGCGGCCGACCTGAGTGGCACCCGCTACGTCTCCGTTGCGGCCTCGGCCGGCACGCCGAACCGGTGGCCGTACTCGGCCCGGAAGAGCCCGAGCCGCTCCGCGTGTGCGTCTGTCTCCCCGATCCATCCCAACCCCTGCAATCGCGGCCTCGGAAGTGATGGCAAGTGTCAGGGCCATCCGCACCCGTGCCTGAGAGCACCGGCTGACCATCTGCGCGGCAGCAGAGACTTTAGGGACCCGAGGTCTAGCTGACCTCCCGCCCGGACAGCGTCGCGTCGGTCAGGAAACCCGGCTGCATGAACCTTCGGGCTCGCCGAAGAGGTCACCGAGCACGATGCCCTGGTCAGCAGGCTTCGGGTGGGATTCGAGTCTCAGCCCCGGGATGCATGCCGACGTCACCGCGATGGCATCCGTGCCATGCGGTGACGCGACGAAGCCCTGTTGGCTGACGTCAGCGAGCTTCGAGACAACAGCCGACACCAGTCAAGCGGGGAGCGATGCGCGTGACCACTCCGGAGTTCTCTGGGAGGTCACACCGGATTCATCGCCCACATCACCGCAGGCCAAAGCCTTCCGTTCTGCCCGGCCTCGGTGACCACTTCGGGCGGGCGACGAGACCCAGTCGCTCCATCGCCCGATGGCCGCCATCAAGACTTCGAACTGTGGGACCCGCTCCTCTGGCCTTCATCCTGCGCGCCGCATGGACCTGGCCCCGGATCATTCGAGCCACCGCCGGCCGCGACCTCGCCCAGGCACGGGTGTGACGCTCGAGGCAGGCCCGGTTGCGGGGGCGGTGACAGCGGCTCCGGCAACAGCAACCGCGAGCAGTAGCACGATCCAGAGCGGGACGGCGCCGACGTCGCGCGGTTCGGGTCAGGTGGAGCCGCGGACGACCAGCGTCGTCGGCAACACGGTCGGCTTGGGCGGGTCGTCGCCGCCGTGCAGCATGGCGACCAGCGCCTCGGCGGCGGCCGTGCCGAAGCCGGGCTTGTTTTGGGCGACGGTGCTGAGCCCGGGCGGGATCAGCGCGGCCACTTCGATGTCGTCGAAGCCGATAATCGCAATGTCGTCGGGGATCCGTAGGCCGGCCGCCTGGGCCGCACGCATCGCGCCGACAGCCATCTCGTCACCGGCGACGAACACTGCGGTAGGGCGGTCGTCGAGGGCGAGCAGCCGGTTCATCGCGGCGTGACCGCCGTCGAGATAGAAGTCTCCCTCGATGACGTGGCTGTCGGCGAGCGGCAGGCCGGCCCCGGCCAGAGCGGCCCGGAAGCCGACGAGCCGTTCGGCTCCCGGCCAGGTTCGCAGCGGGCCGGTGATGGTGGCGATGTGCCGGTGGCCGCGTTCGACGAGGTGGCGCACGGCGAGCGCCGCGCCGCCGGCATTGTCCGAGGTGATGTAGGTCGACGTCGGGCCGTCGACCCGCAGGTCGAGAGCGACGCACGGCACCTGGGCTTCGACGAGGGCGAGCACGGCTGGATCCCGGGTGCCGTTGTCGATGATGACGGCGCCGTCGAGATTGTGCTGGCGGACGGCGCGCACGTATCGCTGCCCGTCGTCGGGCCCCGCCGCGTCGTGGCCGGCGAGCATGAGCAGGTTCAGCCCGTGCGCGCTGAGCGCCGTCTTGAGCGCGACGAGGATCTCCTGCAGGAACGGGTGGCGCCATCCAGGGCGGCGATGGTCGGTGTCCCATACCAGGCCCACCATGTTGGATTTCTTCGTGGCGAGCGTCCGGGCCGACCCGTTCGGCAGGTAGCCGATCTCGGCGGCCAGGTCGAGGATGCGCTGGCGGGTGTGCTGGCTGACGACCTCGGGGGTGTTGAAGACGCGGGACACGGTGGCGACGGACACGCCGGAGCGGCGCGCCAACTCCCTAATTGTGGTCAATGTGGTGCCTTATCTGTAACCGGTTTCACGACCGTAGCGTCAGCGATGTCCGCCGGTCAAGCTGCATCGACCGTTACCGTTTCGTAACTTGACACCCCCTAGCCGAAACCGTTCACACTTCCCAGGAAAGGCGCTCACCGGCGGTCACCCTCGACTCGGCCAGCATCCGATCTTCATCCAACTCCACCCGCCCCACCGCCATCGCTTCGCCGACAATGTAACCGGTTTCAAGTAACCGGTTACATGATCGCACGAAAGGGTTCCCTGGTATGCACCCAAACCGACTGTTGCGACTGACGGCAGCCATCCTGGCCGCCGGAGTACTGCTGACCGCGTGTGGCACCGGCACTGACGAAAGCTCCGGCGGCGGCAACGAAAAGATCACCCTGAACGTCAATCTGTTCGGCAACTTCGGGTACCAGGACCTGTACGACGAGTACCAGAAGTCGCACCCGAACATCACGATCCAGGAGCACACGGCCGCCTACAACGACCATCATCGCGACCTGATCACCCACCTGGCCACCGGCTCCGGCGCGGGCGACATCGAGGGCGTCGACACGGGCTTCATCGCGCAGATGCGCGAGCGGGGCAACCTCTTCGTCGACCTGGGCAAGGACCGCCAGTCCGAGTACCTCGACTGGAAGTGGGCGGCGTCGCTGGCCAAGGACGGCAAGCAGATCGGGTACGGCACCGACGTCGGCGGCCTGGCCATCTGCTATCGGCGTGACCTGTTCGAGAAGGCCGGCATGCCGTTCGACCGCGACCAGGTGTCGGCCGCCTGGGGCAGCGGCTGGGACAAGTACATCGAGTTCGGCAAGCGGTACGCGGCGAAGGCCCCGGCCGGCAGCGCCTTCTTCGATGGCGGAGGCCAACTGTTCAACGCCATCATCGGCCAGGCCCCGGTCGGGTACTACAACGAGGACAACGGCATCGTCGTGGGAACCAACCCCGATGTCCGCAAGGCCTGGGACCTGACGGTGACGGCGATCCAGAGCAGCCTGTCGGCCAGGCTGATCGGCAGCTCGCAGGAGTGGAACAACGGCTTCGCGAAGGACCAGTTCGCCACGATCGCGTGCCCGGCCTGGATGATGGCCAAGATCAAGGACCAGGCGAAGCATGCCGCCGGCAAGTGGGACGTGGCGAGCGTCCCGGGCGGCGGCGGCAACTGGGGCGGCTCGTACCTCACCGTTCCCAAGCAGGGCAAGCACATCGAGGAGGCCAAGAAGCTCGCGGCGTGGCTGACCGCCCCGGAACAGCAGGCCAAGGTGTTCACCGCGCGGGGCAACCTGCCGTCCATCCCGGCGCTGTACGACAAGCCTGACATTGCCCAGTACAAGGACGCCTTCTTCAACAACGCCCCGGTGGGCCAGCTCTTCACCACCGCGGCAAAGCAACTCAAGCCCCAGCACCAGGGCCCGCGAGCCGGGGATGTGCAGACCACCATCCGCGACGCCCTCGTCCGCATCGAACAGGGCAAGCAAAGCTCCGACGAGTCCTGGAAGCAGATGGTCAGCGACGTCGAGCGCCTCGCCAAGTAACTCGACCCGCGCCGCCGGCGGTCGCCCCTGACCGCCGGCGGCCCTCGGCGACGAAGGATCGACGATGGCCACCTACCTCCACCAGGCCCGCCGGGCCGGCCTGAGCCGGCTCGACACCAAAGGCTCGCCCTACCTCTACATCCTCCCGTTCTTCCTGCTGTTCGGCGCGTTCGGGCTGTTCCCGCTGCTGTACACGGCGTACGTCTCGTTCAATGACTGGGACCTGCTCGACTCCGGGTCGCACCGCTGGGTCGGCCTCGCGAACTACCGCGAGATGCTGCAGGACGCGTACTTCTGGAACGCCCTGGGCAACACACTCAGCATCTGGGTGCTGTCCACCGTGCCGCAACTGCTCGCCGCGCTCTGGATCGCCCACCTGCTCAACCACCGGCTGCGGGCCCGCACCGCGCTACGGATGGGCGTGCTGCTGCCCAACGTCACCTCGATCGTGGCGGTGACGATCGTCTTCACCCAGCTGTTCGGCCGCGACTTCGGCATGGTCAACTGGGCGCTCGGCCTCGTCGGCATCGGCCCGATCGACTGGCAGGCCAACACCTGGAGCTCCCACCTGGCCATCTCGTTCATCGTCGCCTGGCGGTGGACCGGCTACAACGCCCTCATCTACCTCGCCTCGATGCAGGCGATCCCGCACCACCTGTACGAGGCCGCCGACCTCGACGGCGCGTCGCAGGGTCAGCAGTTCAGGCGGATCACCGTCCCGATGCTGCGGCCGACGATCATCTTCACCACGGTGATCTCGACGATTGGCGGCCTGCAGATCATGGCCGAACCCCTGCTGTTCGCCAGCTCCCAGACGCCCACCGGCGGCTCCGACCGGCAGTTCCAGACCGTCGCCCTGTTCATGTACGAGCAGGGGTTCCGGGAGTTCCGCTTCGGTTACGCCTCGGCGGTCGCCTGGACGCTCTGTCTGGTCATCGCCATCTTCGCGATCATCAACTTCCTGCTCACCCGGCGCATCGCCAAGGACGAGGACTGAGGAGGACGCCGTGACCACCCTCGCGGACCCCGCACAGACCGGCACCACACCCTCGCCGCCGCAACGCCGGTCCCACCGGCGCCGGAGCTTCGGGTACCCACGCAAGGGCTCGGTCTGGAGCTACGGCGCCCTGCTGGCGGTCGTGGCCGGGTCGGTCTTCCCGCTCTACTGGTCCATCGTCGTGTCCTCGCAGACCAGCGACGCCGTCACGAAGGTGCCGCCGGCCCTGGTGCCCGGCGGGCACCTCTTCGACAACATCGCGCGCGTGTTCGACACGACCGACTTCGGCCGGGCCCTGGTGAACTCCTTCATCGTCAGCGGCTCAATCACCGTCTCCGTGGTGTTCTTCTCGACCCTGGCCGGGTTCGCGTTCGCCAAACTGCGGTTCCGAGGCCGAAAGGCGCTTCTCGTCGTGGCCATCGCGACCTCGATGGTGCCGCACCAGCTCGGCATCATCCCGCTGTACATCCTGATGGCCGACCTCGGCTGGACCGGACGCCTCACCGCCGTGATCGTGCCTGGGCTGGTAACCGCGTTCGGCGTCTTCTTCATGACCCAGTACCTCGGCCGCGCCGTGCCCGACGAACTGCTGGAGGCCGGCCGCGTCGACGGGTCCAGCACGTTCGGCCTGTACTGGCACATCGTCCTGCCGGCGGCCCGCCCCGCCGCGGCGGTGCTCGGGCTGTTCACCTTCATGCAGGCGTGGAACGACTTCTTCTGGCCGCTGGTCGTGCTGCAGAACAACGCGACCGTGCAGGTGGCGCTCTCCGCACTGGCCAGCGGCTACACCACCGACTACACCCTGACGCTGACCGGCACGTTGCTCGCCACGCTGCCGATCCTCGTCGTCTTCATGCTCCTCGGCCGGCATCTCGTCGACGGCATCATGCAGGGGGCGGTGAAGGGATGACCACCACATCCCAAGGTGCCGCCGCGGCCGCAACCCAGCCGGACCTGCCCGAGCTGCCGGACCTGCCGGCCGGCTTCAGCTGGGGCGCGGCCACCGCGGCGTACCAGATCGAGGGGGCGGTCGACGAGGACGGCCGCGGGCCGTCGATCTGGGACACCTTCTGCCGCCGCCCCGGTGCCGTCGACGACGGCGCCTCCGGCTCGGTCGCCTGTGACAGCTACCACCGCTGGCGGGAGGACGTGGACCTGCTGGCCGGCCTCGGCGTGGACGCCTACCGTTTCTCGATCGCCTGGCCACGGGTCATGCCGGCAGGGCGGGGCGCGGTGAACCGGCGGGGCCTCGACTACTACGACCGGCTCGTCGACGCCCTGTGCGGGCACGGCATCCGGCCGTTCGTCACGCTGTACCACTGGGATCTGCCCCAGGCGCTCGAGGACGAGGGTGGCTGGCGGGTACGGGATACCGCCGAGTGGTTCGCCGAGTACGCCGCCGCGGTGGCGGGCGTCCTCGGTGACCGGGTCCAGGACTGGATCACGCTGAACGAGCCGTACTGCTCGTCGATGGTCGGCTACGCGGAGGGCCGGCACGCGCCCGGCGCCGCCGAAGGACACGGTGCCCTGGCCGCCGCCCACCATTTGCTGCTCGGGCACGGCAGGGCGGTCGCCGCAGTCCGGTCCGCCGCCGGCCCGCGGGCGCGCGTCGGCATCACGCTCAACCTCTCCCCCGCCGTGCCGGCCAGCGATACCGAGGCCGACCGGGCGGCGGCGGATCGGCAGGACCTCATGCTCAACCGGCAGTTCACGGATCCGGTGCTGGGCGGCGCGTACCCGTCCGGGTTCGAGCGGCTCTACGCCGGGGTGAGCGATCTGTCGTTCCGCCGGGACGGTGACCTGGCGGTGATCTCGACACCGTTGGACTTCCTCGGTGTCAACTACTACTACCGGGTGCACGTCGCCGACGCCCCATACGAGCAGCCCGACCCGGCGCTGCGCAGCGCGTTCGACATCGGGGTCCGGCAGCTACGGCCAGACGGGTTGCCCACCACCGACCTGGGCTGGCCGGTGGAGCCGCAAGGGCTCTTCGACACCCTGACCGGGCTCGCGGACCGTTACCCGGGCCTGCCTGCCGTGTACGTGACGGAGAACGGCTGCGCCGACCTGCGGGACGAACCCGAGCCGGACCCGGAACGGATCTCGTTCGTGGCCGGGCACCTGGCGGCGGCGGCCCGTGCGGCCGCCGTCGACGACCGGCTCGATCTGCGGGGGTACTTTTACTGGTCGCTCATCGACAACTTCGAGTGGGCCCGCGGGTACGGGCCCCGCTTCGGTCTGGCCCACGTCGACTACGGCACCGGATCCCGTACGCCCAAGGCCAGCTACCACTGGCTGCGTGACCGCTTGCGGGCGTGGCGGAAACGCACCTCCACCTGCCCATCGTCGACCTGCGCCTGACGGACCCACTTGCGCAACGTCTCGGCCGTACCGATCCCGAGCCGGGCCGCCACCGCCGTGATCGCCGCCCGGTCCGACTCGTAGTTCGGCCGCACCTCCGCCACCATCCGCACCGCCCGCTCTCGCAACTCCAGCGGATACGGCTTCGTTCCTGCCATCTCTCGATCCTTCCGGGTCTGTGGATCTAAGGGTGTTTCCGGCCTGACCTGCCGGGCGTTGTGCCTGGTGAGGAGGGCGCCGTGATGACCGCGACACTGAACGACCAGACCGGACGCAGGAAGCGGCCCGAGCCGTCGGCGGAGGCGAAGGCCGCCGCCGATCTGGTCCGGGCAGCCAAGGAACAAGGGCTGTCCCTGACCGGTCCGGACGGGCTGCTGAAGCAGCTGACCAAGACGGTCCTGGAGACCGCGCTGAAAAGGAGATGACCGAGCACCTCGGCTACGAAAAGCACGACCAGGCCGGTGTTGGTTCGGGCAACATCCGCAACGGCACCCGTCCGAAGACCGTGTTGACCGAGGCCAACGGGCCGGTGCAGATTGACGTGCCGCGGGACAGGGCAGGCACCTTTGAGCCGCAGATCGTGCGCAAGCGGCAGCGGCGCCTGTCAGGGGTCGACGAGGTCGTGTTGTCGCTGTATGCCAAAGGCTTGACGACCGGGGAGATCTCGGCGAAGTGCGCCGAGATCTACGGGGCTTCGGTGTCGAAGGAGACGATCTCCCGGATCACCGACAAGGTCATCGAGGAGATGACCGACTGGTCCCACCGACCTCTCGACGCCATCTACGCCGCCGTGTTCATCGACGCCATCGTGGTCAAGGTGCGCGACGGGCAGGTCGCCAACCGGCCGTTCTACGCCGCGATCGGCGTCACCCTCGACGGGGAGAAGGACATCCTGGGCTTGTGGGCCGGCGCTGGCGGTGAGGGCGCGAAGTTCTGGATGAGCGTGCTGACCGACCTGCGCAACCGGGGCGTCAAAGACGTGTTCTTCCTCGTCTGTGACGGTCTCAAGGGCCTGCCCGAGGTCGTGACGAACGTGTGGCCCCAGACGGTGGTGCAGACCTGCGTGATCCACCTGATCCGCAACACCTTCCGGCTCACCTCCCGCAAGTACTGGGACGAGCTCAAGCGGGACATCAAGCCGATCTACACGGCCGTCAACGCCGACGCCGCCCGGGCGGCGTTCGACGACCTGGCCAACAAGTGGCGTGGCCGGTATCCGGCGGTGATCCGGCTGTGGGACAACGCCTGGGCCGAGTTCATCCCGTTTCTCGACTACGACCTGGAAATCCGCACAGTCATCTGCTCCACCAACGCGATCGAGTCGCTCAATGCCCGCTACCGGCGGGCCGTCAAAGCCCGCGGCCACTTCCCCAACGAGCAGGCCGCGTTGAAGTGTCTGTACCTGGTGACCCGATCGTTGGACCCCACCGGAGCAGGCAGAACCCGATGGACGATGCGCTGGAAACCCGCGTTGAACACCTTCGCCATCACCTTCAGCGACCGCTTCCCAGCCGCTGAAACCTACTAACCAAGATCGCCGGAAACACCGTTAGCGAGACAGCCCCAAGCTTGGCGTGCCCCCGGGCCGCCGCGTCTGCCGCGATCCGCGACCAGACAGTTTCTCGAGCCGTGCCGCCTGATCCTCCAGCGCGTACGACAAGACCTTGAGATTGGCGGCCCGGCTGCCGGCGACGGCCTTGAGCCACCCACGCAACGTGATCATGCAGGAAGACGCACTGGTCAAACCCTTGGACACCTGGCTCGTCCAGGGCTTCGGGCCGCTACAGCGGCGTCACACCGTCGCCGCGCTCCTCGACCAGGCTCATGCCGACATGCCAGCCGTGACCCCAGTCGTACCGGACGGACCGACCGTGGCTGAGTGCGACGCGAAACTGGCCCGCTAATCGAGCGGCACTCGAAGCCGGCGCCGACCCGGCCGTGGTCGCCGGCTGGATCGCCGGAACTTAGGCCGGACGCCAGCGTGCTGAACAACGCCGGCACACGCCAATCGAAGAGAAAGCCGAAACCGCTCCGGGCTTCAGCCAGGAGGAGATCATCGCCATCGTCGAAGTATTCGGCGACCTCGTGAGCGCGCCCTGTGGAACGCCGAGCCGGAACACAAGCTGGAGGTCTACCGCAGCCTGGGCTGCGCCTGTCGTACGACCCGGAAACGCAAACGGTGCGGGCAAGTGTAGATCTTGCCACGCACCGTTGGGATTCGGTTTGTGTCCGAGGGGGGAGCTGAACACTCCTATGTAGCATCCGTTATACAAACGGGTGCTCATGCGTTAAGTCTAGCACTTCACGATGCGTAACACTACAGGCGTGAGCTGCCCGCGAGCACGCCAGGGCGCAACTAATGCAATCAATTCTGCTGCCTGCGCTGGCACCAATACGGCCGAAGAATCCGGAGTTCTTGAAATTGCCGTTCGGCGCGATGCGGAGCCATTCCCCAGCACGCCGCCCGGGTGGGTCACATAGGCTAATCAGGGCAGGGTGTCTGTCGCCGGGCCGTTCGGGGTCTCGCTCGTTTTTGCGAATGGGTGTGGCTGTCCGGTCATCGCCGACAGCGCGTCGGCCACGTCGTGGAGATCGGCTTTGATGTAGGTAATGGTGGACGATGCTGGGCTGTCGGTGTGACCCGCGTAGGCGCGGGCTACCCCGTAGCCGAAGTGGCGTTCCACCCAGGTGAGCGTGGTGTGCCGCAGCCAGTGGGTGGAGATGCCGTGCACGACGACCCAGGGCAGGCGTTCCCCGATGCGTTTCCACAGGTGGTCGTAGCGGCGGCTGCTGATCGGCAGGCCGTTGCGGTAGCGCAACAGTTGGTCGGTGGGCAGAACTGCGCCGCGGACGCGGGCGTGTTCGTGCAGGTGCTCGGCGAGGCCGAGGCTGATCGGCTGCCACCGTACGGTGCCGCTCTTCTCGTTCAGGCGCACGAGGCCGTTGGAGCGGTCCAGATCAACAAGCCGCAGGGCGAGGGCGCCGCCGCGCCGGCAGGCGCTTTCGGTGTGCAGGCGTAGCAGGAGGGCGTCGAGGATGACGTCATTGCCGCTGGTCCGTGCCACCGCATTGATCTCCTCCAACTCGTAGGACGTCAGGGCACGGCGGGTGCTAGGGAGGCGGCGGGGTTTGGCGACACGATGGGCGGGACTGGCCGACGCGTCGATCAGACCATCAGCAACAGCCCGGGAGTAGAAAGCGCGAGCGGCGGCGATGACATGCTCGCCCGCGTGCCGGCCGTTGCGGCTGTTACGCCGCGACCGGGCAGTGATGGTCATCTGCTGTCATGGCCTCGACGTCGCTGGCCGCGACGGCGTCCAGCGGTCGGTCGCGCCAGACGGCGGCCATGCGCTGCCAGTAGGTGCCGTAGGTGCGTTGGGCGCCGGGGCCTGCTGCGGCGATGACGCGGGGTAGGTACTCGGCGATCGTCGGCAGGGGGGGCTGGGCCGTCGGTGTGGGATTGGAGGTCGGTCAGGGTAACGCCGAGGTGAGCCAAGACCTGCCGCGCTGCGGCGTCGGCGGTGGCGTCAGCGGGCATGTCCAGCTCCCGCAAGTCGAGTGTGTAGGTCGGCGAGGACGCCGATGACGGTGCTGGCGGGGTGCACGACGAGCAGGTCGTGGATGACGAGAGCAGCGAGCAGCACCGGCCAGCCGGGCTCGATCCCGCACATCCGCCGCGCAGGTGCCGGTAGAGGCAGCTCACCGCGGCTGCCTATCTGGTGCCGTCCGTCGTGGGCCGAGCCGACGACGAGCATCCCCTGAGGTGGCTGGATGTCGAGGCGGCGGCCCGGCTCCCAGCCCAACGGGTGCAGGAGCTGTTGTGCGGTCACCCGGCCGCAGCTCGACGGGACAGCCATCCCCAGCAGCACGTCCTGCGCGGCGGCGAACACCCGCGGAGGAACGTGAACGGGCAGTGCCGGCATCGGCCTCGGGCACGGGCGGGGCCAGGTGGGCATGGCGGCAGGAACGAGCGGCCGGACGAGCTGTTCGCCGTACAGGCGGGAAGCTTGTGTCATGCCGGCGACAACGGCAGATGCGGTCCCGCGTCGACGTGCTCGACGAGCTTGACGGCAGCGGGCTCTGGAGGCCGGACCAAGCCTCGCGTGTGGCCGCCCGGCATCAAACGGGGGCGGGCATACTGCTGGCATGCGTGACGGCCTGCACGGACCGAACGTCATCACCGCCGGGGAGGCCGTGCTGCTTCTCGTGGCGGTCGCCGGCGGTGAGGCCGTGCACCTCGCGCGCCGGCAGGGGCCGTTGGAGCAGGGCCGCAGCGCCGTACCCGACCACTACCTCACGGGCGGGGACAGTGAGCGTGAGGCAGTCCAGCGGCGTTATGACGTCGAGGCGCTGCGGGAGCCGATCTGGGAGCACACGACGATGTGCGGGCGGGTCTGGGCGCTGATGGTCGGCGGTGACGGCGGGACGCTGAGCAGGTACCGGGAGCCGGCGTTCGCGCCGACGTGCCGACGGTGTCTGACGCTGATGGACCGCCTGTTCCCCGCGCCGGCGGTCGACCGCAGAGTCCCGGTCGTCGCGCAGGTGGTCTGCGACGTGGTGCGTGAGCACGGGCACGCGGAGGTCCGGCAGGTCCCCGGTGACCAGCTTGCCGTCCTTCGGAAGGAGATTCGGTCGCTGATCAGGCAGCAGACGGGCCACCACGCCCAGACACTCGTTCACGGCGATCTCCTGCTGGTGGTGTGTGATCCGCTGCGGGACGCGGAGGCGAAGATGCGGGCAGCCGCCGAGGCGGTAGGAGCAGTTCTCTTCGGGGATCAGCCGCTTCCGGCCGCGCGACCCGGGCGGCCATGGGTCGTCACGTGGACCGCGTGGGACCTGGGGTAGACGTCGGGCTGTCGTTGTGTCGGCCTTCTGCACGCTCGCCATCTGCCGGTGCTTGAGCTGAATCTGGCCCTGGCACGGCAGCCACGCGGGTTCCTGGACGCGGTAAGTCCGGCTGGTTGCGGTACTCGCCGCTGTCGGTCCTGGCCTCCCCCACGGTGCGCATGCTGATGGCGGCGAGGAGGCATGCGGTGCTGACGGCGGCGAGTAAGAGGTGGTAGCCGCCGTGCGGTAGGAGCGTGGCGGCAAGCAGGGGTGCGGCGGCTTTGGCGGTGGTGACGGGGGCGGCGAGTCGTCCCGCGATGGTGGCGTAGGCGGTGGTGCCGTAGCGGTCGACGAGGAGTGCTGGGGTGGCGAGGCTGGCGATGCCGAAGCCGAGCCCGAATCCGGTGACGGTGACGATGGCTCCGACGCGGGTTCCGGCGGCGAGGGGCATAGCGAGGACGGCGACTGCTTGGATGGCGAAGACGCCAGCGACGATGGTGGTGACGGGGAGTCGGCGTCGGGCGGCGGTGAGGACGAGTCTTCCGGTGACGGACAGGACGCCGAGGAGGCCGGCGGCGGTGGCGGCGTAAGTAGCCGGGTGGCCGCGGCTGGTCAGGTAGCTGACCAGGTGGACGCCGATGGTGCTGGTGGCGGCGCCGTGGGCGATGAGGGCGGCGGCGAGGATCCAGAACCGGGGATCGCGCATCGCGGCGCGCGCCGCCGTCCGCCGCGAGGCGTGGGCCGTTCGCAGCGTGGGGTTGGACGCTGTGACGTGCGGCGGTTTGCGAACGGTGAGGGCGTGCAGCGGCACGGTCACTACGCCGTGGACGGCGGCGAGCGTGAGGAGCGCGCCGCGCCAGCCGAGGTGGGCGACCAGGTAGCCGGTGAGTGGCATGAAGATCGTGCTGGCGAACCCGGCGACGACGGTGACCGCAAGCAGGGCGGTGGGGCGTCGGTCGGGGGTGAACCAGGAGACGATGACGGCGAAGGCGGGTTCGTAGAGGACCATCGCGCCGGTGATCCCGACACCGATCATGACGGCGTAGAGCTGCCCGATGGTCTGGACCTGGGACCAGGCGATCAGCAGCGCGGTGGCGGTGATCGAGCCGAGGGTCATGAGGGCCCGTCCGCCGTGCCGGTCGAGCCACCTGCCGACCGCGATGGCCATCAACGCGCCGGCGAGGACGCTGACGGTCAGCGCCCCGGTGACGGCGGTGATCGAGGCGCCGAGGCTGGTCGCCATCGGGCCGAGCAGCACGGCGTAGGCGTAGTAGATGGTGCCGTAGCCGACGGTCGAGGTGATCGCGAGGGCGGCGACGATGCGCCACCGGTGGTGCCCGCCGACGGTGGGGTCGGCGGGCGCCATCGTGGTGGTGGTCATCAGCTGGCGCAGCAGCCGCCGGTCTGGCCGCTGGTCGAGGTGTCGAGGCTGATGAGGCTCAGCGGGGCGGACAGCAGCCCACCGGCGATGCCCGTGGCAAGCCCCTTCCCGGCCGGCTGCGGGGCGGGGCCGCAGCTGCTGTCGGTGCCGGTCGCCTCGGCGGGGTTGCTGTTGCAGACGCCGGTTTCGGGCAGGTCGAGCTGGACGTCCCGGGCCGCCTGCCAGTCGCCGGCGAGGGCGGCGACGACGGAGCGGACCTGCTCGTAGCCGGTGGCCATGAGGAACGTCGGCGCGCGCCCGTAGCTCTTCATGCCGACGGCGTAGTAGCCGGACTCCGGGTGTCCGAGCTCGTGGACGCCGTGCGGGGGGACGGTGCCGCAGGAGTGCTCGTTCGGATCGATCAGCGGGGCGAGAGCCCGGGTGGCGCCCATGACCGGGTCCAGGTCCAGGCGCAGTTCGGCGGCGATCGAGTGGTCCGGGCGGAAGCCGGTCGCGGCAACGATCCGGTCGACGATCACCTCCTCCTCGCTACCGTCGGCGTGCCGGACAACGACGGCGACCCGGCCGTCGGCCGGGGTGAGCGCGTGCACGCAGAAGCCGGTGAGCAGCCGGATCCGGCCGGCGTCCACGTGTTCGCGCAGCCGGGAGCCGAGCGCGCCGCGGGCGGGCAGCGCGTCGGCGTCGCCGCCGCCGTAGGTGCGGGCGGGGCTGGCCGAGCGGATCGCCCAGGTCACCTCCGTGCCCGGCTCGGCGGCGGCCAGCTCGGCCAGGGAGAGCAGCGTGTTCGCGGCGGAGTGGCCGGCGCCGACGACCAGGGTGTGCCGGCCGGCGAACCGGTCCCGGTCGGCGCCGAGTACGTCGGGCAGGGCGTGCTCCAGGTACGCGGCCACGTCCTTCTCTCCACGGGCGGGCAGGCCGGAGGCGCCGAGGACGTTGGGGGTGCCCCAGGTGCCGGAGGCGTCAATGACCGCGCGGGCCAGCAGTTCGTCACCGTCGGCGAGGCGGATCAGGAACGGCGTCTGCTCGCGGCCGGCGGTGCGCAGCCGGTCCAGGCCGAGGCGGCTGATCGCCTCCACCCGCGCGCCGTAGCGCAGGTGCGGCTTGAGCTGCGGCAGCTCCGCGAGGGGCTGGAGGTAGTCGGCGACCAGCTCCGCGCCGGTGGGCAGCGCGTCCTCGGCCGGGGCGACCCAGCCGGCGTCGTCGAGCAGGCGGCGGGCGGCCGGGTCGACGTTGTACCGCCACGGGGAGAACACCCGCACGTGCCCCCACTGCCGCACCGCCGCGCCGGCGGTGTCACCGGCCTCCAGAACAAGGAAGGGCAGGCCACGCTCGTGCAGGTGGGCGGCGGCGGCCAGACCCACCGGGCCCGCGCCGATCACCACGACGGGCAGCTCGTTCGGGATGCTCATCGGAAAACTCCTCTGTGTTGAAAACTGTCGAATCAAGAAGGTGCAGTTGTGCTGGGGCGGGCGGAGCCGAAGGGGTTCAGATGACGGGGCTGCGCCGCTCGAGCAGGACGACGTCGCGCCACCGGCCGTGGTGCCGGCCGACCCGCTCGCGGGTGCCGATGACGCGGAAGCCGGCCCGCTGGTGCAGGGTGAGACTGGCGGTGTTCTCGGGGAAGATTCCGGACTGGATGGTCCAGATGCCGGCGGCCTCGGTGGAGGCGATCAGCGCGTCCAGCAGCAGCCGGGCTACGCCACGGCCTTGGGCGGCGGGGTCGACGTAGACGGAGTGCTCGACCACCCCGGCGTAGACCGCGCGGCTCGATGTCGGCGAGACCGCCACCCACCCGAGGACGGTGTCGTCCGCGTCGACGGCCACGAGGCGGTGGTCCGGCAGCTTGGCCGCGTCGAATGCTGTCCAGGTCGGGGCGGTGGTCTCGAAGCTGGCGTTGCCGGCGTCGAGGCCAGCCTGGTAGATGGCGAGGACACGATCGGCGTCGTCCGAGGTCATCGGGCGGACGGTGATGTCGGCCATCAGCAGGCTCCTTTCACGGTGGGGGCGGGTCGGCCCATGACGACGTCGGCGGCGGAGGGGAAGCAGCCGACGCATGCGTCGTTGATGCGGTAGTGGCGGGCGGTGCCGACCGGCTCGACGAGCACGAACCGCACCTCGGTCAGGATCTTCAGGTGTTGGGAGACGGTGGACTGGGCGAGCCCGACAGCTGCGACGATCTCCCCCACGCTCATCGGCCGGGCATGCCGGGCCAGGTACTCCACGATCTGCACCCGGGTCGGGTCCGCCAGGGCCCGGAACCACGAGGCGTAGGTCTGCGCGGTATCCCGGTCGAGGAGTTCGCCCACCACCACTCCCTCTATCGTTTATCGCCGATTGGCGATGAAAGCCTAGCAGGCGCCGTCCCGGTGAGGTGGGCGGTTGCGACGACGAGGCGGGCGATCGCGGCCAGGGTGGCCGGGTCGACCTTGTCAGGGGTGTCGGCGGGGCTGTGGTAGCCGCCCATCCCGGCACCGATGCCGACCGCGGCGAGGCCTGCTGCGCCGTAGCGGCGGTTGTCCGAGGCCATCGGCCCCGCAGCGAGTGGGACGCCGGTGTGCCGGCCGGCCTGGTCCAGCAGCGCCAGGAGGCGGTGGGCGGGCCCGCCGGCCTCGACCGCCGCCGCCCCATCCAGGCGGCCGGCTCCGTCGACGTTGACCACCAGGGGCGCGGCGCCCTGGTCGCGCAGCTGCGCGGCGTGGTGGGCCGAGCCGAGCGCGCCAACCTCCTCACCGTCGAGCAGCGCGACGCAGAGCCCGACGCCGTCGGGAAGTCCGCGGCCGAGGACGCGGGCGGCTTCGAGGACCACCGCGACGCCGGTGGCGTTGTCCGACGCTCCGGGCTGGCGGAGCCCGGGGTGGTCGCCGACGCCGTCGTAGTGGGCGGTCAGGAGCAGCTCCGCCCCGCCGGGGACGGTCTGCCGGAGTCGGGCGTGGATGTTGGTGCCGGTGACGTCGTCGCGGCGAACCGGCGTGGCGCCGGCGAACCAGCTGGCGCTGTCGGTTGCCGCAGCGAGGACGGTGCGGTGGGTGTCCGGGTCGAGGGTCAGGACGGGCAGCGGTCCCGGGTCCGGTCCGGCGAGGGTGGTGAACTGCCAGCCGTCGGCGTCGACGGCTCGGCGGATCAGCAGCCCGGCCGCGCCGCGGGTGTCCCGGTAGGCGTCGAACAGGCTCATCTCCGCCGGCACCACGAGCCACCGCCCGGCCGGGTCGTCGGCACCGGCGACGCCGAGCGGGCCGCGGCGGGTCTCGGCGGCGTCGGCGGAGGCGGAATGGATCGCGACCTGGCGACCGAATACCAGCGGCATGGGGCTGCTCCCGCCGCCCCAGGTGACCGTCGGCGCCTCGTGCACCTGCGGCACCGCCCGGACCGGGAACTCCTCAGTCCGGACCGTGGCGCCGAGAGCGGTGAGCTCGTCGACGAGCCACGCCCGGGCTGCCGCGCCGCCGGGTGATCCGACTCGCCGTCCTGCCATGCGGTCGGAGGCGAGGGTGGCGACGGTCGCGGACATCCGGTCGGCGCTGACTACCCGGAGCAGGCCCGCGAGGTCGTCTGGGGTGGTCATCCGCAGCACCCCTGTCCCGCGGCCACCGCGTCGGCCTTGGCCTGCGTGCCGCAGCACGAGCCGGCCGCTTGCGCGGCTTCCTGGGTGCCGCAGCACGGGCCGGCGCTCGCGGCCTCGCCGATTGGCGGCAGGATGGACCCGACGGCCTGGGCGGGGCTGCCGCAGCAGGCGCCGGAGCCGGTGACCTGCAGGGCGGCGGCCGGGTCGCCCGCGAAACCGCCGGTGGTCTGGGTGTTGTCGCTCATGACAGGTCCTCTCGTCAGCGGGGGCTGATCAGCGTGTAGACGGTGGTGCGGGCACGGTCGTAGCGGCGCTGCGCACGCTGGTCGGCGGTGGACACCTGAGCGCAGGAGTCGCAGAACCGGACTCCAGCGCGAAGAGCGGATGAGCGGCGGGTGGAGCCGAACATGGTGGGTCCCCTTCCTCCAGACGCCTGTCTTGACGTCCGTCTAAGCAGAGAGTTGCACGTTGATTAGAGAGATGTCAACCTAGAGACATGTCAAAGCAACAGGCGCCCCTCGCCGTCATCGATCTCAACGCCGACACGCCGTGCTGCCCCCCGCTGGCGCAGCGTCGGATTCCGGCCGAGACGGCCGCGGTGCTCGCTCCCGCGTTCAAGGCCCTCGGCGACCCGGTGCGGCTGCAGCTGATGTCGATGATCGCCTCCGCCGAGGGCGGGGAGGCGTGCGTGTGCGACCTGACGCCGGCGTTCGACCTGACCGGGCCAACGATCTCGCACCACCTCAAGACGCTGCGCGAAGCGGGCCTGGTGGATGCCGAACGGCGGGGCACGTGGGTCTACTACCGCGCCCGCCCGGGAATCCTGCGCCAGCTCGCCGCCCTGCTGTCGGTCGAGCCCGCCCCCTCGTCGCAGGCGTAAGCCGCGGGCAAACCCGTACCTACCAGCGCCGACCGCGCAACGCGATCAGCGTTGAGCGCCGGATCCCGTGTGCGAGGCGACGTCCGCTGTCCGCTGCCGGCCTTGCCGTCCGGACACGTGAGCGGCGAGGGCAGTCATGACGTGCGCGGCGTCGGGACCGACGCCACGCAGGGTGTTCGAGGCGAAGGATCGCTGGAACTCCAACCCGAGATAGATCAGCCCTGGATGGGTGGTGGAGATCCCGCCCACGTGCCGGGGCGCGCCATGGTCGAGGGCGCCCAGGGGCTTGAGGTACGCGAGGTCCGGGCGGTAGCCGGTGGCGAAGATGACCGCGTCGACCGGCTCGGGCGTGCCGTCGGCCCAGATGACGCCCTCAGGGGTGAAGGCGGTGAACATGTCCCGCCGGGAGAGCAGCCCGGAGGCGAGAGCGTCGCGGTATACGCCGGTGTCGAGCACGGTGGCGTGTCGGACAAGTCGGGTGAGGACGCGGCGTGGCAGGCGGTCCGCGCCGGTGACCCGCAGCCAGTGGTGGAGGTCCCGCCCGCCGAGGCGTTGGGGCAGGAAGCGCACGGGTTCCCGGGTGGCGAGCGTGACCCGGGCGTGGCCGGCGATCTCGTAGGCGACCTGGACGGCGGAGTTGCCGGCACCCACGACGATGACCCGCTTGCCCGCGTACACCTCCGGCCGGCGGTAGTGAGCGACGTGCCGGAGATCGCCGGCGTAGTCGTCCTGGCCGGGCAGCGTCGGCAGGTACGGGTTGCCGAACGATCCGCTGGCGGCGACGACGCCGACCGCAGCCATCTCGTCCCCGGTGTCAGTGCGGACGAGGTACCCCCCGTCGCGGCGAGGGTGCACGGCCGTGACGCGGGTGCGGGTGCGGATGTCGACGTCCACGGTCTGCGCGTACCGGCGCAGGTACGCCGTGACCTCGTCGCGCCGGGGGTAGCGGTCCGGGTCGCCGTCGAAGCGCATGCCAGGCAGGGCGCTGTAAAGGGCGGGCGAGAAGAGGGTGAGGCTGTCGTAGTAGTCAGGCCAGGAGCCAACCGGCTCGCTGCCCGCCTGCAGGACAACGGGCCGCAGGCCCGCGGTCAGGGCGGCTCGGGCGGCGGCCAGGCCTGACTGGCCGCCGCCGACGATGATCACTGGCTGGGATGGGGTGGTCATGTCACGATCATATCGTCGTTTTGTTGAATGACAATATGATGATGGTGGGGAAAGGTAGGGCCATGAGCGACGCCACCGGACAGCCCGCAGGGGCATCCCCGCCCGCGCGCGCGGCCGGAGTCCCGGAGGGCCTGGCGCCGCAGACGCAGGAGTTCCTCAAGGCCTTGGGCAGCCCCACCAGGCAGCGGATCATGATGCTGTTCGCGCAGGGCGCCGAGCTGTCGGTGGGCGAGGTGGCCGAGCGGACGGGCATCAGCCAGGCCACGGCGTCGCAGCAGTTGACCCTGCTGCGACGCGGACGGGTGGTCACCTCCCGTCGCGACGGGAAGACCGTGTACTACCGGGCCGATCGGGACGGCGCGCTCGCCGCCCTCGCGGAGTTGCAGTCTTACCTGGCGACCTGCTGCTGACCAGGTCGCCCACCGGCGACCCGGCGGTCTCCAGCACCCTCCGCCCGGACGCCGCGCACCCCCTCCGACATGCATGCCGCACCTGCAGGCATGACAGGTTAGGTGTGGAGTGTGATGGTTCCGGCTGTTCCGTCGACGGTTACGAGCTGCCCGGGGCGCAGTCGTTGGGTGGCGTCGCCGGTGCCGACGACGGCGGGGATGCCGTACTCACGGGCCACCAGGGAGGCGTGTGCGGCTAGGGTGCCGCCGTCGGTGACCACTGCGGCGGCGCGGGAGAACAGCGGTGTCCATGCCGGGGCGGTGGCCTTCGCGACGAGCACTTGACCATCGGCGAAGCCGTCGAAGTCCTCAGGTCCGTGCACGATGGCGACTTCGCCGGTGGCCCGGCCGGCCGAGGCGGGATGCCCGACGAGGGCGCCCTCGGCGGTCTCCGTGGTGCCGCGGGCCTGTTGAACCGCGTGTTCGATGACGTCGCCGATCAGTCGCGCGGGACGGCCCAGGGTCAACGGCGCGGTCAGGCGGCGTTGGCGCTGCCAGAGGGCGCGCCGCTCGGCAACCCTGGCGCTCAGCTGTCCGGGGTCGCCTTCGATCCCGCTGTTCACTTCATCCCGCGTGCAGAAGTAGATGTCTCCGGGCTGCTCGATAGCTCCCAGGTTGACCAGGTGCCGCCCGAGGCGGGCGGTGCAGGCCCGCAGGACCGGCCAGGCGAGGGTGAACTCCCGCGCCTGCTCCTCCCGGATGACGGCGTAGCGCTGGTTGACCTTCAGCAGCCGGTCGAAGTCAGCCAGCAACCGCGGGCGGTCGGCCAGCGTCGCTCGGCAGCGTTGTTCGGCAACCATCCGCTGTTCGGCAAGCGAGCGGTAGCGGTCCCCGGCTCGGGGTGGTCGGCCCGTTGCCAGTTCTCCGGCGACCGGGTGATACCAGTCGACGCTCTGTACGGCGTGCGCGCCGGCCACCGGCTGGGCGCCGGGGAGCCCGCGCAACAGCACCTGCGCACCGCCCTCATCGTCGGGGAGCACGTCGATGAGATGCCGGCGGACGAAGCGAGTCAGGCAGGCTTCCATCTTCCACGCCGACCCGCCGACGATCGCCAGATACCAGAGGTAGATCCCGGCTTCCCGCCCGAGTGCGTCGACGAGCTCGGCCAATCGCCGAGGCGATGCCGTGTCGACCTCCGCCTCCGCGGCGGCCACGAGGCGTCGATAGCCGGGCAGTTGTTGTTCACGCCAGGCCCGCTCCAGTTCGGACAGGACGGCGCGGTCGGCGGCATCCGGGTCATGGCTGACCCGGATCAACGCGTTGAAGAGGATCTTCGCGGCCCGCCAGCGTCCCTGCCACAGCACCCCAGCGAGGAGTTTTGGTGACGGGATTGGTGTGGCGTTGTAGTACCAGCCGTTGACCAGCGCGTACCGGAACGGCACTCGCACCCCGACGCTGCCGTACATCCCATCGAGATACCCGTCTTCGAGCACCGGCAGCAGCCAGCTGGCGAACAGCGGAGTGACGGCCTCGGGGAGCCATTCCCCGAGCCGGAAGTTGCGCATCCACAACCCCGGTCCCGGCGCCGTCCACGACACCGGCTCCGGCACCGCAGTCATCGGCCGGGCCTGCAGCAGCCACAGACGGCCCGCCCGGTCGATGGCCCACTCCACGTCCTGCGGGCGGCCGTCGTACCGGTCGGCGATCCGACGCGACAGCTCCGCGACCGCGTCGGCCTGGACGTCGGTGAGGACCCGTCCACCGCCGGGGCCGGACCGGGTCATCGCGGTGCGACTCGCGGTGACCGTCCACTCTTCGCCGGTCGTCACACCCGACACCAGCGGATCACCCAACCCCGCGACGGCGGCCACCAACGTCTGATCGCGGTCGCCGGTGACCGGATGCGCGGTGAACGCCACCCCGGCCACAATCGGGTCGACCATCACCTGCACCAGCACCGCCATCGCCGCCGTCGCCCCGCCACGCCGCTGGTGGTAGGCGGTGACCCGCTCGCTGGCCGCCGCGGCGAAGCATCGCCGCACCGCCGCACCCAGCCCGTCGGCGGGCACGTTCAGGTACGTCTCGTACAGGCCTGCGTACGAGGCATCCGGTAGATCCTCGGCCGCTCCCGACGAACGCACCGCGAACCGCTCCCCGCCCAGGCCCTCGACACTGGCCGCGAGCCGTCGGTCAAGCTGCGGATCATCGAGGACGCCGGTGGTGACCACAATCCCGGGCGGCACCGAGAACCGGGCTGCGGTCAGGTCCGCCAGCACGGCCGCCTTTCCACCGATCAGCGCCCGGTCGACCGCGCTCGCCTCGGCCAGGTCCACCACCGTGAGGTTGGAGCTCATCACCCACCACCATGTGTAGCACCGCAAAGTATTGTGACGCTACAGTAGAACCGCTGGGCCGCCATCAGCAAGAACGAGGAGCCACAGGTGTTGCCGATGCGACCGGAACTGCTCAAAGGCCATCTCGATGCGTTGCTGCTCGCGGTCCTGGAACCCGGGCCACAGCACGGCTACGCCGTCATCGAAGCCCTGCGAGACAGCAGCGGCGGGGCACTGGACCTGCCGACCGGCACCGTCTACCCGGCGCTGCACCGCCTCGAACGCGCAGGCCTGATCGCCAGTGACTGGCAGACCGTCGGCGGCCGCCGCCGCCGCGCCTACCACCTCACCCCGGCCGGACAGGCCGCGCTCGGTGAGCAGCGGGCAGTCTGGGACCACTTCTCCACCGCCGTCACTGCAGTTCTGGGCGGGCGGGCATGGCCAACGACCGCCTGACCAGCCGAGCAGGCGAAGCACCTCTCGACGCCTACCTGGGCGACCTCGCCGCACGACTGCGTGGACCACGGCGGCGTCGGGAGCAGATCCTCGCCGAACTACGCGACGGACTCCACCACGCCGTCGCCGACCGCACCGCCGCCGGCCTACCCCAAGGTGAGGCGGTCGCCGCCGCGATCGCCCAGTTCGGCACCCCGCAAGCGGTCGCCGAGGCCTTCGCCGGGGAGCTGGCCACCGCCTACGCCCGGCGCACCATCGCCTGGTACATCGCCACCGGACCTGTCGTGGGCATCTGGTGGCTGCTGCTCCTGCAGCCCCACCCCTGGCGCACCGGCCTGGTCGCCCTATTGGCCGCGATCCCCGTCATCCCACTGATCATCATCGCGATCGCCACCGCCGCTGGGACGGTGGCCACGACCGGTCGCCTCATGCGCTGGCTACCCGAAGCAAGCCCACAACACGCACTCGCCGCGACCATCACCATCGCCGCCCTTGCGCTCGCCGGGGATCTCACGGTGATCGCGAGCCACCTCCGGTCAGAGATTCCGGCGAAGTCACTGGCCACGTTCGCCGTCGCCGCTAGCCTCACTCGGATCGTCTGCAGCCTGGTCACGATGCGCCACGCCACCGCGATGCGCACCTCGCCGCCCTCCTGATCATCGAACCCGCCCGTCGACTGAGCGCCGCCAAGCCCCCGACGGGCTTATCCCTCACTCCCATTTGACGAACGACAGATCACTCAGCGATAGTTGACTCAATGAACGCTGAGCTTGCTTCCCTGGCCGGGCGCGCACGGGTCCACGCCGCACTCGGCGACCCTGCGCGCCTGGCGATCGTGGACGCGCTCAGCCAGGGCGACGCCTCGCCCGGGGAGATCGCCCACACCCTCGAGATGCCGACCAATCTCGTCGCCCACCACGTCAAGGTGCTCACCGAAGCCGGCCTCGTCCAGCGCGGCCGGTCCGAGGGCGACCGGCGGCGCACCTACCTGCGACTTCAGCCGGCAGCCTTGGCCGCCCTCACCCCTCCCCCGCTGGCCGATGTGGGACGGGTGGTCTTTGTCTGCACCCACAACTCCGCCCGCTCCCAGCTGGCCGCGGCGCTGTGGAAGCGGCGCACCCATGGGGAAGCCGCCTCGGCCGGCACCAAGCCTGCGACCCGAGTGCATCCCCGCGCGCTTGCCGTGGCCCACCGCCACGCCCTCGACCTCGATGCAACCGGCACCGCCCACGTCAAGGACGTCGTCCGCGACGACGACCTGGTCATCGCCGTCTGCGACAACGCCCACGAAGAGCTCACCGGACCGGTCCGCCCCCGCCTGCACTGGTCCGTGCCGGACCCGGTCCGCATCGACACCGACGAAGCGTTCGAGGCGGCCTACGCCGACCTCGCCGACCGCGTCGACCGCCTCGCCCCCACCACCATGTTGAGAGGCACCCGATGACCGACATCAGCGCCCGCATTCAACAGGAGATCACTCTCGACCAGCAGCTCGCCCTGCACACCGCAGCAACCCGGCTGGCCGCCGAGTTCGACGGCATCTACGGCACCGAGACCATCAAGCGGTTCCTGCACAGCAGCTACGACCAGTTCGCCACCGCCGCCAGCATCCCGAACTACCTGCCCCTGCTCGCCGAGCGCTTCGCCCGCCAGCGGTTGCGGGCCCTGGCACGGGTCGAGGGACACCACCGCGACGGCCGTCCCGTCGTGCTGTTCCTGTGCACCCACAACGCCGGCCGCTCCCAGATGGCCCTGGGCTTCTTCGTCCACCTCGCCGGCGACCACGCCGTCGCCTGGTCCGGCGGTAGCGAACCCGGCATCGAGATCAACCCCTCGGCGATCGCCGCGATGGCCGAACGCGGCATCGACATCTCCGAGGAGTTCCCCAAGCCCTGGACCGACGAAGTGGTCCGCGCCGCCGACGTGGTCGTCACGATGGGGTGCGGCGACGCGTGCCCAGTCTTCCCCGGTACCCGTTACGAGAACTGGGACATCGACGACCCAGCGGGCCTCAGCGTCGCCGATGTGCGGCCGATCCGGGACGAGATCGAGCGCCGGGTCCGGCGGCTCCTCGACGAACTGGACGTTCCCGCCACCCGATAACCCGCTGTGCCCCGATTGTCGGGGACAGTCAGATCATGGGAGAGAAAACACTGATGACCATCGCACTCCGGCGGCGTCTGCTGGCCGAGTTCATCGGCACTGCCCTGCTCGTCACCGCCGTCGTGGGCTCCGGCATCATGGCCGCCACGCTCTCTCCCGGCGACGTCGGGCTCCAGTTGCTGGAGAACTCGGTCGCCACCGCTCTTGCCCTCGGCGCGCTGATCCTGATCTTCGGTCCGGTCTCCGGCGCCCACTTCAACCCCGTGGTGTCCGCCGCCGACTGGTTCCTCGGCCGCCGCGTCGGAACCGGACTGACCCTGCGCGAACTCGGCGGGTATGTCATCGCCCAGGTCCTCGGGGCGATCGGCGGGTCGATCCTGGCGAACCTGATGTTCGACCTGTCCGCCGTGGCCTGGTCGAGCAAGGACCGGGCCGCCGGGCATCTCTGGCTCGGGGAGGTCGTCGCCACCACCGGCCTGATCCTGCTGATCTTCGCCCTCGCCCGCTCCGGCCGCGCGCCGGTCGCTCCCGCCGCCGTCGGCGCCTACATCGGGGCGGCGTACTGGTTCACCTCGTCGACCTCGTTCGCCAACCCTGCGGTGACGATCGGCCGTGCGTTCACCGACACGTTCGCCGGCATCGCCCCCGCTTCCGTCCCAGGGTTCGTCGTCGCCCAACTGGTCGGGCTGGCGGTCGGCGTCGGCCTACTCGCCGCGCTCTACCCCGACGCCGGGCGGGCCGCCGACCAGGTCGTCGTCCCTGCCGAGGAACGCGACCCGGCACTGGACCACCGCCGATGACCAACCACGACCCGGAGCACGGCGAGGCAGAGGTGCGTTACCGCCGCCTGCTCAACCCGCCGCGTCCCGCCGGCCGCTACCGCCTGCTCGACCGCAGCAGCGCCCCAGACCGGTCCCTGCCTGCACCCCGCGCCGAGACGCCCGTGAATCGGCCCTATGACCACGTGTACTCCAAGGAAGGCATCTGATGTCCAAGCCCAGCGTCCTGTTCGTCTGCGTGCACAACGCCGGCCGTTCCCAGATGGCCGCCGGCTGGCTGCGCCACCTCGGCGGCGACGCCGTCGAGGTCCGCTCCGCCGGCTCCGAGCCCGCCGACCAGATCAACCCGGTGGCCGTCGAGGCGATGCGGGAGGTCGGCATCGACATCACCGCCAACAAGCCGAAGATCCTCGACTACGCCACCGCCGAAGCCTCCGACGTGATCATCACGATGGGCTGCGGCGACGTCTGCCCGGCCTTCCCCGGCAAGCGGTACGAGGACTGGAAGCTCGAGGACCCGGCCGGCCAGGGCCTGGACATGGTCCGTCGCGTCCGTGACGAGATCCGCACCCGGGTGGAGGACCTCCTCGCCGACCTCACCCCCACCACCTGACGAGTCCACCCCACCGCCCGCCGCCCCTACAGGGGTGGCGGGCGGACCGATCGAGGAGCCCCTCGTGCCCGACCCCCACCGTTTGATCATCATCGGTTCCGGACCCGCCGGATATACCGCCGCCCTCTACGCCGCCCGCGCCAACCTCGCCCCCCTGGTCATTGAGGGCGTCCAGTCCGGCGGCGCGCTGATGACCACCACCGAGGTGGAGAACTTCCCCGGCTTCCCCGACGGCATCATGGGCCCCGAGTTGATGGACAATCTTCGCAAGCAGGCCGACCGCTTCGGCGCCCAGTTCATCACCGACGACGTCACCCGCGTCGAACTCACCGGCCCTGGCCTGAAGACCGTGTACGTGGGCGAGCAGGCCTATCGAGCCGACGCTGTCATCCTCGCCACCGGGTCCGCCTGGCGACCCCTCGGCGTCCCCGGCGAACAGGAACTCCTCGGGCATGGCGTCTCCTCCTGCGCCACCTGCGACGGGTTCTTCTTCCGCGACCAGGACATCGCGGTCATCGGCGGCGGCGACTCGGCCATGGAAGAAGCCACCTTCCTCACCCGCTTCGCCCGCAGCGTCACCATCGTGCACCGCCGCGACACCTTCCGCGCCAGCAGCATCATGGCCGAACGCGCCCTCACCAACGACAAGGTCCGCATCGTGTGGAACAGCGTCGTCGAGGAGATCATCGGCAACGACGGTGTCGTCGTCGGAGCGCGCCTGCGCAACGTCCACACCGGCGAGATCACGGTCCTTGACGTCACCGGCGTGTTCGTGGCCATCGGCCACGACCCTCGCAGCGAACTGTTCCGAGGCCAGGTCGACCTGGACGACGAGGGATACGTCCGCGTGCAGTCCCCCGGCACCCGCACCAACATTCCCGGCGTCTTCGCCGCCGGGGACCTCGTCGACCACACCTACCGGCAAGCCATCACCGCCGCTGGCACCGGCTGCGCCGCCGCCCTCGACGCCGAGCGGTACCTCGCCGCCACGTCCTGAACTCGGTCAGTCCTGCCGGTCGGATGTCCGGCAGGACTGACCCGGCAGAGTCAACCCCCAGCGCCCCCGACCCGCTGGCTGCTGTTGGGCAGCGTGGCCAAGCAGGCAACCTAAGCGGTGAGATGCCCGTCCAGGGCCGCCGATGGGAGAGGCATCATGACCCACATTCTGATCATCGGTGGCAGCGATGCCGGCGTCAGCGCCGGGCTACGCGCCCGACATGTCGACCCGTCCGTCGAGACCACTGTGGTCGCCGCCGACGCCTTCCCCAACTACTCGATCTGCGGCATCCCGTACCACATCTCCGGCGACGTGCCCGACTGGCGGAACCTTGCCCACCGCACACGCGACGACCTCGAACACGCCGGATTGCGACTACTCCTGGACACCCGCGCCCGGCACATCGATCCCACGTCCCGCACCGTCACGGTCAGTGGGCCAGGCGGGCGTGACGAAGAGCTCCGCTACGACCGGCTCATCATCGGAACCGGCGCCGTCCCGGTCCGCCCGCCGATCGCCGGCCTGCACGAGCTCACACCGGCCGACGGGGTGCATCTGCTGCACACCATGGACGACACCCTCTCCCTTGCCGAGACGCTGCAGCGGGGCCCGGAATCCGCGCTGATCGTGGGAGCGGGCTACATCGGGCTGGAGATGGCCGAAGCCCTGCACGCCCGAGGCCTGCAGGTCACCGTGGTCGAGCAGATCCCGCAGGTGCTGGGAACCGTCGACCCGCAGCTGGCGACGCTGGTCGCCGACGAACTGACACGCCACGGCGTGCGCGTCGTCACCGACACCACCGTCACTGAGGTGGCACGCGAGGGCGGCCGGCTGAAGGTCACCGGCCATTCCACCAACCAGCTCGGCGATAGCGGCAGCTTCAGCCAGATCACCGACGTGGTGCTTGTCGTCGTCGGAGTCCGGCCCGACACCGCGCTCGCGCAGACCGCCGGCGTCCGGCTCCGAGTGCGCGGGGCGATTGCGGTGGACCGGCACATGCGCACGGGGGTGCCGGACGTCTACGCCGCCGGGGACTGCGTGCACACCTACCACCGGCTCCTGGACACGAACACGTACCTGCCGCTCGGCAGCACCTCGCACAAGCAGGGCCGCGTGGCGGGAGAAAATGCCACCGGCGGCGACCGGCAGTTCGCCGGCTCGCTGGGCACCCA
Organism: Micromonospora globosa; assembly: GCF_000717585.1. Taxonomy (NCBI): domain Bacteria; kingdom Bacillati; phylum Actinomycetota; class Actinomycetes; order Micromonosporales; family Micromonosporaceae; genus Micromonospora; species Micromonospora globosa. The sequence continues at coordinate 41,403 of NZ_JNZR01000041.1, forward strand.
GGCGGTCAAAGTCTTCGACCTCGTAGCCGCCCGGACCGGTCTGCGCGACGCCGATGCCCGAGAGCACGGATTCGATCCCGCCACGCACGTGGCCCGCGTCGACGATCACAAGGCCTACTACCCGCGCGCCAAACCGGTCACGATCGCGATCACCGGCGACCAGCGCAGCGGACAGCTGCTCGGCGCCCAGCTCGTCGGCCACCGCGACACCGCAGTCGCCACCCGCGTGGACATCTACGCCGGCGCCCTGCACCACCGCATGACTGTCGACGCCCTCACTGACCTCGACCTGTCCTACACCCCGCCGCTGGGCAGCCCCTGGGACGCCGTGCAAACGGCCGCGCAGCGATGGGTCAGCGCCCGCACCGCCGACCTCCCCTGACGGCTGCAGGCCCTCGTCTGGTTCCGCGTCGCCGTCGTTGTCGCTCGCCTGCACTCCCGCTTGCCGCGTCGCCACCTCGGCCGGCGGGCAGCCGACCTGTCAAGAGGCACGCTAAGCTGCGCGCAGTCGAGTGGCGATGTCGGCGACCGTCGCTTTCGCTGTGCGGCCGGCACCCACCAGCGTGGCTGACGCCGGCCCCGTCCAATCGCCGTAGCCAAGCAGGTAAAGGCGGGCCTCGTCCATTGACCGGGTGCCCTCGACCGCCACCTTCCCCTGCCGCCATCCGGGCAGCAGCGGCGCGAGGTGGGCGAGGTCGGGCTGGAAACCTGTACACCAGATGACGGCCTCGCAGGGCTGCTCTGCGCCATCCGCCCAACGCACGCCGCGGTCGGTGAGCCGCACGAACATCGGACGGGAGTGCAGGACCGCGCGCTCCCGCGCGTCGCGGATGCTGGGCACCATCACGATGTCCCCAAGGTCGCTGACGCCGCCACCGGCACCACCGGCGGCCTTACGGGTGGCCACACCGAACAGCACCCGACCATCGACGGTGTCCGGCATGAACCGCGCCGGCCGCAAGGTGACCCAGGTGGTTTCAGCGACCCGGGACACCTCCGCCAGGATCTGCGCCGCGGAGTTACCTCCGCCGACGATCACGACCCGCTGCCCCCGGAACTCCTCCGGCGAGGCGTAGTTCACCGTGTGCAGCTGCCGGCCGGCGAACTCCTCACGGCCCGGGATGTCGGGCACGTACGGGCACTCCCACGTACCGGTGGCGGAGATGACGTACCGGGCCAGCCATCTCCCAGCGTCGGTCTCCACCGCCAGGCGCTCCCCGGCTCGCCGCACCTCATGTGCCCGGACCGGCCGGCGCACCCGCAGGTCGTACCGCTGCTCGTACGCCCGCAGATAGTCCACGACGTGCCCGGCGGTCGGGAAGTCTTCGCCCTCCTGCCGAGGCATCCCCCACCCCGGCAGCGGGCTGTACTCGGCCGGCGAGAACAACCGCAACGAGTCCCAGCCATGCCCCCACGCGCCACCCGGCTGAGACTGGGCGTCGAGGATGACGTAATCCAGACCGGCACGGCGCAGGTAGTAGCCCGCCGCCAGGCCACCCTGCCCGCCCCCGACGACCACCACGTCACACGATCCGGGCACGCCCGGCACCTCCTTCGTCCGCGGATCATCATGCCGAGTGGCCCAAGTTCCACGTCACGCTGGGCCGACGCCGGCACCGCCCATCCGGCCCCTGACACGGCCGGGACGAGCCGACAGGGCTCCCTACCCGCAACCTGACGGTGACCGGGTCCTGGTTCCAGCGGCCTATCGATGGTGTTGGTGCAACGATGGAAGACGTGCCAACTGCGAAAACAGCTACGCCTGCCGTCTCGCCGCTTGCCGGCGAGCCGATCAAGCGTGCCGATGCCGAGCGGCTCGCGGGAGTGCTGAAGGCATTCGCCGACCCGGCCCGGCTGCGACTGCTCAGTCTGATCCAGTCCGCTCCCGACGGCGAGGCGTCCGTGAGTGACCTCACCGCGCCGCTTGGTCTGTCCCAGCCGGCCGTGAGTCATCACCTGCGGATCCTCACCGAGGCCGGCCTGATCGAGCGCGAGAAGCGCGGCGTCTGGGCGTACTACCGACTGGTGCCGTCCGCGATCGCGGCGATCGCCGACCTGCTGACGCCGCCCCGCAAGCGGACGACGAAGAAGGCCCGCTGACCGGCACCCTCGAAGGCCGGCTTTCGCTCCTGCGGGTGCCGACAATGGCGTCCGTTCTGGTCACGGCCGCGTCGACCACGCCGACAAGGCCTTGCCTCATCAAATGATGCCCGGGCTGATCGGATCTGTGGCGACACCGTGGTCGAGGAGCAGGGACACTGGTATGCACCCGTGGGCGCCCAGCCGGCGTCGCTGCCCGGTAAGCCGCTTCTCAACCGTGGCAATTGCCGACCCAATGGTCATCGTTGGTTGGCCGTGTCCGACGGCCTGCCGGCAGCCTGGTCCTTCTCCTGAACCAGGGCTTGCATCTGATACCTAAGGGATGTCTCGTAACCCTGCCGTCTGTCTGTTGAGGATGGTCGGGCAGGATGCCTGGGTGCAGGTGATCACCGCGGCCGACTCTGAGTGGATCT
>NZ_JNZR01000042.1:0-46298 GCF_000717585.1 Micromonospora globosa
CCCCACGCCGCTCGCCCTCGCCCCCGCCCCGTCCTCGCCCCCGCCCCGTCCTCGCCCCCGCGCGCCGCCCTCGCCCCGGCTCCGGCCGCCCACACTCCGCCCTCGCCGTCGATCTTGGAGTTGTGGCACCTTCCATAGCGGGTGAGCCGGACAAACTGGGCGCCACAAGTCCAAGATCGGCGCGCCAAGGCCGCATGAGGGCCGCGCCAGGGCCGGGCGGGGCGAGGGCGAGGGGCGAGCGCGGACCAGCCGCCGGGCCACCTGCGGGGCCACCAGCGCCACGAAGTCGACGGCGCCGACCTGGGCGGTGACGGACGGGGGCGAGGGAGGGCGGGACGGGGAAGGCCGGCACCCCGGGTGGGGTGCCGGCCTTCGGGCGTGCGGGACGGTCAGGCGGAGTAGCCGCGGCTGGCGATCCAGTGCGCCAGGTCGATCGTGGTGATCCAGTACGAGGGCAGCGACGGGTCGGCCGAGTCGGCGATCCGTACGGTCCGGCCGTCGTCCTTGTAGCCGACCACCGCGACGTAGTGGCCACCAGGGAACGAGTGCCAGCCGCCGTTGGTGTCGGTGGCCGTACCGGCGACGTTCGCGACGACCCCGCGGCCGTTGCTGATCGCCTCGACCACGTCGGCCTGGAGGCGGTCCATCTGCGCCGGGGTGGCCGAGCCGGGAATCATGCGGGTCCGGTACGGGTTGCCCTTGACCTGCTGGTTGAGCACCCGAGTGGTGTCCTCGGCCGAGTTGGTGCCCATCTCGGTGGTGCCGAGGGGGCCGGCGAGCGCGTCCTGGCTGCGCTCGACGCCGGCGGCGCTGAGCGCGTTGCGCACGGCGGCCGGGCCGCAGTAGAAGTAGTTGATCTGGGCCTGGTAGTCGTAGTCGAGCGACTTGCTCGACGGCGGCTTCGGCTTGGCCTTGGGCGTGGTGTCCGGGTCGGCAGCGGCCTTCGCGGACGGGGAGGCGCTCGGCGACGTGCTGGGCGAGGCGGAGGCGCTGGGCGACGCCTGCGGTACGGCGATGCGGGCCTCGCTGCGGCTGGCGGGCTGCTCGCCGAGGCGGGCGGCGCCGAGGTCGGCGACCGCGGCGGTGTTCTCCTGGACCGGGGCGTCGTCACCCGCGGTGGCGACGGTGCCGGCGCCGGCGGCCAGCACGAGCGCGGCGGCCGATCCGGCGATGATCTGGTACGGGCGTTCGGTGACGATCCGTCGCAGCTGACGCTTCAGGTGGTGCTTCACGAAATCCTCCACGGGGCGTGAGCGGCACACGCCGGCCCGGCACGCGGAGGAACTCACACGTGCTGGCGGGGCCGGATGGCCGGGGGATCGGGAACGCCCGTGATGCCGGGCGCCCAGGGGGCGGTTGCCGGTCGCGCGTCAGGCGCGCGCGGGCACCGCTTCGCCGTGGAGGCGGGGGGACGATCGAGGGGTGGGCACGCGGGGTACTCCTTCCGTGGCCGCCGACCGGGTTAGCTGACGGATTCGGGCGGGAAGTACGCCCTACCGCGGGCCGTGGGCTCGCGGATTCACCCCGATGGTGCTCATGGGTCCCCGGTTCGTGGAACACGATTAGGCGGGTCGGTGCGGCGTCGCCGTCGGCGATCGATTACCGCATCGGACGCGCCGACACTACCGGTGGGTATGTCCCCTGCCAAGCGCTCCCACCTGCGTAAACGTGATCCGTGGTAACGGATTTCGGAACACCCGGTTACTGACTTCACTCAATGGGACAAGCAGTTTCGACGGCGCCCGGCGGCGGAAAGCGGACAGACGGCGACCACCCGGCCCGCAATCGCGATACTCGATGACCCGTTCTGCGCCCGGCGCCCGTTTCGGTGAACCGGGTGACCGGGCTCACCACGTTCCGGGTAACGATTCGGTCGAGACGGCCGTCTCAGCCGACCCGGGCCGGGCGCCACCGCGCGTTCCGGACCGACGCGGGCACCGGCGAGGTGCTCGCCGTCGCGCTCCGGTACGCCGGGACGGGCCGCAGCGCCACGGTGGCCGCGTACGCCTCGGCGGCGAGCGTCCGGGCGGCCTCGGCGGCCAGTTCCGCGTCCCGCCAGGCTGCCCGCTCCCGCGCGGCGGCGCTCTCCCATCCGGCCCGGCGCCCGTCCCTGACGGTGCGGGCCAGCACGATCTCCTGCTCGGCCGGGTGCCGGCGCGGATCCCACCCGTTGCGGCGCGCCAGCACGTCGGCGAGCTGACGGGCGGTGAGGTCGCCCCGCCAGTGCGCCGTCATGGCGGCGTGGCGCAGCCAGCGCTCCCGGGCCGCGTACTCCGCAGGGGTTCGTGGCGTGCGCGGCGCGGCCAGCGCGGCGGCGCCGGCGAGGCGGCGGGCGGCGGCGTCCGCCTCGTCGTACGCGGTCCAGGCCCGGTCCGCCTCGTCCTGCGCGGCCAGCCACCGCTCCCGGCGGCGACGGGCCGTCTGGGCGGCCCCGGCGGCGGCCACCGCCACCTCCTCGGCGTACCGGATCAGGTCGTCGCGGCGGGCGGCGTCGGCGTCGGCCGGCTCGGGGGCGGTCTCCGGCGCGGGGTCGCGTTCGGGCCGGGCGACGAGCGCGGCGAGCAGGCCCAGCGCGAGCAGCAGGAGGAAGGACCAGATGGCGGCGGCCTCGGGCACGGAGGTGAGGAAGTGGTACAGAGCGGTCTGCGACATGGTCGGCACCTCACGGGAAGGACCTGGCGGGAGGACCCGCACGACCTCGCCGGGGCGGGCCGGTGGAGGGCCGCCGGGGCGGGTGCGGGGATGACGTGCGGTGGGTGCGGAGAACGGGCGCGGCCCGTGAGCGGGTCAGCGGGCGGGCGGTGCCCGCGGGCCGGCCGGTGCGACGGCCCGTCCGGCCGGGACCGGCTCCACGACGGCCGGGGCGGCCGCCCGGGGTGCGGGCGCCGGAACCCCGGCGGGAGCGGCCTGCCGCTCGGCCACGCGGTCGGCCTCCGGCCGCGTCGCGGTCGAGGCGCCGGTGACCGTGTACGTCGAGGCGGCGACCGCCGGAGCCGGGGCGGCAGCGGCGACACCGGCCGGCAGCGTGGCGGCGCCGAACGAACAGGCGACGACCACGGCGAGACTGGCGAGCATCCGGGCGGTCCAGCGCGCCACCCACCACACGGGGCAGGTGAGCGCGATCGGAAGCACGGGTACAAATTACCGCCGATCCCCCACGAACGCACCGCCGCACGGCGTGTCGCGGATCGACCGGCGGACGTGTGCGCGTGTCAGTCCGGGCGACGCCGCCCGGCGTACTCGATGTCCTCGGCCGGACCGGTGACGGGCCTCGCGCCGCCGTCGGCGGCCGGGCTGGTGGCGGGCTCGGCGGGCTCGCGCGGAGCCGGCACGGCCGGTGCGCGCGACGCCGCGCGGACCCGGCGGGACGGGCCGAGCAGGCGCATCATCGGTGTCTCCACCCAGCGGTGCAGCGCGGCGGCCAGCGCGAGCGTGACCACCAGGAAGCCGAGCACCGCGACCGGGCCGCGCCAGCCGGGCAGCCCGGTCCCCCAGTGCCCGGTCAGCCGCAGCACTGTGACCATGACGAGCACGTGCACCAGGTAGAAGGCGAACGAGACCTCACCGAGCCAGACCATCGCCCGGGACCGCCAGGGGGTGGGGCGGCCGCGCACGTCGGCGTCCGCCGCGGCGGCGATGACCAGCAGGTACGCGACAGCGAGCAGCGCCGCCCAGAACTCGGCCGGGATCCACAGCGCGGCGATCACCCAGGTGGCGACGAAGAGCCCGGTGGCGGCGGCGAGGTTCGGTCCGCGCCAGCGGTGCCGGCGCATCAGCTCGGCGGCGGCCACGCCCATCCAGAACTCCAGCGACCGGGTCACCGGGAAGATCTGGGTGAACCACCACCGCTGCTCCTCCGGCACGAGCTGCTGGCCGGGCCACAGCGCCAGGATGAGCAGTGGTGCCGCGACCAGCACGGTCCGCAGCACGCCGGTACGGGCCCGGCGCAGCCACGGCACCACGAGCGGCAGGCACAGGTAGAAGGCCAGCTCGCAGGAGAGCGACCAGCTCACGTTGTTGACGCTGTAGAAGTAGCCGCCCAGCGGGATCCACGCCTGGACCAGGAAGAAGTTGGCGATCGCGGCCCACGGCACGACCGGGTCGGCGAACCAGGCCGCTACGGCCAGCGCCGCGACGAACGTCACCACGTGGTTCGGGTAGATCTTGGCGAACCGGCGGCGCAGGAACGTCCACGCGCGCTCCCCGTCCCGGTACGACCAGACCAGCACGAACCCGCTGAGGATGAAGAAGAACTCGACGCCGGACAGGCCCAGGCTGAACGCCTTGTCGACCAGGGGCTTCAGGTGCGGCTCGGCGATGATCCCCATGGTCCCGGCGTGGAAGCCGAAGACCAGCAGCGCGGCCACCCACCGCAATCCGGTCAGCGACGGCAGTCGCGGGGCACGGGTGACGGTCGGCGCGCTGGTCATTCCGGGCACCCTACCCCGGGGAACCGGGACGTTCCCGGCGAGCCGACGTCCGCTCGGCTCCGCTCGGGCGGCGGATAGGATTTCCGTTCTGCACGCGCGGGCACCCACCCGGCTCCCGCCCGCACGCCGTGCCGTACGGAAGGTGAGCGAACCGGATGCACCAGCGGATCCTGCTCCGCGCCCGCAAGGGCCCGTTCGACGTCCTCACGCCCGAGGAGACGTTCGCCGGCAACTGGATCGGGGACAACAGCGGCAACCTGGTCTTCAGCCACGCCGCGCACAAGCTGCTCGCCACCTCCACGGCCGAGATCACACCGACACGCACCCCGGCCGACCCGCGTCTCGCCGACGAGATCAACGAGCGGCACGACGTGTTCGTCGTACCGCTGGCGAACGCGTTCCGCCGCAGCTTCGTGCACCGCCTGACGCCGCTGACCCGGCTGATCGAACGGCTGAAGATCCCGGTGGTGGTGCTCGGCGTCGGCGTGCAGACGAACGTCGACGGCGACCGCGAGTACCTGCGGCCGATCGACGAGCCGGTCCGCGCGTTCTGCAAGGCCGTGCTGGACCGGTCGCACAGCATCGGCGTACGCGGCGAGGTGACCGAGAGCTACCTCAACGCGCTGGGCTTCTCCGCCGTGGAGCAGATCGGCTGCCCGTCGATGTTCCTGCACGGCGACACGTTCCAGCTGGAGAAGAGCCGCCCGGAGCTGACCGCCGACTCGAAGGTCGCGCTCACCATCTCCCCGTACGTCCGCTCGATGGCCTCGGTGGTCCGCCACCACCAGGAGCGCTACCCGAACCTCTGCTACGTGCCGCAGGACCTGCGCACGCTCGGCACCCTGCTCTACGGCGACGCGCCCGAGCACCGGGGCCAGAGCAGCGACATCCCGCTGCACACCTCGCACCCGCTGTTCGCCGAGGACAAGGTGCGCATGTTCGTCGACCCGTGGACCTGGATGTCGCACCTGTCCGGGTACGACTTCGCGTTCGGCACCCGCATCCACGGCACCATCACCGCGCTCGTGGCGGGCACGCCCGGCTACCTGTTCGCGCACGACTCGCGCACCCTGGAACTGGCCCGCTACTTCGGCATCCCGCACCGGATCATGCGGGACGTGCCGGCCGACGTCGACGCCGCCGACCTCTACGCGGAGGCCGACTACACAGCGCTCAACGACGGCCACAAGGCCCGCTTCGAGACCATCACCGCGTTCCTGCGCAAGCACGACCTCGGCACCTCGTTCGCCGACGGCGACAGCGCCGCGCGCTTCGACAGGCAGGTCGGCGAGACGGTGTTCCCGCCGGCCGTCCGGCCCGCCGCCGCCACCACGCCGGCCGAACTGCTGACCCGCATCGAACGGCTGCGCGACGAGAACGCCACGCTCACCGCCACCATCGACGCGCTGCGCTCGCAGCAGCTCCGGGAGCGGATCAAGCAGGCCGTCCCGGGCAAGGTCCGCCGGATGCTGCGGCGCTGATCGTCGTACGCCTGTTCGAGAGCGGGGTACGATCGGCTGCGTGTCCGACGCGTACCAGCCCTCGATGCTCGACCTGGCCGAGCAGGGCCCGACCCTGGGCCCGCTCGCCGGGGCGCTGCGCCGGCACGAACTGAGCCGGGGCGCCTGGGTCGATCACCTGCCCGGCTGGGTGCGCGGCTCCGACGAGGTGCTCGACACGCTGCGCCACGACGTGCCCTGGCGGGCCGAACGCCGGACCATGTACGACACCGAGGTCGACGTGCCCCGGCTGCTCTGCTGGTACGCCGCCGGCCGGCCGCTGCCGCACCCGGTGCTCACCGAGGCCCGGGACGCGCTCACCCGGCACTACGCGCCCGAACTGGGCGAGCCGTTCGTCACCGCCGGCATGTGCCTCTACCGCGACGGGCGCGACAGCGTGGCCTGGCACGGCGACACCCTGGGCCGCTCCGCGCACACCGACACCATGGTGGCGATCGTCTCGTTCGGCTCCCCGCGCGCGCTGCTGCTGCGCCCGCGCGGCGGAGGCGGCGGCAGCCTGCGGTTCCCGCTCGGCCACGGCGACCTCGTGGTCATGGGCGGCTCCTGCCAGCGCACCTGGGAACACGCGGTGCCGAAGACCACCCGGCCGGTCGGCCCCCGGGTCAGCGTCCAGTTCCGTCCCACCGGCGTCGCCTGAGCCGGGGCGGGACCACGTCCCGCCAGGGCACGTGCTAGAAACAACTCCCAGGGTCGATCACGCCCCCGTCACCCGATGACGCGAAGGGCGACCGATGACCCAGTCCCCCACCTCCCGCTGGTCCCCGTGGACCCTGCACGGCGACGGCCGCCAGGTACGCCCCGGCGACGTGGTCGCACCCGACGAACGGCTCTCCTGGCCGCGCACCATCGGCGTGGGCGTGCAGCACGTGGTCGCCATGTTCGGCGCCACCTTCACCGTCCCGCTGATCACCGGCTTCCCGCCCGCCACCACGCTGCTGTTCTCCGGGCTCGGCACGCTGCTGTTCCTGCTGATCACCGGCAACCGGCTGCCCTCGTACCTCGGGTCGTCGTTCGCGTTCATCGCGCCGGTCCTGGCGGCGAAGACCGACGGCGGCATCGGCGCGGCCCTCGGCGGCATCGTGGTCGCGGGCGTCGCGCTGGCGATCGTCGGCGTGGTGGTGCAGGTGGCCGGATCCCGCTGGATCGACGCGCTGATGCCGCCTGTGGTCACCGGCGCGATCGTCATGCTGATCGGCCTCAACCTCGCGCCGGTCGCGTGGGACGGCGGCGGGTCCGGCACCGGCGTGAAGGCGCAGCCGCTGATCGCCATGGTCACGCTCGTCGCGATCCTGCTCACCACTGTGCTGTTCCGCGGCTTCGTGGCGCGGCTGTCGATCCTCGTCGGCGTGGTGGTCGGCTGGGTGCTCGCCGCGCTCACCGGCAACCTCGACCAGCAGGCGGTCAGCAGCCTGCGCCAGGCGGCCTGGGTCGGTTTCCCCGAGTTCCACACGCCGAGCTTCGACGCGCGTGCCGTCGTGCTGGTCATCCCGGTGATCCTGGTGCTGATCGCGGAGAACGCCGGGCACGTCAAGGCGGTAGCCGCGATGACCGGCCGCAACCTGGACCGCGACATGGGCCGGGCGCTGCTCGGCGACGGTGTCGCCACGGTGCTGGCCGGGTCCGGTGGCGGTTCCGGCACCACCACGTACGCGGAGAACATCGGCGTGATGGCGGCGACCCGTGTCTACTCCACCGCCGCGTACTGGATCGCCGGCGGCACGGCGATCCTGCTCGGGCTCTGCCCGAAGTTCGGCGCGCTGATCCTCACCGTCCCGGCCGGCGTGCTCGGTGGCGCCACCACCGCGCTGTACGGCCTGATCGCCATTCTGGGCGCCCGGATCTGGATCGAGAGCCGGGTCGACTTCCACGACCCGATCAACCTGTTCACCGCCGCCGTGGCGGTGATCATCGGCGCCGCCAACTACACGCTGACGGCCGGTGATCTGTCGTTCAACGGCATCGCGTTGGGCACTGCCGCCGCCCTGGTCATCTACCACGGCATGCGCCTGATCGCCCGCCTGCGCGGCACGACCCCCGAGTCCCGCCAGTCCCCCGAACCCGAACTCTGACCCGCCCCACCGCCGCCCCGACCCTCGCCCCGTCGATCATGAAGTTGGCGGCACAGTTTGCCCGATTCACGCCCGCCAACTTCATGGTCAACAGGCGGTGGGGGGCGATCAGGTCACCCGGAGGGCCCGACCGCGTCGATCATGAGGTTAGCGGCACTCGGTGTCCGTTTTGTCGCCGCTAACCTCATGATCGACCGTGCAGAGTGGGGGCGAGTGCCCAGACGCCCGGAACTCGCCAGCCGCCCAGGGCGCCCAGTGCGGCAGGAGCGCCCGCTGCGGTGATCAAGGAGTTTGTGGTCGGCGCGGGGCGTGAAGAGGCCGCTAACTCCTTGATCAACCGGGTTGGGTGGGGCCGGGAGGGGCGCAGCGGGGAGGACGGGTCGGGTGGCCGGAGGGCTGGGGCGGCCAGGGCCACGCCGCCGGGCCGGGTGCGGGCGGAGGCAGGGGACGAGCGGCGGCGACTGAGCGGTTGGGGCGGGGGGGGCGGGGCGCCCCCCCCCACCCCCCCAGGCGCGGGCGGTCTTCTTCGGCGCGATCCGCACGGACGACTCGAAGCACGGTGAGCCGATGGTGGTCACGTCGACCGGAGCCACGGTGAAGGTGACGCCGCCCTTCCCTTCGCCGGGTACGCCTTGAACGGCGTCACCTTCACCGTGGCTCCGGTCGACGTGACCACCATCGGCTCACCGTGCTTCGAGTCGTCCGTGCGGATCGCGCCGAAGAAGACCGCCCGCGCACGCCTCCGACGAGACGAACGCCAGCGTCTCGGCGCCGTCGGTCAGCCAGGTCGCGCCGATGACCTCGTCGCCGTCACGCAGCGAGATCACCTCGAACTCGTCGGAGCGGACCGGCCAGTCCGGGGCGCACACCTTCACCACGCCCGCCCGGGTGCCGAGCGCCAGGCCGGGCGACCCCTGCGCGGACGGGCCCAGCGGCGCGAGCCCGACCACCGTCTCGCCCGGCTCCAGCGGCACCACTTCCGCCGCCGACATGCCGCCGCGCAGCGACACCGTGCCGGACTGCTCCGGCAGCACCGGCAACGGCAACACGTCGATCTTGAACGCGCGGCCGGCGCTGGTCACCAGCAGCACCCGCCCGCGGGCGGTGGAGTGCACGATCGCGCGTACCGCGTCGTGCTTGACCCGGCCGCTGCGCCGGCGCGCCTCGGCGGCCTCCTCCGACTCGGCCGCGGTCCGCGCCACCAGCCCGGTGGCGGAGAGGATCACCTGGCACGGGTCGTCGGCGACCTCCAGCGGACCGGCGGGCACCGAGGCGGCCAGCACCTCCTTGAGGTCGCCGTCGACGAGCGTGGTGCGTCGCGGCGCGCCGAACTGCTTGACCACGGCGGCCAGCTCGTCGGAGACCACCTTCCGAAGCACCTTCTCGTCGTCCAGGATCTTCGACAGCTCGGCGATCTCGCCGCGCAGCTTCTCCTGCTCGGCCTCCAGTTCCAGCCGGTCGTACTTGGTCAGCCGGCGCAGCGGAGTGTCCAGGATGTAGGTCGCCTGGATCTCGGAGAGCTTGAACCGCTGCATCAGGCCGTCCTTGGCGGCCTGGGCGTCCTCGCTGGCACGGATCAGCTTGACCACCCGGTCGATGTCGAGCAGGGCGATCAGCAGGCCGTCGACCAGGTGCAGGCGCTCCTCCCGCTTGCGCTTGCGGTACGAGCTGCGCCGGGTCACCACCTCGTAGCGGTGGGCCAGGAACACGTCGAGCAGTTCCTTGAGCCCGAGCGTGCGCGGCTGGCCGTCGACGAGCACCAGGTTGTTCACGCCGAAGGACTGCTCCAGCGGGGTGAGCCGGTAGAGGTCGGCCAGCAGCGCCTGCGGGTTGACGCCGACCTTGCACTCCACCACCAGGCGGGTGCCGTTCTCCCGGTCGGTGAGGTCCTTGACGTCGGCGATCCCGGTCAGCCGCTTGGTCTTGTTCACCTCGTTGGTGATGGCCGCGATGACCTTCTCGGCGCCGACGCCGTACGGCAGTTCGGTCACGGTGATGGCCTGCCGGCCGCGGCTGCCCTCCAGCGGGCCGATCTCCACCCGGCCGCGCATGCGCACCACGCCGCGCCCGGTCTCGTACGCGCGGCGCACCTCGTCCAGGCCGAGCAGCAGCCCGCCGGTCGGCAGGTCGGGGCCGGGCACGAACTCCATGAGCTTGTCGAGTGTGGCGTCCGGGTGGTTGATCAGCCACCGGGCGGCCTGGACCACCTCGCCGAGGTTGTGCGGGATCATGTTCGTCGCCATGCCGACCGCGATGCCGGACGCGCCGTTGACCAGCAGGTTCGGGAACGCGGCCGGCAGCACCGTGGGCTGGGTCAGCGAGCCGTCGTAGTTCGGCTCGACGTCGACGGTGTCCTCACCCAGCTCGCCGGTGAGCAGCATCGCCTCCCGGGACATCCGGGCCTCGGTGTAGCGGGCCGCGGCCGGGCCGTCGTCCGGGCTGCCGAAGTTGCCGTGCCCGTCGATGAGCGGGACGTTGAGGGAGAAGTCCTGCGCCAGCCGCACCATCGCGTCGTAGATAGCGGTGTCGCCGTGGGGGTGGTATTTACCCATCACGTCGCCGACGATCCGGGCGCTCTTGACGTGGCCGCGGTCCGGCCGGTGGCCCTGCTCGTGCATCGACCAGAGGATGCGCCGGTGCACCGGCTTGAGCCCGTCGCGCGCGTCGGGCAGGGCGCGGGAGTGGATGACCGAGAACGCGTACTCCAGGTAGGAGTCCGAGACCTCGGTGACCAGCGGGTTGTCGAAGACGCGGGCGCCGGCCTGGTCGAAGGCGGCCAGGTCCGCCTTCGCGCGGTCGTCCTTGCGGCGTGCCATGGTGCGGTTTCCTTCCGAGACGAACCCGTTGGTCAGGCGTCGATGGCGTCGCGGTCGACCCGGTCGGCGGAGTCGATCAGCCAGTTGCGGCGGGGCTCGACCTTCTCCCCCATCAGCAGTTCGAGGATCCGCTCGGCGGCCTCGACGTCGTCGAGCGTGATCCGGCGGACCGCCCGGGTGGCCGGGTTCATGGTTGTCTCCCACAGCTCGTCGGCGTCCATCTCACCGAGGCCCTTGAAGCGCGGGATGGGCGTGACGATCTGCTTGCCGGCCTTCTCCAGCTTGCGGACCGTCGCCTCCATCTCGGCCTGGGTGTAGGTGTAGACGGTCTGCGGGTTGCGCCCCTTCGTGGTGATCTTGTGCAGGGGCGGCATCGCCGCGTAGAGCCGACCGGCCTCGATCAGCGGCCGCATGTAGCGGGCGAACAGCGTGATCAGCAGGGTACGGATGTGCGCGCCGTCGACGTCCGCGTCGGCCATGATGAGCACCCGGCCGTACCGCAGGGCGGACAGGTCGAACGTGCGGCCGGAGCCGGCGCCGAGCACCTGCACGATCGCCGCGCACTCGGCGTTGTCCAGCACCTGCTGGAGGTTGGCCTTCTGCACGTTGAGGATCTTGCCGCGGATCGGCAGCAGCGCCTGGTATTCGGAGGAGCGGGCCATGCGGCTCGTCCCGAGCGCGCTGTCGCCCTCCACGATGAACAGCTCGCTGCGCTCCACGCCGGTGGCGCGGCAGTCGACGAGCTTGGCCGGCATGGCCGCGCCCTCCAGCGCGGTCTTGCGGCGGGCGGCGTCCTTCTGCTGCTTCTGGGTGAGCCGGACGCGGGCCGCGTCGACGATCTTCTGAAGCACCGTACGGGCCTCGGCCTTGGTCCGGCGGTCCTCCAGCCAGCTCTTGAGGTGCGCCTCGACCAGACCCTGGAGCACCTTGGTGATGCCGGCGGTGGACAGCTCGTCCTTGGTCTGCGAGGTGAACTGCGGTTCGGGGATGCGCACGTGCACCACGGCGGTCATGCCCTCCAGGACGTCGTCCAGGGTGGGCGCGTCCTCCTTGGGCTTGAGCAGGCCGCGGGCGTTGCGGGCGGCGTCGGCGAGGGTACGGGCGAGCGCCCGCTCGAAGCCCTTGCGGTGGGTGCCACCGTGGGCGTTGCGGATGGTGTTGGTGAAGCACTCGACGGTGCGCTCGTAGCCGGTGCCCCAGCGGAACGCCACCTCGACCTCGGCGCGGCGCTGCACGTTGGACTGCATGACGCCGTTGGCGTCGGCGGCGTTCTCCCGGTAGGTGCCCTCGCCGGTGACCAGCAGCGTGCCGGAGACCGGCCGGTCGCCGGCCGGGGCGAGGAACTCCACCATGTCGGTGAGGCCGTTGGGGAAGTGGAAGCTCTCCTCGACGCTCTGCTCGCCGGTCTCGTCGCGCAGCCGGTAGGCGACGCCGGGGACGAGGAACGCGGTGTTGCGCAGCTTGAGCCGGACCGTCTCGGTGTCGAGCGCGGCGCCGGTCTCGAAGTAGCGGGGGTCGTGCCACCAGCGGATCGAGGTGCCGGTGCGCTGGCCGCGCTTCATCGCGCCGACGATCTGGAGGCCGGGGCCGGGGGTGAACGGCGCGTCCGGCCCGTCGCCGTCGAAGACGCCCGGTACGCCGTGGCGGAACGACATGGCGTGGACCTTGCCGCCGCGCCGGACGGTGACGTCGAAGCGGCGGGACAGCGCGTTGACCGCTGACGCGCCGACGCCGTGCAGGCCGCCGGAGGTCTTGTAGCCGGAGCCGCCGAACTTGCCGCCCGCGTGCAGGCGGGTCAGCACCAGCTCGACGCCGGAGATGCCGGACTTCGCGTGCACGTCGGTGGGGATGCCCCGGCCGTCGTCGTCGACCTGGACCGAGCCGTCGGCGTGCAGGATCACGTCGACCTTGGTGGCGTGACCGGCGACACCCTCGTCGGTCGAGTTGTCGAGGATCTCGTTGACGAGGTGACCCACGCCACGGCTGTCGGTCGAGCCGATGTACATGCCCGGGCGCTTGCGGACGGCGTCGAGGCCCTCCAGATGCGTCAGGTCGTCGGCCCCGTAGAGGGTCTCAGGCTGTGCGGTCAACTGGTCGTACTCCCAGGTCTCGGCGGTGTGGTGCCGTTCACCGTGTGATCCCCCCACGGTGATCGCCGGGCGCGGCGCGCCGGAGCGAGCCTAGCCGGGTGCCCCGACAGGTCGGCGGCACCGGGGCGGTGCGTTGCGCGATCGGCCTGCCGGCCGGGTCCGCGCCGCGGCCGCGTACGGCGGCCGGCGGGACGGGCCGGGGCTCCAGGCGGCACAACGACCCGGGTACCGGATGTCTTCCCCGATGCGGGGCCACTGATGTCGAACCATTGACGTCCGTCACACGTGCGTGATCTGATCGCCCCCCTGAAGAATCTTTCACATTTCGATGTCTTGGGAGGTCGGGCATGTCCGTGTTCCGTCGTTCCGTGCTCGCGGCGGCGTTGGCGCTCGCCACGGTGGCGTTACCCGCCGCCGCGGCGCCCGCCCGGCCCGCAGCCGCCGCACTGCCCACCGCCGCGGTGGCGCTGGGAGACAGCTTCATCAGCGGTGAGGGCGCCGGGGCGTACGCGCCGGTCGTGGACGTCAACGGGGTGGCCCAGGGCTTCCCCGGCTGGTCCGCCGCCAACGCCAACGCCTACTTCTGCCACCGCTCCCCGAACGCCTCGCTGTTCCAGGCCGACCTGCCCGGTATCTCCGCGCGGTTCAACCTGGCCTGCTCGGGCGGCCAGCCGTACGACATCGCCAGCGCCTCGGCCACCCGGACCAAGGGGCGGCAGGTGGCCGCCCAGCTCGACCAGCTCCGGTCGGTGGCGCGGACCCACGACATCGATCTGGTGCTCGTCGGCCTCGGCTCGAACAACAGCTCGTTCACCTTCGGCAGCGTGGCGGAGAAGTGCGCCAACCGGTTCATCGCCGACGCGTGGACCGGCTGGTGGGAGTTCTGGGCGTACCTGGGCGGGCCGGTGGAGCAGAAGCCGTGCACCGACGCCGACCTGGGCACGGCCGCGCAGTTCGCCGCCGCCACCGCGGAGACCACAACGGCGCTGCGGCAACTGCTCACCACGCTGGACCAGATCGACGCCGACGGGCAGCACCGGGTGGTGTTCCAGGACTACACCAACCCGCTGCCGTTCGAGCTGAACCAGACCTACTGGACCGAGGACAGCCGCGACGACACCCGGGACAAGTTCCGCGCGCTGGGCGCCGAGCGGTACGCGGCCGGCTGCCCGATCCACCGGGCCAGCCTGGCGCCCGGCCACCGCTTCTCGCAGGGGCTCGGCACGCTCGTCAGCTCGGTACGCGGCACGCTCGCCGGCGAGTTCCCGCAGGACGACCTGGTCTACCTGAACGTGCAGCGCGCGTTCGACGGCGCCCGGCTCTGCGAGTCGACTGGCAGCCCGGGCAATGCCCTGGCCACGCCGATCCGGCTGATGGACGGCCCGAGCGGCACGTTCGTCACCAGCCTCTCCGGATACGACAAGCTCGACATCCAGCGGATCGCCAACGCCTGCGGCACGTACTTCCAGACCTGCCAGGAGTCGTGGCACCCGAACGCCGCCGGACACAAGGTGCTCGGCCGGTGCCTGGCCGGGGCGGCGGCGACCGGCGCCCGTACCGTCTCCTGCGTCCGCGCCCCGGACGGCACGGTGAGCGTGAGCTGAGCGCGCCGGACCGGGCCGGAAGAACCGGCCCGGTCCGGCGTCAGGCCCGGATCGCGGTGCCGAGCACGTGCGGCGAGGCCGGCGCCGGCAGCCCGGTCGGCGGGAAGCGGAAGCGGTCCAGCGCGGTCACCTCGAACCCGGCGGCCCGGATCGCGGCCACCGTGTCCCGGGCGGTGTGGCAGCCGGCGCAGAACAGCGGCCAGAGCGTGGCGTCGGCCAGGCGCTGGGCCCTGCGCAGGCCGGGCGTCTGCGCCACCACGTGTTCGTAGAAGCGCAGTTCGCCGCCGGGCCGCAGCACCCGGCGTGCCTCGCCCAGCGCGACCGCCTGGTCCGGCACCGAGCAGAGCACGAGCGACAGCACCACCGCGTCGGCGGCGCCGTCGGCGACCGGCAGCGCCTCGGCGAGACCGGCGACGACTGTCACAGGTACCCGGGCTCCGGGTGCGGCGGCGCGGGCCAGGGCACGCAGGCGTGGCTCCGGCTCGACGGCGACCACGCCGGTCACCCCCGGTGGGTAGTGCGCGAGGTTGCGCCCGTTGCCCGCGCCGACCTCGACCACCCGGCCGCGCAGCCCGGCGACCAGGCGGGCGCGGTGCTCGGCCATCCCGGCCTGGTCCATTGCGACGCTGGCGCGGGCGAAGAGCCGGGAGAAGATCGGATGGGAGACGGCCATCAGCGGCCTGCCGGTGGCGCGCCGAGGCTGAGCAGGAGCGGGCCGGCGGATCCGTCGACCAGGTCGCCGAGGCGTACTCCGTCGAGCACGGCGAGGAAGGCGGCCTGCGCGCGGCGCAGCTCACCGCGCAGCCGGCACTCCGCGACCAGCGGGCAGACCGGTTGCGCGCAGTCGACCACCTCGCCGTCGCCCTCGAAGGCGCGGACCACCCGCCCGACGGTGATGTCCCCGGCGTGTTCGGCGAAGGCCACGCCGCCGGAGCGGCCCCGGATGGTCACCAGGACGCCGATGCGTTGCAGCCGCTGCACCACCTTGGCGACGTGGCTGCGGGGCAGTTCGAGCCGGGTGGCGAGTTCGTCGACTGTGGCCCGGACCGGGGACGCGGCGGTCAGCATGGCGATCCGCAACGCCATGTCGGTCGACCGGTTCAGCCTCACGCACCGACCCTAGCCACTCGGCGCCGTCCGGGACACCAGCAGATTCACGGTGACCCTTGCCACCCCGGCACCGGGACCTTCGGCCCTGAAAGAGGAATCATGGATTCCTGTTTCGTGGAGATCGACCTGTTCGAACCCCGGAAGGAGATTCGGTCGTGCTCTCGGAATCCTCAGCTGCGGTCGTGACCGCCACCCTGCCCGTCGTGCAGGCGCACGGCGAGGCCATCACCGGCCGCTTCTACCAGCGGATGTTCGACGCCCACCCGGACCTGCTGGACCTGTTCAACCGGGGCAACCAGGCCACCGGAGCGCAGAAGGCGGCGCTCGCCTCGGCGGTGGTCGCGTACGCGGCGCACCTGACCGGCGACACCGGCATGCCGTGGGGACCGGTCCTGGACCGGATCGCGCACAAGCACGCCTCGCTCGGCATCACCGCCACCCAGTACCCGATCGTCGGCCGGCACCTGCTCGCCGCGGTCGGCGAGGTGCTCGGCGACGCGGTCACGCCGGAGGTGGCCGCCGCCTGGGACGAGGTCTACTGGCTGCTGGCCTGCGAGTTGATCGCCCGCGAGGCGCGGCTCTACGCCGGCGCCGGCGTGCCCGAGGGCGGTCCGGTGTGGCAGGACTGGCGGGTGACCGGCCGGGCCCGGGAGAGCGCCGACGTCGTCTCGCTCACCCTCGCGCCGGCCGCCGGCGGCGCCGCGCCCGGCTTCACCCCCGGCCGGTACGTCTCGGTCGCCGTCGACCTGGACGGCGGCCGGGGACAGCAGATCCGCCAGTACAGCCTCTCCGGCCGCCCGGGCGCCGACACGTGGCGGATCACGGTGAAGCGCGTACGCGGCGAGGGCGGCGCGCCCGACGGCATGGTTTCCGGCCACCTGCACGACCGGGTCGCGGTCGGCGACACGCTACGGCTGAGCCCCGCGTTCGGCGAGGTCGACGCCACCGGCGGCGACGGGCCGCTGCTGCTGATCAGCGCCGGCATCGGGCTCACCCCGGCGATGGCGGCGCTGGCCCACCTGGCCGACCGGAACCCCGGACGCCAGGTGACGCTGGCGCACGCCGACCGGGACGCCGAGGCACACGCGCTGCGCGCGGAACTCCCCGTGCTCCAGCAGCGGCTGCCGAACCTGGCCGTCCACCTCTGGTATCTCGACGCCGCCGGGGCCGACCTGCCCGGCCTGAAGGCTGAGGTGTCCGCCGGGCTGATCGACCCGGACCGGCTCCCGCTGCCCGCCGGGGCGGCCGCGCACCTGTGCGGTCCGATCGCGTTCATGAACCTGGTCCGGGGCAACCTGCTGCGCCGTGGTGTGCCGGCCGAGCGGATCGCCTACGAGGTGTTCGGTCCCGGGATGCTGCCGGGCTGACGCCCCGCCGCGAGACAGGACCTCCGCAGACCCGATTCTCCGGCACGAGGGCGCCCGTCCAGCGCCCGGAGCCTCCACGGCGGAGGCGACGGGTCCGCGGAGAAGTCGGCGATCTCCTGGGTGGGGGCGGAACCCGAGGGCAGGGGCGCGGGGCGAACGGGTCCGGCCACCCCTTGCTACCCACCGGTAGGTTCGGGCCGTACCCTGATCCGGGTGAGCGGGGACTACACCCAGGAGTTCGTGGACGTCGACGGCGCGCGCATCGGCGTGCAGGTCTACCCGGAGCCGGCCGGTCCGCCCGGCGCGCCGGTGGTGCTGATCTGGCCGGCCATGGGCGTACGCGCCCGCTACTACCGGCCGTTCGCCGCCGCGCTGCGCGACGCCGGGCTCGCGGTGATCGTGGCCGACCTGCGCGGCACCGGCGAGAGCACCCCTGCGCCGTCGCGCGCCTGCCGCTACGGCTACCAGGAGATGGCCACCGACGTCGGCGCCGTGCTCGACGCGCTCAAGCCCCGGCTGGACGGCCGTACCCGGCTGCTGCTCGGGCACTCCCTCGGCGGTCAGGTGGCGGTGCTGCACCAGGCGCTGCACGACGACGACCGGGTGGACGGGCTGGCCCTGGTGGCGGTGGGGCTGCCGTGGTGGCGGCGGTACCCGGGCCTGCGCGGGTGGGGCGTGCTGCCGTACACCCAGGCGATCGCGGCCACGGCCCGGCTGCTCGGCGTCTGGCCGGGCTGGGGCTTCGGCGGCCGGCAGGCCGCCGGCGTCATCCGGGACTGGGCGCACACGGCCCGCACCGGCCGCTTCCCCGCACTGGACGGGGTGGACACGGAGGCCGCCGTGCGGCGGATCCGCACACCTGTGCTGGCGGTGAGCGTCGACGACGACCAGTACACGCCGCACGAGACGCTCGACCACCTCTGCGAGAAGCTGACCGCGGCGCCGGTGACGCGGCACCGCTACACGGTCGCCGAGGCGGGCGCGCCGCTCGACCACTTCACCTGGGTACGCGCGTCGGCGCCCCTGGCCGACCGGATCGCCGCGTTCGCCGGCACGCTCCCCCGCCGCTGAGCCCTCCTCCTCCCCGCCACGCCGGGCGTGAGTCGCCCGATCGTGGGTATGCCGCACCGCCCGAACACGGCGGAGGGGGATCTGATGTCAGAACGGCACACCACGCTGCGCTCGATGCACGACCTGGGCCTGGCGGCCTGGTTCGGCGGTTCCCTGATGGGGGCGCTCGGCGTCAACGGCGCGGCGGCACGGATCAACGACACGACCGAGCGGCTGCCGGTGGCCTCGGCCGGGTGGGCGCGGTGGACACCGGTCAACGCGGCGGCGATCGGCGCGCACCTGGCCGGCGCGGTCGGTGAACTGGTCACCGAGAGCCCGCGGATGGCCCGCCAGGCGGGCGTGGGGAAGATGAGCGCGGTGAAGACCGCGCTGACAGTCGGCGCGCTGGCGGTGACCGGCTACAGCCGGCTGGTCGGCATGCGGCTGGAGAAGGCCGGCGGCCCGCCGGTCGAGGGGACCACCGAACCCAACCACCACACCCCGGCGAACGTCGCGGCCAGCCAGCGGCAGATGAAGCTGCTCCAGTGGGCTGTCCCGGCGCTGACCGGCGCGCTCGTCGTGGTGTCGGCGTACATGGGCGAGCAGCAGAAACCGGGCCAGGTGTTCCGGGGCATGCTCGACCGCGCGGGCGGGCTGATGTCCGCGCCGAAGAACATCGGCAAGGTGGCCGCCGTGGGCGCGGCCGGACGTCATCTGGTCGGGGCGGCCCGTTGACCACCGCGCGGCCGGCGACCCACATCGGGGTGGGTCACCGGCCGCGCGGTGCCCCGGGACCAGACCGTCCGTCGACGGGCGGCACGGACATCAGCAGCCAGGCGAGGTGACCATGACCAGTAGGGACCGGCCGGGTACGGGTGACGGGCGCGGACCGGAGTCGGCCGCGCCGTGGGGCACCACCGACGGCTTCGACGCCGACCCGCCGTGGGGCGCCGGTGACAGAGACCCGATGGACGAGGGCAGCGAGGAGACCGCCGTACCCGAGGGGCGGCTCGGCGAGCGCCGGGCGGCCGGCGCCGGGCCGGGCGGACCGAAGGCGGGCCGGCACGGGTTCGGATCCGTCGAGCCGACCCGGACGCCCGAGGCCGGGCCGGGCGCGCCGCCGGATCCGGCGCCGTCGGGACGGACGTTCCCGGACGACAGGGCGGACGGCGACCTCGGCGACAACGCGCTGGAGGAGGCGACCGGGATGCGCCCGGAGACGCGTCCCTAGGCCGTCAGGAGCCGGTGCCGTCCTCGCCCGGACCACCCGGCGCCGACGGCTCGTTGTCAGGCACCGGTGACTCGGCCACCGGGTGCCCGGTGTCGTCGACCAGGCCCGGCGCCATGCTGCCGCCGTGCGCCTCCTCTGCCTCCCGGGTCGCTCGCGGGTCTCGCTCGTCCTCGCCGCGCCGCTTCTCCACCGATCCCCCTTCGCTGTCGTCCATGCCCCGGCGGTACCCGGACGACGGCTGAGGAAACGTCATGCGCGCGCGGCGGCGGGCGCGACGCCGAGCAGGCCGGCCAGGCGGGCGGCGTCGCGCTGGGCCTGGTCACCACAGCAGTTGTTCATCAGCACGTGCAGCTCGGCGCACTGGTCGGCCAGCTCGCGCAGCAGCACCGACCAGTGCCGCAACTCCCGCTCGCCGTAGGCGTAGCGGAACCGCTCCTGCTTGTCGCCGCTCTCCCAGGCGGTGCTGTGCCCGTGGAACCTGATCACGGCCAGGTCGGTGGTGGCGACCAGGATCGGCGGCACCGAGGAGACGTGCCCCTGCGGCATGTCCACACAGGCGTACCCGAGGTCGTGTTCACGCAGGAACGTGACGGTGTCGGCCATCGCGTCCCCGTCGAACCAGGACGAGTGCCGCAGCTCGACGGTGACCGGCCAGGGGCGGCAGCGCCGCGCGGCGTCCAGGATCCGCCGCCGGGCCGCCTCGCCGCGGGCCAGCCACGGCGGGAACTGCAACAGCACGGCACCGAGCCGGTCGGCCGCCGCGAGCGGCGCCAGCGCCGCGTGGAACCGGTCCCACAACTCGTCGTACGCCCCGGCGGGCAGGTCACGCCAGCGGATCCGGTTCGGGCCGCCGGCCGGACGCAGGTCGCGGGGCAGCGCGTCGACCGGCGTGTGGTGGCCGGTGAACAGCCGGAACGCCTTGACGTCGAAGGTGAACCCGTCCGGGGTGGCGGCCGCCCAGCCCGCCGTCGTCTCCGGCGCCGGCACGGCGTAGTACGACGTGTCCACCTCGACCAGTCCGAACCGCTCGGCGTACCAGCCGAGCCGGCCGGCGGGGGTGTTGACCCCGCGCGGATACCAGCCGGAGCGGACCAGCATCTGGTCGGCCCAGGAGGACGTGCCCACCTTGATGACACCCATGTAATTCAGTTCACCGCGAGTGCGGGACATCGGCAACCGGAGATGCCCCGGGGCCGTGACCGGCGCCGGGTGACCGACCTCACCGGCTCCTCGGCGCGCCGGAGTGTGACGCCCGGCCGGGTGGCGGCGCTGAGGGTGACGAGATGGACGCATCCGGCCTGGACCAGGAAACCGTCGAGCGGCTGCTCGTCGGCCGCTCCGGCGACACGCCGACCGCTCCGCCGG
Organism: Micromonospora globosa; assembly: GCF_000717585.1. Taxonomy (NCBI): domain Bacteria; kingdom Bacillati; phylum Actinomycetota; class Actinomycetes; order Micromonosporales; family Micromonosporaceae; genus Micromonospora; species Micromonospora globosa. The sequence continues at coordinate 20,653 of NZ_JNZR01000042.1, forward strand.
GACTGGCCGCCGTGCTGGACGCGGTCCGCGCCGCGCCCGGCACGGGCGAGCTCGACGGCGAGGCGGCAGCGGTAGCGGCGTTCCGGGCCGCCCGGTGGATGCGCCGTCGCCGCGGTGCCCGGTTCGGCGTACGGGTGGCAGTGGCCGCACTGGCCGCGTCCCTCACCGGCGGCGTCGCGCTCGCCGCGACCGGGAACCTGCCGCGCGCCGCACGTCCGGCAGCGCCGCCGGTCGTCACCGCGCCCCCTGCGCCGTCGGCCCGGCCGAGCCCGCCGGCCGGCTCACCGGCGCCCCGGACACCACACCCGTCCTCGCCGCCCGGCCTGTGCGTCGCGTACCGGGCCGTCGCCGAGCCGGAGCGGGGACGGGCCCTGGCCACACCCGCCTTCAGCGGCCTCGTCGCCGCCGCCGGGGGTCACGACCGCGTGCCGGACTACTGCGCCGGGCTGCTGGGCGACGATCCGCCGGGGAAGGCCGGCGGGCGAGGCGGCGGCAGGTCCGCGCACCCGGTCCACCCGTCCGGCGGGCCGCCGGGCGTGGACGACCTCCCGCCCGGGCACGTCGGCCGGCCGTCCGGCACCCCGCCCGGGCGGCGTCCCGGCTGACGACCGGCTGGTAACTTGCCCCCCGTGACCCCCCGGCGTCGCCTACCGGCGATCCTCCTCCGCCTCGCAGTGGTGCTCGCCGTGCTGGCCGGCATCGTCCTCACCGCGCTCGGCCCGGCCACGGTGACCGGACTGCTGCCGTACTTCACCATCCAGAGCAACGTGGCGGTCGGCGTCCTCGCCGGGTACGCCGCCTGGTGCGCGCTGCGCGACCGGCCGGAGCCACCGAGCGTCCTCAAGGGGGCTGTGACCCTCTACATCACCATCACCGGCACGGTCTACCACCTGGTGCTGGCCAACCCGGCCAGCCCGTTCGCGATGGCCCAGCCGGACCGGCAACCGGGCGAGTGGTGGGGCAACCAGTTCCTGCACACTGTGGTGCCGCTGCTGGCGGTCGCCGACTGGGCGCTGTTCGACAGGCGCGGCCGGCTGCGCCCCCGGTACGCCGCCTGGTGGCTGGTGTTCCCGCTCGGATACCTCGGGTTCGCGCTGGTACGCGGCCTGATCGTGGAGAGGTACCCGTACCCGTTCATCGACGCGGGCGAGCTGGGCTACGACGGGGTGGCGGTCAGCGCGGTCGGGTTCGCCGCGGTGTTCTGGCTGCTGGGCCTGCTGTTCGTGGGCGTGGACCGGCTGCTCGCCCGGGCCGGGCGTGCCGATGCGGCGGAGAAGCCACCCGCGGCCGGGCCGGTGGAGCCGACGACGGCAGCCGAGCCGGGCGCCTCGACGGCAGCCCAGCGGGAGACCACCGGCTCGGCCTGAGCGGCGGCCGGTCAGGCGGCCCGGTCAGGCGGCCCGGTGGGCCGGGCGGCCGGCGCGCATCCGCCGGCCCGAGCCGCGTTCCCGGCCGTACGAGTCGGCTCTTCCCCACCGGCCCGGCACGTCGAGCAGCTCGATCCGCCCGAACCCGCTCGGGACGGCCGGGTTCACCAGCAGGTTCTCCCCGCACGGACGCAACCCCAGCATCGTCGCCAGCAGCATCAGCAGCCCACCGGAGGCCCACGACTGCGGTCGCCCGGCCTCCGGCAACTGGACCGGGTACTTGGTCAGCGCGCGGGGGTAGCCGGCGATCGTCTCCGGGACCGAGCCGCCGAGCGTCTCCGCCATCGCGAACACGCCCGCGGCGATGTCGGCCGCCTCCTCGTCGAAGCCGTACCGCCGCAGGCCCGCCGCGACGATCGCGTTGTCCCAGGGCCAGACCGCGCCGAGGTGCGGGCCGACCGGGTTGTACGGCATCTGCCCCTGCGCGTAGGTGCGCACGCCCCAGCCGGAGAACAGGTCCGGCCCGCGCAGGTGCCCGGCCAGCGCGTCGGCCCGGTCCGGCTCCACGATGCCGCTCCACAGCAGGTGCCCCAGGTGCGAGGTGAGCGCGTCGACCGGCTCGCCGTCCGGCGTGAGCGCCAGCGCGTAGTAGCCCCGCTGCGGCAGCCAGAAGTCATTGTTGAACCGCTCCCGCAGACGCGCCGCGTCGGCCTCCAGGCGCTCGGCGTAGCCCGGGTCGTCCCAGAACTCCCGGGCCAGGCGGGCGCCCCGGATCCGCGCGTCGTACGCGTACCCCTGGAGCTCGCACGTGGCGCGCGGGTACGGCGGCTCCACCCCGTCCCGGTCGACGATCGCCGCAGGTGTGTTCCGCCAGGTCTGGTTGGCCACCCCGTTCACCGTGTTGCGTGGCCGGTAGCGCAGGTAGCCGTCGCCGCACTGGTCGCCGTACCGGGTCAGCCAGTCCAGCGCCATCCGGGCCGGGTGCCGCAACTCGTTGACCAGGTCGGTGTCACCGGTCCAGCGCTCGTACTCGTCGAGCAGGATCACGAACAGCGGCGTGGTGTCGGCCGCCCCGTAGTAGATCGCGGTGGGCTGCTCCTCGAACGCGGCCGCCTCGCCGTATCGCAACTCAGCGACGATCTTGCCGGGCTCCTCCTCGTGGTAGTCGTCGAGCCGGCCGCCCTGCACCATCGCCAGCATGTGCAGCGTGCCCGGGGTCAGCTCGGGCGTGAACGGCAGCGTCTGGAGGCAGGTGATCAGCGCGTCCCGCCCGTACAGCGCCATCGCCCAGGGCATCCCGCCGACCGGCACCCGGTCGGTGTAGGCCAGCGGCATGTACCGCAGGGCGGCCAGGTCGGTCAGGGCCTGCCGGTACACGGCGGTCAGCGCGGACCGGTCGGAGACCAGTTGCGGCGCCCGGTCGAACCACCGTTCGAGGCCGTCCCGCATGTCCTGGCGGACGTGCTGCCTGTGGGACTCGATGTCGGCCCGCAGGTCCCGTCCGCCCGCGCCTTGGATGATCATGGCGACGTGCAGGTCGACGTGCCACTCGCCCTGCGGCTCGACGCGGATCCGGAAGGTCATCCCGCGCGCGTCCACCTCGCCCGGGACGGTGCTGGAGACGCACGTCTCCCGGGTGAACCGCCCGCGCTCGTACCGGATCCGCAGCCGCTGCTGCTCCGGTTCGGGGATGACGGTCGGGTGACGCGGGCCGGGACGCAGGATCTCGGAGGTGTCGGCGAAGTCGCCGGCCATCTCCATCCGCACCGTGTACTCGGCGGGTTCGGCCGAGTGGTTCAGCACCGTGAGGCTCTCGTGGTACGCCTCGTCGATCGAGCGGTGCCGGATCACCGAGACGTCGGCGTCCACGTAGTGGCTGGCCGCGCCCGGCACCAGCACGAAGCGGGTCTCGAAGTAGGTCAGGTCGTCGCGGGACAGCGCGTGCAGCCGCTCGCCGTCGATCGTGAGCACCCAGTGGGACAGGAACCGGGTGTCGAAGGAGAACAGGCCGATCGGGGCGCACGGGTCGCGTTCCATGTCGCCCTGCGCGTCGCTCAACGCGAACGCGTTGCCCGCGAGGACGTGGACCAGTTCCTCCCTCATCGGGCCGCCGCCCGCTCACCGGCCACGTCGCGGGGATCCCGGGCGTCCGGCGGGCCGGGGAAGATCCGGCGCAGCGTCATCAGCAGCTTCAGCTCGCCGCGCGCGGCGAGGTCGTTGCGCAGCAGCGCGGCGGCCGGGTGCAGGCGCCCCGCCGCGATCCGGTCGAACACCTCCCGGTTCGCGCCGACCACCAGGTCCGCCTCCTCGGCCAGGCGGTCCACCCGGACGTCCTGCCGGTCGATGGTCAGGTACCAGTGCTCGGTGCAGCCCTCGACGCGCAGATCCAGGCGGATGGTGCCGGAGGTGGTCTCGGGCAGCTCCGGGTGCCGGCCGGCGGTCCCCCGGGTCAGATGTTCCACGGCCGAGACGCTCATCGGGCCTCCTCGTCGGTGGTCGCGGGCGCCCGCCTGCCGGCGCCGCTCGTCCCGCAGCGTCCCCGCGTCGCGGGTGAGGCGAACTCACCCGGTCCGGGTGAGGCGCGGCGGAGCGGCGGGTATCCCTGGGCCCATGCCGACAACCGGGGACGCCACCGCCGACCGGGTGCTGCTCGCGCTGCTGACCATGCAGCGTGAGTCCTGGGAGCAGGGGATCCTCGGTCAGGCGCTGCTCGACTTGGGCCTGGACGAGGCCGCGGTGCTGGTCGCCGACGCCGCGGTGACCCGGCAGCGGCCGGACGGGCGGCTCGGGGAGCCGGCCGGCTCGGTGGGCGCGGTGAACGGCGCCGCGTGCGGTGAGGTGGTCCGGCACGCCTCGCGCCGCACCGGCGACCGGCGGTACGGCGTGGCGCTGGACGCCCAGCTCGACTGGCTGACCCGCCGGGCACCGAGGGCCGCCGACGGCACGCTGTTCCACCTGCTCGACGGCCGCCAGGTGTGGGCGGACACGATCTACATGGTGGTGCCGCTGCTGGCGCTCACCGGCCGGACCGAGGCGGCCGCCGCCCAGGTCGCGGGGCACCGGCGACGGCTGTACGACGCGCGCACCGGCCTGTACGCCGCCCGCTGGGACGAGGACCGCGGCGAACCGGACCGGCCCGGGCCCTGGGGCACCGGCAACGGCTGGGTGGTCGCCGGGATCGCCCGCGCGCTGCGGCTCGCGCCGGAGTGGCCGGGCACCCTCCGCGCCGAGCTGGCCGGGCACGTGGAGGAGGTGCTGACCGCCTGCCTGGCGTACCGGGGCGCGGACGGCCTCTTCCCCGACGTACTGGACGAGCCGGACGCGTTCCGCGAGGCCAACACCGCCCAGCTGCTCGGGTACGCGGCCCTCACCGGAGTGGCCGACGGGTGGCTGGCCCGGTCGTGGTTCGAGGCGGGCGCGGACCTGCTCGCGGCCGCCGCCCGGCGGATCGACGCGTACGGCCGGGTGACGGGCGTCAGCGGGGCGCCGGACTTCGAGCGCCCCGGCACCTCACCCGAGGCGCAGGCGTGTCACCTGCTCGGGCACGCCGCACTGCGCCGGGCGAGTGCGGCGCTCAGCGCAGGATGAGCCCCCGCACGTACGCGGCCTGACCGGCGTGCTGGAAGTCGTCGTCGAGCACGCTCACCAGCCGCACCCCGAGCGTCACAGGCGGATCCCAGTTCTCGTCCACCACCCGGTCCAGGTCGGCCGCGCTCAGCCCGCGCAGGTACGCCAGGCTCCGGTCCACCACCGCCCGGTGGTAGTCCAGCAGCACGCCGCCGTTCTCGGGGCGTACCGCGGCGATCTGCTCCGGGCCGTGCCCGAAGCCGGTGTCGGCGGGGTCCGGCGGCAGGCCGCACCGCCCCGCCCAGTCGCCGGTGGCCCAGAGCTGCGGCTCCCCCATCACGTCGGCGACATGGTCGTCCTGGATCCGCGTCAGGTGCCAGACCAGCCAGCCGACCGGGTTCGCCCCGTCGGCCGGCGCCTGCCGCAGCTGGGCCGCGTCGAGCCCGTCGAGCGCCCCGGCGACCAGATCCGGCAACCGCCCGTACGCCTCGGTCAGCACGTCCGTCACGTCCACGCGCCTCACTCCCCTGTCCTGTCGTGCGTACCCTCGGGCAGTACCGCCCAGCGTGCCCGGCAAGCCTCGGCGCGGGCCCCGCCTCTAGGGTGATCGCGTGGTCGCGGCGCTGGAGCTGTATCTGGACACCGACGCCACCCGGCGGATCCGGGTGCTGTGGGACCTGCTGGAGTCCGACGGGGTGCCGAGCATGCGTTCCCTGCTGGCGCAGCGGCACCGCCCGCACCTCTCGCTGGCTGTCGCGCCCCGCCTGGACCCGCACCGCGTCGCCGAGGCGCTGTCCGGAACCGTGGTGGCGGCGCCACTGCGGCTGGAGTTCCAGCACGCCGGCCAGTTCCTCGGGCGGGTGCTCTGGCTCGGGCCGGCGCCGACGCCCGAGCTGCTGGCGCACCACGCCGCGGTGCACGAACGGCTGGCGCGGGCCGGCGTCGAGGTGGTCGAGCACTACCAGCCGGGCCGCTGGGTGCCGCACTGCACGCTGTCCATGCGGGTGCCGAACCCGCTGATGGGCGCGGCGGTGCGCCGCTGCCTGGAGGTGCTGCCGCTGACCGCGACGGTGGTCGGCGCGGCGGTGGCCGACCACGCCCGCGACATCTCCCACCCCCTGCCCTGACCCCCCCCCCGCCCCGCCCCGCCCCGCCAAGATCCACGCCACCTCGGGGAGGTGGCCGCATCAGACCCCCTCCGACAGCCCCACCTCGCCGAACCGGTGTCGATCTTGGGCCCCTCCGCACGGAGGACGACCCCGCTCGCACCACCACCCCCGCCCGCGCCCTCGATCCACACCACCTCCCCGAAGTGGTGCCATCCCGCTCCATGATCAACACCAGGTCGGGGAAGTGGGGGCATCAGACCATCGCCGATGCAGCCACCTCCCCGACCTGGTGTCGATCATGGTCGGGCGGTGAGCCGGGCACGCCAAGGGAAGGCGGGTCACTGCCGAGGGGCGAGGTCGAGGAGGAGGGTCGGGTAGTCCGGCTCCGGACCAGGATGCGGGCGGGACAGCGCGGCGGCGACCGGGTTTCGCGCCATCTGCGGCCACCCTGACGATCGGGGCCGAACCGACGCAAGCTGGTAAAAGCGCAGGTCAGAGCCATTCTGGCCACCCGAAGACGTGCGGCCGGAGCGGCAGCGAAGCACGTCGAAGGAGAGCCCCATGGCCGCACCCGTCGTCCGTTCCGTCACCGCCGACCAGACCGTCCTGCTGCCCGGGCAGTCGACCACCGTCCGGGTCGACGCCTATCACCCCGACTCGCGCCTGCTGACGCTCGCCGGCCGGGTCAGCGACCCCACCGGCGTCACCTGGGACAGCCCGGTCCGGGTGGACCTGAGCGTCCCGCTGACCATCCAGCTCGCCGGCGCCTCGCCGGGGGTGACCGTCACACCGAGCGGCGCCGAACCGGGCCGCTTCACAGTCACCGTGCTGGCCGGCCGGGGCACGGTGACGCTGACCGCGACGGCGCGTGACGGCGCCGGCCGCACCGGCACGGGCACCACCACGCTGACCGTGCCGCTGCTGGTCGGGATGAGCGCCGAGAAGGGCGCCCGGACCCAGCGCGCGGTGGCCGACTATCCGGGCATCCGCTACATGCGCGACTTCGGCACGGACGGCCCGGACGCGGACGCACTGCCGGAACTGCCCCCGCTGAACGCCGGCAAGTTCGCCGACGCGCCCTCGGCCGTCATGCACGTCAGCTGGAAGGACGACGTCGAACAGCTGGCCGGCTGGCTCGACGGCGTGAACCGCCCGATCTACCTGACCTGGTACCACGAGCCGATGGGCGACGTGGCCCCGGCCACGTACCGGGCGACGGCGAGCCGGGTGACGCAGATCCTGGCGGCGCACCGCAACCGGCGGTGGGTGCTCGGGCACGGCCCGATCGTGACCCGCTACTGGCTGGACGAGGGGCGCGGTAACCCGGCCGACTGGGGTTACCCGGGCATGACCCACTACGGCGTGGACTGCTACTCCCGGGACACCGCCGCGTACTGGCCCGCCTCCCGGATGTTCGGCGTGGCCTTCGGCAAGGTGCGCGCCGCGTACCCGGGCATCCGGCTGCTGGTGCCCGAGTACGGGCTGAGCCGTACCGCCGCGGACACCACCGGCGCGGGCCGGGCACGGACGATCCGCGAGCACGTCACGTGGCTGCGGCAGCAGAACGACGTCGACGCGATCGCGTACTGGAACAACTGGGCCGAGTTCGAGCTGGGCGACCCGCCGCCCGAGGCCACGGCCTGGCGCGATCTCCAGGTGGGCGGGGCATAGACTGGGTCCATGAGGCGGAGTCGGTGACCAGCGGGGGCGTGACGTACCCGGGCTACACTCATGGCTGCCTCGCCTACGACGACCCGGCCACGCTGCGCGCGCTGGCGGTCGAGCAGGTAAGCGCCGGTCTCGCCGCCGGTGAGCAGGTATGGGTGGTCTGTCCGGAGGATCGCGCCACAGTCACCGGCTGGCTGGCCTCGGTCCCCGGGGTCGACGCCGCGCGCCGGCGGGACGCGCTACGGCTGGTTCCCGTCGGCGAGGCGTACCGGCACGACGAGATCGTCGACCCCGACCGGCAGGTCCGGGCGTACGTGCGGGCCACCACCGAGGCGCTCACCGCCGGGCACACCGGCCTGCGGGTGCTGGCCGAGGCGACGAGCCTGGTCCGCACCCCCGCCCAGCGGGACGCGTTCGCCCGCTACGAGCACCGGATCGACCACTGGATGCGGCACCGGCCGATGTCGGCGGTCTGCGCCTACGACCGCCGGCGGCTGGACGACGCGGCGATCGCCGAGCTGGCCTGCCTGCACTCGGTGACGAACGCGGACGTGCTGTTCCGGCTGCACGCCGGCGACGGCGACTCGGTGGTGGCGCTGGCTGGCGAGCTGGACCCGTCCAACCACCGGGACTTCGCCGCCGCGCTGGAGCGGGCCGACCCTCGGCCGGTGGCGGGCCGGGTCGTGTTCGACGCCGCCGAGCTGCGTTTCGTCGACCACCGCAGCCTGCTGCACCTGCGCGACCACGCCCGCCGGCACGACGCCGTCGCGGTGCTGCGCACCCCGAGCCGCGCCCCGGCCCGGCTCGTCGACCTGCTCGGCCTGTCGGAGGTACGGGTGGAGGTCGTCCGATGAGGAGCGGCGCGGCCTTCGGCCATGTGGGCTACTTCCACGAGGCGTTCGTCTACGACTCCGACGAGGAGCTGCTGGCGGTGGCGCTGCCGTTCCTGCTGGACGGGATCGCGGCCGGCGAGCCGACGGCGGTGAACCTGGACGAGCGCAACGCCGAGCTGGTGCGCCGGGCGCTGCCCACCGGCGCCGAGGTCACGTTCCTGCCGGTCGGTGACGTCTACGCCCGGCCCAGCGTCGCGCTGCGTTCCTACCGGGAGCTGCTCGCGTCGTACGTGGCGGCGGGGGCGGCGCAGATCCGGATGGTCGGCGAGCTGCCGCCGGTGCTGCTCGGCGCGACCTGGGACTGGTGGGCGCGCTACGAGTCGGCGATCAACCACGCCTACGACGACTTCCCGCTCTGGGGCATCTGCGCCTACGACCGGCGGGGCACGCCCGCGCACGTGCTCGCCGACGTGGCGCGTACCCACCCGCTGGTGGCACGGACGGACGGCGGGCACGAGACGGCCGGTCTCTACACCGACCCGACGAGTTACCTGACCGAGTTCCGTCCGGCACCGGCGGACCCGGTGCAGCGGACCGCGCCGCTGGTCGAGCTGGTCGACCCGACGCCGGCCCGCGCCCGCGCGGAGGTGCGCGCCGCCGACCGTGGCCTGCTGCCGCCCGACGGCCTGGACGGCCTGGTGATCGCGGTCAGCGAGGTGGTGAGCAATGCGCTGCGCCACGGTGAGCCGCCGGTGTGCCTGCGGTTGTGGCGCGCGCCGGACCGGATCGTGGTGACCGTCCACGATCGGGGGACCGGCCCGAAGGACCCGTTCGCCGGGCTGCTGCCGGCGGGCGACGGTTCCGACGGTGGTCTGGGCCTGTGGATCAGCCACCAGAGTTGCGACCACGTGACGTACCACAGGGACGCGACCGGCTTCACCATCCGCCTGACGGCGGGGAACCCGCACTTCCCGGTCTGACCGTGCCGCCGGTCGGCGGGCAGGAGGGCGGGGCGGGGCGAGCCTCGCGCGCGGACGCGGTACCGTAGCGCCTCATCGTGCCCTGCGGGGCGGTCATCCGCCGGCCTGGCGCTGGCGAACCGACGGAGGATGGCGAATGTCCAACGGTGCCGAGCCGTTCGCACCCCACGACGACCTGTCCGGGCGGCCCCGGTTCGATCCCGCGTTGCGCGGCTACGACAAACGTCAGGTGGACCGGTACGTCGAGCAGATCGACGCCGAGGTGAGCGCGCTGACCGCCGCGCGGGACCGGGCGTACGCGCAGGTGCGCGACCTGACCGCGCAGGTGCAGCGGGTGCAGGCCGAGGCGGTGGAGCTGCGCGACCGTCCGACGGCTGTGGACCGGGCGTCCTTCCGCGACCTCGGCCCGATGGTCGACCAGATCCTGGACCTGGCCGAGAAGCAGGCCGGCCAGATCACCGACGTGGCCACCCGGCGCGCGGAGGAGGTCCAGGGGCAGGCGGAGAAGCTGCTCGCCGCCGCGCAGGAGCAGGCCGCCCGGGAGCGGCGGGAGCTGGACGAGGAGCTGTCCGCCCGCCGGGCCGAGCAGGAGCGGGTGGACGAGGAGCGGCGGGCCGCCGCGCAGGCGGAGCTGACCGCGGTGCGGGAGCTGGCGGAGAAGCTGCGCGTCGAGGGTCAGGCCGCGCACGACCGGGCCCAGCAGGAGGCGAAGCGGATCACCGAGCAGAGCGTGCAGCAGGTCGAGCAGGCGCGCTCGGCGTCCGAGGCGCTGGTGAAGGCCGCGCGGACGCAGATCCAGCAGGAGGTCCAGGCCAACCGCAGCAAGGCCCAGCAGGAGCTGGCCCAGTGGCAGGCCACGATGGCCAAGGAACTGGACGAGCGGCGGGCCGCCGCCGAGCAGGAGCTGGCCGACCGGGCCGCCGCCGCGGAGAAGGACATCGCCTCGCTGGTCGCCGAGGCGCAGCAGTACGCCACCGAGGTCCGGGAGCGGGCCGACGAGGAGACGGCGGCGCACCAGGAGCAGCTCGCCGGCGTGCAGCGGGAGATCCAGCAGCGGCAGGAGACGCTGACCGGGCTCAAGGCGGAGCTGGAGAGCGTCTCCCGGCAGCTGGAGGACACCCGCCGGGAGATCGCCACCATCGAGCGGACCGGCGCGGAGGTGGAGGAGCGGCTGGTCGGCGTACGCCGGGAGCTGGCCGCGGAGACCAAGCGGCTGGACGAGGCGCGGCGCGCCGCGGACCTGGCCGAGCAGCACGCCAAGGAGACCCGGGCCCGGGTGCAGCGGGAGGCCAAGCGGGTCGCCGACCTGGCCGCGGCGGCGGTCATGGCGGCCGCCGCGGGCGGCGGGGAGACAGCCGAGTACCCGCAGGTGGCGGCGCGCCCGCCGATCACCGTGCCGGCCGAGGTGACGCCCCGGGCCGTGGACGCTCGGATCGAGCCGGACGCGATCGAGCCGGACCGGTCGGAGCCGCCGGTCGTGGAGCCGTTCGTCGAGCGGCTGGACGGGCCGAGCTTCGACGCGTTCGCGGTCCGCACGCCGGCTCCGCGGGGTGTGCCCGAGGCGGAGACCACGGGTACGGACAACGGCGTACCGGCTACCGCCTGAGCGTTCGGCGCCGCCGGTCCGGGCCGGGCCGGCGGCGCCGCATCTTGCCCATCGACCTTGCTATATGCAAATATTTGGATCGATCTGCTGGTGCATCTCGATCTTTATTCGGGGGTTGACGGGTATGCGGAAGATTTCCTCGATCGGTGCCGCCGTCGTCCTGACCGTCGCCTCGGCGGGCGCCGTGGTGGCCGGTACGGCCGGACCGGCGAGCGCCGGGTGCAGCCACTCGCACTCCAACGTGGACGGCAAGTTCGGCCAGCTGTTCAACGCCACGAACGTCAACATCCGCACCGGCCCGCACACCACCTGCGCCTCCCTGGGCTACGGGCAGCTCAGTCACACGGTCGACTTCCACTGCTTCGCCAGCGGTGACCGGGTCACCGCGAACGGCAAGACCACCTACACGTGGACGTACCTGCGGGACGTCACCACAGGTGTCTCCGGCTGGGTCGCCGACGCGCTGCTGGACAACCTCGGCGGCAACGTCGCCTGCTGAGCGGGACCACCCGGCACGCCCACGCCGGGCAGAATGACAGGGCATGACCGGCCTGCACCCGCCCGTCGAGCCGTACGCCACCCACCGGATCCCGGTCGGTGACGGCCACGTCCTGCACGTGGAGGAGGTCGGGCGGCCGGACGGCGTACCCGTGGTGTTCCTGCACGGTGGGCCCGGCGGCGGCCTGGTGCCGGTGGCCCGCCGGTTCTTCGACCCCGACCGTCACCGGGCCGTGCTGTTCGACCAGCGCGGCGCCGGCCGCAGCACCCCGCACGGCGAGGTGCGCGCCAACACCACCTGGCATCTGGTGGCCGACCTGGAGACCATCCGGCAGCGGCTGGGCATCGACTCGTGGCTGGTGTTCGGCGGGTCGTGGGGCACCACGCTCGGCCTGGCGTACGCGCAGGCGCACCCGGATCGGGTGACCGGGCTGGTCCTGCGCGGCGTGCTGCTGCTGCGGCGCAGCGAGCGGGACTGGTTCTACCAGGGCGGGCTGCGCCACCTCCAGCCCGAGGAGTGGGAGCGGTTCGTCGCGCCGATCCCGCCCGGCGAACGCGACGACGTGCTGGCCGCGTACCACAGGCGGTTGCACGGCCCGGACGAGGCGCGGGCCCGGGAGTACGCGCGGGCCTGGGGGCGGTGGGAGGCGGTCAACTCGTCGCTGCGGCCCGACCCGGAGCTGCTCGCCCACTTCACCGCCGACGACCAGGCGCTGCCCGTGGCCCGGATCCTGTCGCACTACGCGGTGCACGGCGGCTTCCTCGCCGAGGGCCAGTTGCTCGACGGCGTGGACCGGATCCGGCACCTGCCCGCCGTGATCGTCAACGGCCGCTACGACCTGTGCTGCCCGCCGGTGTCCGCGTACGACCTGGCCCGCCGGTGGCCGGAGGCGACGCTGCGGATCGTGCCGGACGCCGGGCACTCCGCCGCCGAGCCGGGTGTGACCCGGGAGGTGCTGCGCGCGCTCGACGAGGTGACCGCGAGGGTCGGCTGACCGGGCCGGTCGGACCCCCGACAGCCCGGCGGGCGAGCCTGGTCATCCGGGGGCGCCGCTGGCAAGATCGGCCGGGTGACGGGTGCGCTGTACGCGGTCAGTGACCTCCACGTGTCGTACGCGGAGAACCGCGCCGTGGTGGACGGCCTGCGGCCGGAGACGGCGGACGACTGGCTGATCGTGGCCGGTGACGTCGGCGAGGTCTTCGCCGACGTGGAGCGGACGCTGCGGCTGCTGCGCGACCGGTTCGCGCGGGTGGTGTGGGCGCCCGGCAACCACGAGCTGTGGACCCACCCCAACGACCCGGTGACGCTGCGCGGGGTGGCCCGTTACGACGCGCTGGTCGCGATGTGCCGCGAGCTGGGCGTGCTGACCCCGGAGGACGACTACCCGGTGTGGCGGGGCGAAGGCGGGCCGGTCACCGTGGCGCCGCTGTTCCTGCTCTACGACTACTCGTTCCGCGCGCCCGGCACCACCACCAAGGAGGAGTCGCTGCGCGCGGCGTACGACGCCGGTGTGGTGTGCACCGACGAGATGATGCTGCACCCCGACCCGTACCCGGACCGGGAGTCCTGGTGCGCGGCGCGGCTGGAGGTGACGCGTCGGCGGCTGGAGGCCACCGACCCGGCGCTGCCGACAGTGCTGGTCACCCACTGGCCGCTGGTGCGGCAGCCCACCGAGGTGCTCTGGTTCCCGGAGTTCGCCCAGTGGTGCGGCACCGACCGGACGGCCGACTGGCACGTGCGCCACCGCGCCGCCGTCGCGGTCTACGGCCACCTGCACATCCCCCGCACCACGCACTACGACGGGGTGCGCTTCGAGGAGGTGTCGCTGGGCTACCCGCGCGAGTGGCGGCGCCGCGGCGGCGAGCCGGCGCCCATGAAACGGATCCTCGGATGATCGGAACGCTGCTGCCGGCCGGGGCGCTGGCCGTCGAGGCGTTCGCCGACGTGCCGGACGAGACGCCGTACCCGGGCGAGGAGGACCTGGTGGCGCGCGCGGTGGCCGCGCGCCGCCAGGAGTTCGTCACCGCCCGCCGCTGCGCGCGGGAGGCGCTGGCCCGCCTCGGGTACGCCCCGGCGCCGATCCGTCCCGGCCCCCGCCGGGAGCCGGTCTGGCCGGACGGCGTGGTGGGCAGCATCACGCACTGCACCGGCTACCGGGCGGCGGCGGTGGCCCCGGCCGGGGCGCTGGCCGGGCTCGGCATCGACGCGGAGCCGCACGAGCCGCTGCCCGACGGCGTGGCGGGGATCGTCCTCACCGCGGGTGAGCCGGAGCGGCTGGCCGCGCTGCGTGACGCCGACCCGGCGACGCACTGGGACCGGCTGCTGTTCAGCGCCAAGGAGTCGGTCTACAAGGCGTGGTACCCGCTGACCGGGCGCTGGCTCGGGTTCGAGGAGGCGGAGCTGACGTTCGACCGGGCCGGCCGGTTCACCGCCCGGATCCTGGTCGACGGCACCCGCACCGACGGCGGCCCGCCGCTGGACGTCCTGGACGGCCGCTGGCTGGTCGGCGGCGGGCTGCTGCTCACCGCCGTGGCCGTGCCGCGCCGGTCCTGACCGGCGTTACCGCGATTGTTCCGGTTTGCCCGCCCTGACCTGGGGTACGGCCGAAGGGGCCTGGACATTTCGCTGTAGGAGGACAGGTCCTGATGGAATCCAGCAAGCCCACCCAGATCGTCAAGGGTGTCGTCGAAGCCGCCGTCGAGAAGGTCGGCGACGCGCTGACTCCGGACGTGCCGGGCGCTCCCGGCAGCGCGCCGCCACCGCTGGAGGAGCCGACCACGCCGCACGGGCCGCTGCCGCCCAAGGACGAGCAGGGCGCGCCGGACACCCGGACCCCGACCGGCGCCGAGACCGGCGTGCCGAAGATCGCCAAGGGGCAGCAGGGCGCGTACCTCACCACCGCCAACGGCGCCCGGCTGCGCGACACCGACCACTCGCTGAAGGCCGGTCCGCGCGGCCCGGTCCTGCTCCAGGACCACCACCTGCGGGAGAAGATCACCCACTTCGACCACGAGCGGATCCCGGAGCGGGTGGTGCACGCCCGGGGCGCGGGCGCGCACGGCACGTTCGTCGCGTACGGCACGGCCGAGGAGGTGACCCGGGCCGGGTTCCTGAAGAAGGGTCGCGAGACGCCGGTCTTCGTCCGCTTCTCCACGGTGCTGGGCTCGCGCGGGTCGGCCGACACGGTCCGCGACACCCGCGGTTTCGCCACCAAGTTCTACACCGACGAGGGCACGTTCGACCTGGTCGCCAACAACATCCCGGTGTTCTTCATCCAGGACGCGATCAAGTTCCCGGACGTCATCCACGCCGGCAAGCCGCACCCGGACCGGGAGATCCCGCAGGCGCAGAGCGCACACGACACGTTCTGGGACTTCGTCTCGCTGCACACCGAGGCGCAGCACCACACCATCTGGAACATGTCCGACCGGGGCATCCCGCGGTCCTACCGGACCATGGAGGGCTTCGGCGTGCACACGTTCCGCATGGTCGACGAGGCCGGTGCGACGGTGCTGGTCAAGTTCCACTGGAAGCCGAAGCTGGGCGTGCACTCGCTGACCTGGGAGGAGGCGCAGCTCATCGGTGGTATCGACCCGGACTACCACCGCCGCGACCTGTACGACGCGATCGAGGCCGGCGCGTACCCGGAGTGGGAGCTGGGCATCCAGGTCTTCCCGGACACGCCCGAGGAGACGTTCGCCGGGATCGACCTGCTCGACCCGACGAAGATCGTGCCGGAGGAGCTGGCGCCGGTGCAGCCGATCGGCAAGCTCACCCTGAACAAGACGCCGCGCAACTTCTTCGCCGAGACCGAGCAGGTGGCGTTCCACGTCGGGCACCTGCCGCCCGGCATCGACGTGACGAACGACCCGCTGTTGCAGGGCCGCCTCTTCTCGTACGTGGACACGCAGCTCACCCGCCTCGGCGGGCCGAACTTCACCCAGATCCCGATCAACCGGCCGCACGCCGACGTCAACGACATGCTGCGTGACGGCTTCCACCAGCACGCGGTGCACGCGGGCGTGGCGCCGTACCGGCCGAACTCGCTCGACGGCGGCAACCCGTTCCCGGCCGGCGACCGCGAGCACGCGTTCGTGGACACGCCGGTGACTGTGGCCGAGGCGCCGAAGGTACGGGCCGCGCCGGCCTCCTTCGACGACCACTACAGCCAGGTACGCCTGTTCTGGCAGAGCATGTCGCCGGTGGAGAAGGAGCACATCATCCGGGCGTACACGTTCGAGCTGGGCAAGTGCTACCACCAGGCGATCAAGGAGCGGCAGCTCCAGTGCCTGGCGAACGTCGACCCGGTGCTGTGCGAGCAGGTGGCGATCGGTCTGGGCCTGCCCGTGCCGCAGCCCACGGTGCCGCCGGCGGAGGTGCAGCCCAGCCCGGCGCTGTCCCAGGTGGGCCGGGAGTGGCCGGCCGACGGCCGGATGGTCGGCATCGTGGTCGACGCCCAGGCCGACCTGGGCGACGTGCACGAGGTACGCCGGGAGGTGTTCGCCGCCGGCATGGTGCCGCTGCTGATCGCCGCGCACGGCGGCACCGTCGACGGGCTGCCGGTGCAGCGCACGTTCGCCACCGGCCGCTCGGTCGAGCTCGACGCGGTGCTGCTGGCCGGCGCCCCGGCCCCGGCGCCGGACGCGCTGCCGGCCCGCGACGCCAAGGCCGGCGCGCCGGGCTCCCCGACCGTCGACCCGCGGGTGCTGCTGCTGGTCGAGGAGGCGTGGCGGCACGCCAAGGTGATCGGCGCCTGGGGCGCGGGCGCCGAGGTGCTGCACCAGGCCGGTGTCACAGGCACGCCGGGCGTGGTGACCGGTGGTTCCGGCACCGAGGTGCTCGGCGAGGTGCAGCGGCTGATGGCGGCGCACCGGGTCTGGGAGAGGTTCCCGGCCTCGGTCGCCTGATCCCGAGTCGCGCGTGGGGCGGTCCCGGACGGGGCCGCCCCACGCTGTGCGTACGCCACCGCTCACCGGCCGTCACTCATCGACGGTCGTCGTTGACGCCTTAGTTAATACTCTTTAATATTTGGGCCACCTCGAGGAAGACCCCCATCCGCCCCCGTCCCCCGGGAAGGCCCTCGATGCCCAGACCTCACCTCCGGCGGCGCCTCGCCGCCGGTGCGCTCGCGCTGGCCACCACCGCCGCGGCGCTCACCCTCGCCCCGACCGCCGCCGAGGCGGTGGTCCTCCCGAACAACTTCAAGAGCGTCGGCTACATGCCGTCCTGGAGCGGCAACGTCAACACCATCCAGTACGGCAAGCTCACCCACATCAACTACGCGTTCGTGCTCCCCAACGGCGACGGCAGCCTGCGCCCGGTGGAGAACCCGGGCAAGCTGTCCTCACTCGTGTCGCTCGGGCACGCCAGCAACGTCAAGGTCTCCATCGCCGTCGGCGGCTGGAACGACGGCGACGACTCCGCGTTCGAGGCGCTCGCCGCCAACTCCGGCACGCGCACCGCGTTCGTCAACAACCTGATCGCCTTCGTCAACCAGTACAACCTCGACGGCGTCGACATGGACTGGGAGTACCCCGACCCGGGCGCCTCGGCGAACAACTACACGCTGCTCATGCAGCAGCTCGGCAGCGCCCTGCACAGCCGGGGCAAGCTGCTCACCGCCGCCGTGGTCTCCGAGGGCTACTACGTCGACGGGGTGCCCACAGCCGTCTTCGGCTCGGTGGACTGGCTGAACATCATGGCGTACGACGGCGGCAGCCCGCACGCCGGCTACGACTGGTCGATCGCCAGCGTCAACAGGTGGAAGTCGCGCGGCCTGCCCGCCGCCAAGGCGGTGCTCGGCGTGCCCTTCTACAGCCGGCCCGGCTACTACACCTACTCGGCGCTGGTCGGCATGGACCCGGCCAACGCCAACCGGGACTGCACCACAGCCGGCGGCGCCCAGCAGTGCTACAACGGCGTACCGACAGTGAAGCGCAAGACGCAGTGGGCCATGGCGAACGCCGGCGGGATGATGAACTGGGAGCTGTCGCAGGACACCACCGGTTCGACCTCGCTGGTCAGCGCGATCTACGACACCGTCACCGGCGGTGGCACGCCGCCGCCGTCCGGGCGTACCGGGCCGATCACCGGCATCGGCGGCGCCTGCGTGGACGTGGCGGCCGCGAGCACCGCGAACGGCACCGCGATCCAGCTGTACGGCTGCAACGGCACCGCCGCGCAGAGCTGGACCGTCGCCGGTGACGGCACGCTGCGGGCGCTGGGCAAGTGCCTGGACGTGACGAGCGCCGGCACCGCGAACGGCACCAGGATCCAGCTCTGGGACTGCAACGGCACCGGCGCTCAGACCTGGCAGGCCCAGAGCAACGGCACGCTGCGCAACCCGGCGTCGGGCCGGTGCCTGGACGCCACCGGCAACAGCTCCGCCAACGGCACCCGGCTGCAGATCTGGGACTGCTTCGGCGGCGCCAACCAGGTCTGGCGGCTGCCGGCCTGATCGGGCTTCCCCGCCGGGCGGCCCGGCCCGGCGGGGACCGGCCTCACCAGCGGTTACGGGCCTCCTCGGCCCAGCCGACCAGGCCGTCCAGATCCACGCGCCCGCCGTCGTCGGTCGCGGCCCAGCCGGTGAAGTGCCCGAAGCACTGGTGCGTCTCCCCGGCCAGCACGAGCAGGTTGGTCCGCGCCACCCGCTCGTGGAACGGGTGGAACGTGACGTCCACCCGGTCGCCGGTGATCCGCCACGGCCGCAGCCAGTCGGTGCGGTCGTACGCCCAGGTCAGGTCGGCGCCGATCTTGTGCAGCCGCCCGTCGACGAAGACCGCGTTCTCGGTCGAGCCGGTGCCGTCGGTCCACTTGCCGCCGAGCTGGATCGCCCGGCCCGGTCCGCTGCCGGCCGCCCAGTTCCACCGCACCGCGTACCGCCACTTGCCGCGGCCGTGGTCGAGCGCCGCGTACGACCCCTCCCCCACCGGGTACGCCGTGCCGTCCACTGTGATCGTGCCGTGCACCGGCCGGCCGATGTCCTTGACCGTGTACTGGAACCGGCGGGTGCTCCACGGCACCACCACGCCGAGAGACTCGTGGCCGGGCGGCAGCGGCACGGTCAGGTCCACCTCGACACCTGGCGCGCTCGCCCGCACCGTACTACCGTCCGGGCCCTGCTCCACAGCGATGGTCAGCTTTCCGCCCCGGGCGCGGACCGCACCGGTGCCGCTGACCGGCGGCAGCACCGTGCCCCGGGCGAACGGCACCACCGCCTCCGCCGTGGTCTCCCGGCCGGTACGCCGGTCGAGCAGGTAGAGGCTCTGCACCCCGGCGTAGTCGAGCGACGACGCGACCAGGCCGAGGATGTGCGTCGGCGTGACCACGCCCCAGTGCTCCCACCGCTTGGCCCGGCCCCAGCCGCGCAGGTTCGCCCGGTGCAGCGGCCGGCGGCTCCAGCCGACCGCGTCCGGGTTCAGCCGCCCGTCCGGCCGGCACAGGTCGACCGGCTCGGTGATCTCCCGCTCATGCGTCATCGCCGCAGGCTACCGACGGCGGCACGGGCCCGGCGGGCGGCCTGGACGGCCGTCCCGCCGGGCCGTCGCGTCAGCGGCCCTGCTTGGCGCGGCAGATCTCCACCGGCACCGCCGGGGCGCCGTCGACCGGAGCCGGATCCTCAGGGGTGGGCGCGATGCCGCCGGCCGAGATCCGGTCCAGCGTGGCCAGCCCGGCCGCGTCGACCTGGCCGAACACGGTGTAGTTGGGACGCAGCGCCGAGTCGGCCTGCACCAGGAAGAACTGGCTGCCGTTGGTGTCCGGGCCGGCGTTGGCCATGGCGAGCGTGCCGCGCGCGTACAGGCGGCGTACGCCCGTCGGGTCGGTCGGCGCGGGCGGCAGGTCGGTGGGCAGCTCGTCGCGGTAGCGGTAGCCCGGGCCGCCCTCGCCCGTCCCGGACGGGTCGCCGCACTGGAGGACCGTGAGCGTCGGGTACGCGGTGAGCCGGTGGCAGGGCGTCCGGTCGTAGAAGCGCTTCCGGACCAGGTGCAGGAAGCTCTGCACGGTGCACGGCGCCTGCTCGCGGTCCAGCGTCAGCCCGATCGGCCCCTGGTTGGTGCGCAGCGTGACCCGCACGGTGCCCCGGTCCGGCGTACGGCGCGGGTCCGGCGGCAGCGGCACCGGACGGGCGGCCGGCTCGTCCGGCGTGGGCGTGTACGCGCACGGCCCCTTCGTGGGCGCCGGGTCGGCGGCGGGTGCCGCGGTCGCGGCGACACCTGCGGCGGCGACGATCGTCGCGGCGGCCACGCTCACCCCGGCGAGGCGGGCCAGCAGGGGTAATGCGGCGTGCGTTCGGGTTTCGCTCGACACGGTGGTCCTCCCTGGACTCGTGGTACCAGAACGACCGGAGTCTATGGACCGGGTCACCCGATGTCGACGCGGGCGCTCCGGCGGGTCGAAAGTCGGTTGCCGCCCCGGGGCCGCCTCCGCGAGGCTGAGCGGCATGACGTTCTGACGGATCGCATCCCCGCCCGCAGGCCCTCCGCGCCGCCTGCCGTCCGCCGTCCTCCGCGTTCTCCTCCAGAAACGAGCGTCTGTGTCCGCGTACCCCTCCGGGCGGGCCGTCGTGCCCGCCACCGTCTCCGTCTTCTCCTCCCCCGGCAGCTGGATCGAGTCCGCCGCGCTCGACCAGTGCCGTCAGGTCGCCGCCCTGGACGGCATGGCGCACGTCGCTGCCATGCCCGACCTGCACCCCGGCAAGGGCGCGCCGATCGGTGCCGCGATGTCCTCGACCGTGCTCTACCCGTTCCTCGTCGGCTCCGACATCGGGTGCGGCATCGCGGTCTTCCCGATCGCGCTGCGCCGGGTCGTACCCGAGCGGCTCGCGGCCCGGTTCCCCGACCTGGACCGGGCGCTCGACCCGGACCGGGGCGCCGACGACCCGGCCTGGTCGGTGCTCGACGGCGACGTGCCGGCCGGTCACCTCGACGGCCTCGGCACCGTCGGGCGCGGCAACCACTTCGTCGAACTGGCCCGCGTCGGGCCGATCCTCGCGGCGGAGCACGCCGCGCGGCTCGGACTGGACGCCGGTGACCTGGTGCTCGTGGTGCACTCCGGGTCGCGCGGGCTGGGCGAACGGATCCTGCGCGAGCACACCGAGACGCACGGCGCCGGTCCCGCGCCCGACCCGGACGCCTACCTGGCCCGGCACGACGCGGCAGTGCGGTGGGGGTCGCTCAACCGGCGGCTGCTGGCCGCGCGGGTCGCGTACGCGCTGGGCGCCGAACCCACCGAACCGGTCGTCGACCAGTGCCACAACCTGGTCGAGGTCCGCGACGGACGCTACCTGCACCGCAAGGGCGCGGCGCCGGGCGACGGCCGGGACGTGCTGATCGCCGGCACCCGTGGCACGCCCTCCTATCTGGTGGCGGCGCACGCCGGGCCGGACGCCGGCTACTCGGTGGCCCACGGCGCCGGGCGCAAGATGTCCCGCGCCGACGCGCTGCGCCGGGGCCGGGCCAAGCACACCGTCGAGGAACTGCGGCGCACGCCGGTCGGCTCGATCGTGGTGTGCGGCGACCGGCAACTGCTGTTCGAGGAGGCGCCCACCGCGTACAAGCGCATCGAGCAGGTCATCGGCGACCTGGTGGCGCACGACCTCGCCACACCGGTCACCACAACGGTTCCGCTGGTCACCTACAAGACGCCGGACGTGGGCCGCCGCGACGAGCGCCGGAAGGGCCGCCGGTGACCGAGCTGCTGCTGTCCGCCGGACGCGGACCGGCCGAGTGCGCGTGGGCGCTGGCCCGGCTGCTGTCCCGCCTGGAGGGCGAGGCGGTCCGGCGGGGCCTGCGTACCGAACGGGTCGAGACGGTGCCCGGCGACCGGGCCAGCACCTACCGGTCGGTGCTGGTCCGGATCACCGGCGCCGGGGCGGAGGCGTTCGCGGCCGGGTGGACCGGCACGCTCTGCTGGCAGGCGCCCAGCCCGTACCGGACGGGCCACGGCCGGAAGAACTGGTACGTCACCGCGCGGACGTGCCGGACCGACGTGGTGGTCACGCCGTTCCACGAGGCCGACGTCGAGTTCGTGCCGTGCCGCACCGGCGGGCCGGGCGGCCAGCACCGCAACAAGGCGAGCACCGCCGTCCGGGCCACGCACCGCCCGTCCGGCCGGACCGTGGTGGTGGACACCGAACGGCACCTGCACCTCAACCGCCGGATCGCGGTCGAGCTGCTGCGGCAGCGGATCGCCGCCGACGACGAGGCGGCCCGGCGCGCGGGCGTCGACGCCCGCTGGCGGGTCCACGACGAGCTCGTGCGCGGTGACCCGGTACGGGTGGAACGTCCCTGACACGGCCCGGTCCGCCGCGCGTGAGGGCCCCGGCTACCGTGGGCGCGGCGGACGGGCAGCCCGGCTCGCCGGCGTACGGCGCGCGAGGAGGACTGATGCGGCGGAGAAGGAGCGGCCACTACAGCGCGTACTCCGCCGACCCCGGGCAGGTCACCGACGGCGCCCGCGACATGGACCGCGTCCGGTGAACCCGCTCGTGCAGCGCTTCCGCGCCGTGGTCGCGATGTGGATCCTCGTCGGCTCGGGCGGGTTCCTGCTGGCCGGGTTCCTCGGCCTCGCTCTGCTGACCCAGACGGGTCCGTTCGCGGCCGCGGCGCTGCGTGGCGCCTCGACGAGCTGGCCCTGCCGGTGACCGGGATGCGCCTGCACGTGGGCTGTGCCATGTGGACGCACAAGTCCTGGTCCGGCCGCTTCCTGCCGCACCCGCTGCCCGCACACGAGCGGCTGCGCGCGTACGCCGGGTGGTGCGACGCCGTGGAGGGCAACACCACGTTCTACGCCACCCCGGCCCGGGAGACGGTGGCGTCCTGGGCCGACCAGACCGAGCCGGGCTTCCGTTTCCTGCCGAAGCTGCCGAAGGTGGTCACCCACGAGCGCCGGCTCACCGGCGGCGAGGCCGAACTGCGGGCGTTCCTGCACGCGATGGAGCCGCTCGGCCCCCGGGCCGACGCGCTCTGGATCCAGCTGCCCGGCTCGTTCGGCCCCGGCGACGTGCCCGACCTCGACCGGTTCCTGCGCACGCTGCCCACCACCCACAGGTACGCCGTCGAGGTCCGCCACCCCGCCTTCTTCACCGAGCCCGGTGCGGTACGTGCGCTGGAGGCGACGCTGCACCGGGCCGGCGCGGAGTGGATCCCGTTCGACACCACAGCGTTCTTCCGGACGCCGCCGACGAGCGACGCCGAGCGGGAGGCGTGGACGCGCAAGCCGCGCCTGCCGCTGCGTACCCGGGCGCTGACCGACCGGCCGATCGTGCGCTACCTGGGCCGCGACGACCCGGCCCGCACGGTCGAGGGCTGGCAGCCGTGGCTGGACGTGGTGACCGGCTGGCTGCGGGAGGGCCGCTCGCCGACCGTGTTCGTGCACACGCCAGACAACGCCGACGCGCCCGAGCTGGCCCGCCGCTTCCACGACCAGGTCCGCGAGCGGGTGCCCGGGCTCGCGCCGCTGCCCGAGCCGGAGCCGGTCGGCCCGGCCACGCTGTTCTGAGCGCCGGGTGGGATCACCGCCAGCCCGCTCACCCTTCCCGGCCGCCCTCGGGCGGGGGCAGGCGGTCGTCGTACGCGCCGGACCGTCCCGCGTACCGCTCCCCGCGCAGGAACGGCAGCGGGTTCGGGGTGCAGCCGTGCAGGCCGAGCGTCTGCTGCTGCATCACCGGCGCCGGACGTCCCCGCCCCGGGCAGCGCTCGTGCCCGTGACCCAGACGGTGGCCGACCTCGTGGTTGACCACGTACCGGCGGTACGCCGCGAGGTCGCTGCCGTAGGCGGGCGCGCCGCGCACCCAGCGGGCCACGTTGACCACCACCCGGTCCCCGCTACGGCAGGACGTGTACCGGTCCGGCCCGTCCCCGCACAGGTCGTCGCGCGTACCGGGAGTGGCGAGGTAGAGGGTGAAGTCGGCGGGCCCGCGGGCGCCGACGCGGCGCAGGGCGATCCGTCCGTCGGTCGTCCAGCCACCCGGGCCGGTGAGGATGCCGGTGACCTGCGCCGCGAAATCGGCCGGTGGCAGACCGGTGATGTCGCGCTCCACCGCCACCCGGTAGCGCAGCAGCCGGCCCGTACCCCCGTGGGTGGCCGGCTCGGCGGCGGCGAACCGCCACTCGTCGCCGCCGTCGGCGGGATAGCCGATCCGCGCCGGACGGGACCGGACGGGCGCCGCCGCCGACGCGGACGGCACGGCGGCGGACGGCCCGGCCGGTCCGGACGGCGCGACTGCGGGCTGATCGGCCACGGCCGGTGTGCAGCCGGCCAGCGACACCGCCAGCGCGATCACGGCGGCGCCGCCGCGTGTCCGGTCCACGGTCCTGGTCATCTCGTCTCCCCTCGGCACCCGGTCGGGGGCACGGGGATGAGGACGGGTGACCCGTCGCGGAAGTTGGTCCGGCGGGGACTCAACCTTTTCCGCGTCCCGCACGTCCCTACCGGGGTGAGAGGTGCAGAGGACCGGCATGGCCCGGGGTGACGCGGAGTTCGTCGAGTTCGCGCGGGCGTCCTCGGCGCGGCTGACGCATGCCGCGTTCCTCATGACCGGCAACCACCACCACGCCGAGGACGCCGCCCAGACCGCGCTGGTGCGTACGTACGCGTCCTGGTCCCGGATCCGCAACGGCGACCCGTACGGCTACGCCCGGTCGGTGCTGGTGAACCACCTCGTCGACACCTGGCGGCGGCCGATCCGCGAGTACCCGAGCGACGACCTGCCGGAACGGCGCGGCGGCGACATGGCCGAGGAGGTGGCGACCCGGCGGTGGCTGGTCACCGCGCTCGGCACGCTCACCGCCCGTGAACGCGCCGTCGTCGTCCTGCGCCACTACTTCGACCTGCCGGAGGCCCAGGTGGCCCGCGAACTCGACGTGTCCGTCGGCACCGTCAAGAGCACCTCGTCGCGGGCGCTGGAGAAGCTGCGTACCGCCGGTCTGTCCGCGCCGCGACCGCAGGAGACGTGCCGGTGACCGAGATGGACGAGCTGCGCCGGGTGATGCGGGCGACGGAGCGGGCCGACGGCCTGGACATCGCGGACATCATGCGCCGGGGACGCCGGCTGCGCCGCCGCCGGCGGATCGGCGCGGGGGTCGCGGCGGCGGTGGCGACGGTCGCGGTGGCCGTCGGGGTCGGCGCCGTGGCGACGCGGCCCGGCCCGCCGGACCTCCCGGCCGGGGAGCCGGTCGCCACCGCGTCCGCCGACACTCCCCCGCCCACGCCGACCGCCGCGCCGGCTCCGACCGAGGCGCCACCGCGACCGCTCGGGACGGTCGTGGACAGCGGCATCCGGTACGGCGCCGACGAGCGCGTGTTCTTCATGGTCCCGGTCGACGTGCCGCAACTGCCGCGCGTGACGATCGGCCTGGTCGCCGGCCGCCGCGCGCCGGACGGCCGCCTGACGTCGGACTTCCTGGTCAACGACGTGTCCGGCAGCGACCGCCGGCCGGGGTTCCACGAGATCGGGTACGACCAGCAGCGGGTGCCCACCGACGCGTCGATCCCCACGTTCGGCTACTTCGTCGGTCCGGCGGCCCGCATCGTCGGGACCGTCGACGGCCGGCAGGTCGAGGCGAGGCTGGTCCGCTGGAGCGAGGACCCCGATGTGGTGATCTTCTGGTTCGACCCGACGACCCTCACCCCGGGAACCCCCCTGGACGGCATCACCGCCCGCACCGCCCAGGGCCGCCGCCTGTAGCCCGGCCCCTCTCCCCTTCTCCCGTCTCTCCCCCGGATGATCAAGGAGTTTGCGGCCCGAAACCGCCCCGGCGAGGACACAAACTCCTTGATCACCGGCGTCAGGAGGCCGAGCTACGTGGATCTTGGTACGGAGCCGCCCTCATGAGGGCGCGCTCGCACCAAGATCCACGGCCGCTCAGGGTGTGGGGAGGCCTGACGCGTCGGAGAGGGGCGGGTGGGGCGGGGGGCCGGTCGGCGGCGGTGATCATGCGCTTTCTGCCCGGTCAGACGGGGCATTTCCGACATCGGCGGGGCCGCAAGTGCAAGATCGCGGGGAGCGGGTGGGGGC
>NZ_JNZR01000043.1:0-35277 GCF_000717585.1 Micromonospora globosa
GATCTTGGTCGATTGCTGTCTTACCGGGAGCCTCGTCCTACCTGGACACCGGCCTCCCACACCGCCCGTGACCTGCGCCGTCACGATGAAAATGGCTCAATGATGGACTGCCACCCGAGGTCAGAGACACGTGCGGACTGGGCCGGACGAAGCGCCCAGAACTTACAAGCGAGGGGTCGCAGGTTCGAAACCTGCCGCGCCCACCATCAACGAAAGGGTGCCACCGCGCGAAGCGAATGCGGCCACACCTCAACTCTTCCGCCCCGCATATCGGAGCGCGAGTCGTCGGATGATGGCCTCCCCGTCGGTAGCTGGTAGCCAGCTTGCTTCCTCGTGTGATTCGCTCTCTTCCCACTCAGGGATGTCGGAAGGGTCTTCGCCTCCGATGCCGAGCGATACCTCGCTGTGACGGGCACGGAAGTAGAACCGCTCGCCACTCGGCAAGTGACCTTCCATCTGCACCGGAGCTGCCTCACACGTCATCTGCGCCTCCCAGCCTTCGCTTTGCAAGGTGGTGGGGAGGCGGAGCCAGGAGGCCATGTGCTGCTGCATCCACCCCTGTGGCGCAGTCTCCTGGTCCATGCGGTCATGGTTCCACATCACGTGGGGACCTTGGCCGCACGAGACACCTCTGGTGGGACGACGGACGAGCGTCGAATGCTGCTGGAGCCGTAGGGTGTCGGACATGCCTGAGGAAGAGGAAGTGGTTCTTCGTCTCGACCGACCGTCAGCGACGGCGCTTGCCGCCCTGATCTACAACGTCGGGGAGCACCAGGCCGCCGGCATGGCCATCGCTGAGCTGTCGATGGACGACAGCGAGCGGCTCGGACGGGTGCTCCGTGACCTGTGGCGAGCCTTGGGCGTCCCGCTTCCGTACGGTGGTGTCAGCGGCAGAGAACCTCGTCGCCGGATCTGAGTCCCCGCCCTGGGAGTCGCTACAGCACGGGCGGGCGTAAGAAGGGCTCAGCCAGCGACGAAGTGCTGGTGGCATCGGTCGCCAGCGGTGTCCGGCAGCAGGACACACCCGCACACCTGGCAAGTTCCCCAGCGGCCGTACCACGATCCCGTACGTCGGAATCGGGCGAGGGCGGCCCGCCAGGCATCCATATCGGCCTCGTCAGTCTCGCCGTCGACCCCCGCAGGATATCGGGGCTCGCTGCCGGCCAGGAAACCCGCGACGAAGTAGCGGGCCTCGTCCGACATCGCCCCCATCTCGGCGCGCGAGACGTTGTAACCCACGTTCTCGTGGGGACACCACGCTGCCATTCGCCCGGCGAACGTGTGGCCGTTACCGACCAGGACGTCACGCCCGCAGGGAGCCTCAAACCACAGCCGCTCATCGATCACCGGCTCATCGAGCGGAGCCCGCTCCCAACGCAGCGGGAGGCTCACCTTCGCCACTACGCAGGAGGGGACCGCCTCGTCGGACGGCGGGCGCCAAGCCACGAGACTGGCACCCCGTTCGTGGGCGAAGGCGATCGCCTCGTCCCGGGCCATCCGCTTCAGCTCTGTCCCGCTGTCGAGGTACACCTCGGCAGCCTCGATAGCCTCGTCGAAGCGGAAATCGGCCAGCGACCACATCCTGTCGGGCATGGACGAGGATCCTAGAGCTGCAGAGGAACGATCGGTTCAAGCATCAGCCGGGAATCGTCAGCACCTGCTCCTCGGCCAGCGGGATGCGCCGAGAACGATGCCCCGCCTGCTGGGTCGACGGGTCGACTTCAAGGCACGGAGCCGGTTCGAACTCGGGTCAGGCCCGGGCAGCGGGGAACACCTCACCAGAATCCCCGATGCTCCTATTTGACCCAGGCTGTGGGGCTACCGCGTCGGCATGCCACCGTGAGGGCTGTTGACGATCAAGCTGACCGATGTCGGGGCTAGGTAGGGGTGATCCGGGAAGTAGTCGATGTGCAGGTGGCCGCCGCCCTGGTCGGCCGCCATTGCCTCGACGTTCGACGCGAGGACGGCCAGCGGGGCGGAGGCGCCGGAAATCTGGAGAACACCGCGTGCGTCGTCTATCGAGATGAGGACCATGCGGTGGGCTGCGGTCGAGACCTGGAGGCCGGAGAGTGCGGTGCCGCCGAAGTCGTCCGTGGCGTCAGGCTCCGCAGCATGGCCTCCGCTTCCGGCCACGATCAGCGCGGCCAAGGCGTGGTATTCACCGGCGGTTCCGGAGATGTCGACTTCACCGGACGCTGGATAGAAAAGGATCTTCATGCGGAATCTCCATCGCTCCCGGCTCACCCTCGTGCCTGTTTCCCGCCGTGGCGCGCCGAGCCGGCAGGAGGGCATCGGCGGCCATCCGATTCGTGCGTCGCCCGCGCTAGTGATCGTCGATCATCGGCTCGGCCCACGCGGCGTGGTCGAACTCCCAAGTCCAGGTGATGCCGTCGGACCTGCCCGTGGCCGAGTCGACGGCAGCGGCGATCAGATGCTGCCCTGCGGGCACGATGGCGACCCGTCGCCGGACTCGCTTCGTGTGACGGATGCGGTACTTCAGGCCCTCGATGGCCACCACTCCGCAGTCGTTGCCCGGCTGGTCGACGGAGGACGAATCCACTATCACAGGCCAGCCTTCCTTGTGGGCCTTGTAGAGCCAGACCTCTAAGGCCCGTTGCTTGCCCTGGTTCTCCGATACCCGGGCGATGATTTCGATCGGGTCGGTACGGTTGTCCATCTCGTCCTCTGCCGTGGGCTGAGAATGCACCTTGTGGTTCGGGGTTGCGGTCTTTTGAGCGAACATGGATGACAGTCGCTGATGCCAGTCGCCCGGCCGGCGTGTGTCGACGCCGCCGGGGCGGCTCGGTTCTAACCTGGCGCGGAGACGGTCTTGACGATCGCCGTTGCCAGGGACGTCGCCTTCTCCTGAGCGATTGCGGCGACGTCGGTGGCGGTGCTCAGTTTGGGCGGCCAGAAGGTGAGCGCCTCGACACTGATGAGCAGCGAGCCGTGCGCGAAGATCAGCCGCGCGTTGCCCGGCAGGAACGGCATTCCTTCCGCGTTTTCCGGGTTCACCCGGCTCACCGTCGCCGTGGTCAGCCGCGCGCTCGTCGATCCGATGGTAATCGTGCGTGCGCCCCACCGGGCGGTGGCCATCCCGATGTTGAGTCGGAATTCCTTACTCGGGCAACGTGCGGTGCGCGCCCTACGCGCGGCCGCAGCGGCCGCCGAGGCATCGCGCAGACCGATCACCGTGATGTTCATAAGGGTTGTCGGGGGCTGGACGTCGGCGAAGATCCCTACGGGATTGACCTCCAGGCCCGCGCCCCACACCTGATCGAACTCCAACCCGCCCCCGTTCGACCGGTCGGGGTCGGCAATGAGCAGGTCGCAGGGTTCATAGGGCTCGCCGACCTCGATCGTGCGCTCCCGGATGTCGTCGCCGACGTCGGCCCGCTCGACCAGCTGGCGAATCGTCGCCATCAGCGCCTCTTGCTCGGTGGGCGATGCCGACGGCGCGGGATTCACGGAGGGCGCCGGAGGCGGTGGCGAGTCGGCTCGTGTGACGCAGCCGGCAAGGCCCAGTACCACCAGTACACCGGCGACGAAGGATCCGCCGCGAACCCGATCAACGATCCTCACGAATCCCCGCTTCCACTCGGGGTGCAGCATATGGCTCATCACGTCTGGCGTTTGCCCGTGCGCGGTCGCTGCGGTAGACGAGACACGCGGGAGCCGCTCAGGCTGGATGGTCGCGCAGGAACGACTGGGCCGCCACCTTAGCGGCCGCAATCGCCTCCTCTGTCCTGGTCGAAGGCGGGGCCCCATCCGACGTACAGCTCCAGGAAGCGATCGGCCACGGGTCGCAGTTCCGGCAACTGGGAATAGGCCGCGTGCCAGTAGATCTCGTACGCCAGGTCCTCGGCGTCACCGTCTCCCGCAACGATGTCCGCCGCTGCCATGCAGCGTGCCGTTGCCGAACATCGCGATCTGCTTGGCCTTCCGGGCACCGAGCGCACGTGCTCGTCGCGAGCACGATGTGCGCCTCGCCTGGATGCGAACACCCTGCCGTGCCGCATTCCGTTCATGTCCGCCAGTCGAGGCGATGGTGCGGCATCTCTACGTCGCTGGCGTGTTGTACCGGTCCAGCGTCGCCTTGGAGGTCGACGCGTCGCGGAAGACGAGCTCCCACGGGCCGGTGTTCACGTCCATGTCCTTGCCGAATCCGACCCACTTCCCGGCCATCCGTCGGCCCGTCGGCTCGGCCAGGAGCTGAATCGCCCCGTGATAGCGGGCGCCCCGGTAGTAACCGGCCGGGTCGGTCTGTTCCACCCAGGTGCCGGTGATGACGGCGCCGTCCACGGTGAGGTCCAGCGACAGGGACGAGGACGCCGATCCGGGCAAGCTTCGCGCGGTCAACCTGTCGCCGTGCTGCAGCAGGACGACGAAGTGCTGTCCGGCGAAGGACTCCTCCCGGCCGCTGGAGTAGTACTGGTAGCGGCTGAGCCATACGCCCTCGTACGACCTGTGGGCCGTGGCCGGCTTGGCCGTCGGCGTCGGCGTGGCCAGGCCCGATACGGGTGAGGTCAGGTCGTGGCCACCGTGTTGGTCGTCGGCGACGTGCCCGCCGGGCACTGCGGCGAAGCCGAGCAGTGAGATGGGCAGGCCGGTCACGACCTCCAGCGCGCGAGCGTAGACGGGGCGCGGTGCGGCGATCACGCCTGACTCCCATCGCTGGACGAGTCGCTTGTTGGCGTCGTTGGGCTCGCCGACGCGGTGGCCGGCGGCTTGGAGCGCGCGGGCGAAGTCGTCCTGGCTCATGCGCATTCCGGTACGGACGCCGCGCAGAACCGTGTTGGGGGCGGTCATGCCCGCCACGATAATGCGATGTCGCCTAAATGTCGCCACCTGTGTGGTCGGATTGTCGGCTCTTGTGCCGTCGCGATCGGTGACAGCTGCACGTCACTGTGGACAGGCGGCGGCTGAGAGGGATGCCGCGTTTTCCCTGGCGGAGGTGGAGATGCCGAGCACTGGCGACGAACCGTCGATGAGCCGGAGCGATCTGATCCACGCGGTGGACCGAGGGGCGACAGAGAGGCGACCTCTCGCCGCTGCTGAGGCGGCTCGTGGCGAGGGCGTCGGTCGGTACCTTCCGTCGTCGGCGGTGTCCGGCTTCGGCGAGCGCCTCCAGGCCCGGGAGCAGGAGATCGCCCGGCGCCGTTTGCTGGACCAGGCGCGAGGCGGGCAACGGTCCCCGGACGGCGACCCCTCGCGGGAGCGCCGCGCCTCGTACGACGCGTACCTGTCCGCCGCCGCGTTGACGTTCGCCCGGCGGCATCGGCCGGTCTGGTGCTGGCGGCGGTGGAGACGGGTCTGCCGGTGCGGCGCCGACCTGCCCTGTCATTCGCGGCACCGGATTCCGATCAACCGTGGTCACTGGCCGCAGGGGAGTGACGAGTGATCGGCGAGCCGGAGGAGACGATCCTCGCGGTTCACGTCCGGGGACTCGACGGCATGTGTGCCGGGTGCCGGGCGTGGTGGGCGCGGCTCACCCCGTACCCCTGCTGGCAGGTGGAATGGGCGACCAGCCGGCAGGCGCGGGCGGTTACCGCGCGGTTCCTGGAGGACGCGCGGTGACCACCCACGGCCCGGTCATGCCGGTCTGGACCTGCGGCGGCTGCGACCTGCCCTGGCCGTGCCCGACGCGGAGGCGGGAGCTGCGGGCGGAGTACGCCGGCGCGCCGGTGTCGCTGGCCCTGTACCTCGGCGCCTACCTCGTGCAGGCCTCGGAGGACATGCCGTGGGCGCCGGCCGGTGCACTGCACCGCCGCTTCGTCGGGTGGACCCGGGAGGCCCGTCCGTACGAGCGATATGACTGAGAGGCATAAATATGCCTCTCAGTCATATCGCTCGAAGTCATCAACCTTCAGGCAGGCATGACCCTGTGTGACCGGACGGCCCGGCGTCGCCGGCGGTGAGGGGCAGCGTGGGCCAGGCCGCCAGGTCCTGGAGCATCTGCCGGTCGTGGGTGGCGACGACCACCGCGGCCCTGGTCGTCAGCAGGGCGGCGGTGAGGTCGTCGACGAGCGGCGCGGACAGGTGGTTCGTGGGTTCGTCGAGGATCAGCAGGTCGGGACGCTCGGCCAGGCGCAGCGCCAGGTTCAGCCGCCGTTGCTGTCCGTGCGACATCCGGCCGACCGGGGTACGCCGGGCCTCGGCGTCGAGCAGGTTCGTCGCGCCCAGCGGCAGGGGCGTGCCGGAGCCGAGGCGCCCGGTGGAGCGCAACCGGCCCACGTGCTGCTCGTACAGGTCGTGGGCGAGCATCCCGGACGGCCAGTCGGGCACCTCCTGACCGAGGTACGCCACGCGCGCGCCGGACGGGTGACGGACCTCGCCGGTCGACGGCGCGAGGTCGCCGGCCAGCACGGAGAGCAACGTCGACTTGCCCGCGCCGTTGGGCCCGGTCACCAGCAGGCGGTCCCCGCCGTCGAGCGTGAGCGTGACAGGGGTACGCAGGCGCCCGGTCACCGTCACGTCGTGGCACCGCAGGATCGGCAGTCCGGCCCGGGTGTCCAGCGGCGGCCAGCGCAGCGGCTGCGGTGGCTCCGGGACGGTGAGCCGGTGCGCGTCGAGCGCCTCCTGCCGGCGTCGCAGCGCCTGGACCAGCCCCGGGGCGCGGGACTGGCGCTGGTGCTTGCCGTGGCCCTTCTCCGGACGCCAGCCGGTGCTGAGCCGGCCCTGCGCCTCCCGTACCGCGTCGGCAAGGCGCTGCTGCTCGGCCTGCTGCGCCTCGTGGTCGCGTACCCAGTGCGCGAAGTCGCGGCTGCGCCCGTCCTGCCAGGCGGCGTAGTCCCCGGCGTAGCGGCGCGGGCGGCCGTCGGCGCTGGGGTCGAGGTCGAGGAACTCCGTGGCCACGTCCCGCAGCAGCGCGCGGTCGTGGGTCACCAGCACCACGCCGCCCGGGTGCTCACGCAGCCGCGCGGTGAGGAAGGCCAGGCTGGCCGCGTCGAGGTGGTTGGTCGGCTCGTCCAGCATCAGCAGGTCGACCCGGGCCCCGAGCAGGCACGCCAGCCGGACCCGGTAGCGCTGGCCGACCGACAGCGTCGCCAGCGGGCGGTCCCGGTCCGGGCAGGCGTCGAGACCGGCCAGCGCCACGTCGACGCGACGCTGCGCGTCCCAGGCGTCCAGCCGGGTCGCCGCGTCGAGCGCTGTGGCGTACGCGTCGTCCGCGCCCGCCCGGCCCTCGGCCAGCGCGTCGGCGGCGTCGTCCAGCGCCCGCAGTGCGCGTTCGGACTCACGGATCGCCCCGTGGACGAGCGTGCCCACCGTCTCGCCGTTGCGCGCCTCCAGGTTCTGCCGGGCGACGCCGATCGTGCCCAGCCGTTCCACGGTGCCCTGGTCGGGCACGAGGATGCCGGCCAGCACGTGGAGCAGGGTGGTCTTGCCGCGGCCGTTCTCGCCGACGATCGCCAGGCGGGATCCGGCGGAGACGGTCACGCCGACGTCGGACAGCACGACCCGGCCGCCGCGTACGACGCGAACGCCGTCGGCCCGGACGTGCGCCCGGTGCCCGGCGGGCAGCGAACCGCCTGAGGTGGATGGGGATGAAGGTACGTGGTCGAGGTTGTTCACAGTCCGCTCTCGGCTCGTCGTGGAGCCGGGCAGCGCGAGGACACCGCCCGGCGGGAACGCCAGGACGGCGGAGCAGAGCTGGTACGTCAGAAGAAGCCGGTCACCCTGCCGCCGTCAGCGGAGGGACCAGGGCTTCATGACGGCGGCGTGGAACCTCATGCGGTCAAGGCTACCCGGGGCCGGGCCGGAGATCACCGGAGTTACCGGCGGAGGCGGGCGTCGGCCTCGGCGTCGAGCAGGTCGTTCACCGCCAGCGCCGAGTTGATCAGCGCGAGGTGGCTGAACGCCTGCGGGTAGTTGCCGATCTGCTCACCGGTGGAGGCGATCTCCTCGGCGTAGAGGCCGAGGTGGTTGCTGAAGGTGAACATCTTCTCCAGGGTGAGCCGGGCGTCGTCCAGCCGGCCGGAGCGGGCCAGCGCCTCGACGTACCAGAACGTGCACATGTTGAACGTGCCCTCGTGGCCGGGCAGCCCGTCGGGGGAGTGCAGCGGGTCGTACCGGTGGACCAGGCTGTCCGAGACCAGATCCCGCTCGATCGACTCCAGGGTGGACAGCCACAGCGGGTCGCTGGGCGTGACGAAGCCGACCGCCGGCATGTAGAGCAGGGCGGCGTCGAGCACGTTCTCGTCGTACGCCTGCACGAAGCTGCCGCGTTCCCGGTGGAAACCGCGGGCCATGACCTGGTTGTAGATCCGGTTGCGTTGCTCGATCCAGCAGCTCATGTCTCCGGGCCGGCCGGTCCGGGTGGCCAGCCGGATGGCCCGGTCCAGCGCCACCCAGGACATCACCCGGCCGAACGTGTAGTTGCGGGGGTGGTGCCGGCTCTCCCAGATGCCGGCGTCGCGCTTGTCCCAGTTGTGGCAGAGCCAGTCGACCAGGCGCACGGTGCTCTTCCACACCTGGTGCGACACCCGGATGCCCTGCTCGTCGGCGAGGTGCATGGCGTAGAGCGCCTCGCCGTGGATGTCGAGCTGGAGCTGGTCGGCCGCGCCGTTGCCGATCCGAACCGGGCGGGAGCCCCGGTATCCCTCCAGGTGGTCGAGCACCTCCTCGTGCAGGTCCGAGGACCCGTCCACCCGGTACATGATCTTCAGTGGGTCCTGGTGGTCGCCTGCTTCGCGGATGCGCTCGTCCAGCCAGTCCATGTACCGGCTGACCTCCTCGGTGAACCCGAGACCGAGCAGCGCGTGCACCGAGAACGAGGTGTCGCGTACCCAGGTGTAGCGGTAGTCCCAGTTGCGGGAGCCGCCGACCAGCTCGGGCAGCGCGGCGGTCGGTGCGGCGATCATCGCGCCGGTCGGCGCGTACGTCATGAGCTTGAGCGTGATGGCGGAGCGCTCGACCATCTCCCGCCAGCGCCCGGTGTAGCGGGAGCGTTCGACCCAGCGCCGCCAGTAGTCCCGGGTCCACTCGAACATGCCCTGGACCTCTTCCGGCGGGATGATCCGGGGTTCCTCACTGCCGGTCTCCAGGATCACCCCGCCGGTGTCGCCCTCCTTCAGGGTGCCGTAGGCGATCAGGTCGCCGCCCTCCATGCGGATCTCGCCGGTCTGGGCCCAGAGCTGCCG
The DNA here is from genome assembly GCF_000717585.1 of Micromonospora globosa. NCBI lineage: Bacteria > Bacillati > Actinomycetota > Actinomycetes > Micromonosporales > Micromonosporaceae > Micromonospora > Micromonospora globosa. The sequence continues at coordinate 9,141 of NZ_JNZR01000043.1, forward strand.
CACGGGGTCGATCGGGTTGAAGGTGAGCGTCGCCGACGGGCTGCGGAACAGGTAGCCGTTGCGGTGCCGCTCCAGGTCGTGGCGCTCGCGTGCGTAGTCGAACCGGGGCCGGCACTCCACCCGGAAGCGCATGCTGCCGCGCACCATGGTGACCATGCGCACGATGCGGTGCGAGTCGGTGACCCGTTCGCCGGTGACCGGCATGAAGTCCATCACCTCGGCGACGCCGTCCACGCTGATGAACCGGGTGATCAGGATCGGTGTGCCGGGCAGGTAGAGCTGCTTGGTGACGTACCGGACCTCGTGCGGGGCGATCTGGAAGAAGCCGCCCTTGTCCTTGTCCAGCAGCGCGGCGAAGATGCTCGGCGAGTCGAAGCGCGGAGCGCAGAACCAGTCGATCGTGCCGTCACAGGTCACCAGCGCGGCGGTCTGGAGGTCGCCGATGAGTCCGTGATCCTCGATCGCCGGATAGCCCTTCACATCGCCCCCCAGGTTCCGACTGCCCTCTCCGACTCAACCTAGGGGAAGAATTGTCAGGTTAGGGGTGATTCGTGGTCACCCACCCGCCCGCGCGCCACGGTGCGCCTCGACCGCCCGCCGGGTCTCCGCCTGCACCAGGTCCGCGTTGATCATCGCCGCGGTCCAGGCGCCCGCCGCCGCGGCGGCGCCGACCTGCGCCGACAGGTTCGTCACGTTGCCCGCAACCCACACCCCAGGCACATCGGTACGCCCCGACTCGTCGGCCGGCAGGTACTCGCCCATCCCGCTGGGGTGCGGTTGCGGACGCAGGCCCAGCCCGGCCAGGAACCCGGCGCGCGCCACCATCCGGGGCGCGACTGTGAGCACCTCGCGGTCGACGGTGCGGCCGTCGCGCAGGCGTACCCCGGTCAGCCGGTTCCCAGCGGTCTCGACGGCCGCGATCTCGCCCTCGACCACCGGCACGCCGCGCGCGGCGAGCTGCTCGGCCTGCTCGTCGGTGAGCGGTGGCGCCGTGTGCCGCAGGTAGACCACATCGTCGCTCCACTGCCGGAACAGCAGCGTCTGGTGAACCGACATCGGGCCGCTGCCGATCACCCCGATCGGCCGCTCGCGCACCTCCCAGCCGTGGCAGTACGGGCAGTGCACCACGTCCCGCCCCCAGCGCTCGCGCAGGCCGGGCACATCCGGCAGCTCGTCGACCAGGCCGGTGGCGACCAGCACGTGCCCGGCGCGCACCCGGCGGCCGTCCGCGAGCGCCACCGCGAACCCGTCGCCGTCGCGGTCCACCGTCTCGACCCGGCCCTCGGTCAGGTGCCCGCCGTAGCGGCGCACCTCGTCCCGGCCGCGCGCCAGCAGCTCGGCCGGCGGCACGCCGTCGTGCCCCAGCAGCGCGTGCACACCGTCGGCGGGCGCGTTGCGGGGCTCGCCCCCGTCCACCACCAGCACCGAGCGGCGTGCCCGGGCCAGCATCAGCCCGCCGTTGAGCCCGGCCGCGCCGCCGCCGATCACCAGTACCTCGTAGTTCTCGGTCATCGTGACCACCTCCGCGACCAGACTGCGGCCGGACCCGGCAGAACTGCAAACTCTGTTGCCGATGTGGCAAACTGGCGGCATGGACGACGATCTCGACCAGGCCCTCGACGCGGTCGGCCCCCGGCTGCGCGCGCTCCGCCGCGAGCGGGAGACCACCCTCACCGACCTCTCCGCCGCCACCGGCATCTCGGTGAGCACGCTGTCCCGGCTGGAGTCCGGCGGTCGCAAGCCCACGCTGGAACTGCTGCTTCCGCTGGCCCGCGCGCACGGCGTCACGCTCGACGAACTGGTCGGCGCCCCACCCACCGGCGACCCGCGCGTCCACCTGCGGCCGGTCGCCGCGTACGGGATGACCATGCTTCCGCTCACCCGCCGGGCGGGCGGCATCCAGGCGTACAAGCTGATCATTCCGGCCGGCGGGCGGTCCGAGCCCGAGCCGAAGACCCACGAGGGGTACGAGTGGGTCTACGTGCTCAACGGGCGGCTGCGGCTCGTGCTCGGCGAGCACGACCTGGTGCTCGAACCCGGTGAGGCGGCCGAGTTCGACACCCGCGTACCGCACTGGTTCGGCCGCGCCGACAGCGAGGGGGTGGAGTTCCTCAGCCTCTTCGGCAGCCAGGGCGAACGCGCCCACCTGCGCGCCCGCCCCCGCGCGTCCCGCTGAGACCGCCGCGGCGGTAAACGCGCCCGCCGCGGCGCCGGGGGCGCGACGATCGGCGGGTGACCTATGCGGACGTCGGCGGGCTGCGGATCTGGTACGAGGAACACGGCACCGGCAAGCCGCTGGTCCTGCTGCACGGCGGATACGGCTCGACGGAGACGTTCGCGCCGGTACGGCAGGCGCTCGCCGCGCGCCGCCGGCTGATCTCCGTCGACCTGCGGGGCCACGGCCGCACCGGCGGTCTGGACCGGCCGCTGCGGTACGAGTCGATGGCCGACGACGTCGCCGGGCTGCTGCGTCACCTCGGCCTGCCACGGGCCGACGTGCTCGGCTACTCGCTCGGCGGCGGGGTGGCCCTGCGTACCGCGATCCAGCACCCCACGCTGGTCCGCCGCCTGGTGCTCGTCTCCACGCCGTTCCGGCGGCAGGGCTGGTACCCGGAGACGCTGGCCGCGATGTCCGCCCACGACGAGCGCGCCGCCGAACGCATGCGCGGCACCCCGCCCTACGAGCGGTACGCGCGGGTCGCGCCCCGCCCGCAGGACTGGCCCCTGCTCTGGGCCCGCAGCGGGGACCTGCTGCGGCGCGACTACGACTGGTCCGCCGAGGTGGCCGCGCTGCCGATGCCGGTGCTGCTGGTCTTCGCCGACGCGGACGCGATCCCGGTCGGTCACGCGGCGGAGTTCTTCGGCCTGCTCGGGGGCGGCCACCGGGACGCGGGCGGCGACGGCGCCGACCGTCCCGCGTCCCGGCTCGCGGTGCTGCCGGGGCTCACCCACTACGACGTGGTGGCCTCACCGGCGTTGCCGGCGGCGGTGCTGCCGTTCCTCACCCATCCGGCGCGCGCCCCCGGCTGACTCACCCCACGAGCGCCGGAGCCTCGGCCCGCTCGGCCATGCGGGGGCGCAGCAGCGCGTACGCGAGCACGACGGCGACCACCACGAGCCCCGCGCCGACCGCGAACGCCGCGTGGAAGCCGCTGGTCAGGGCCGTTGCTCTGTCGTCGCCGAGCGCGACCCGGTCGGCGGTACGGGCTGCGGCCAGCGTGGACAGCACCGCGACGCCGAACGCCATGCCGAGCTGCTGGGTGGTGTTGAACAGCCCGGAGGCGAGACCGGCGTCCTCGGCGCGGGCGGCGGACATGCCGAGCGCGGTGAGCGCCGGCAGCACCAGCCCGAACCCGCCGGCGAGCAGCATCACCGGGAGCACGTCGGGCAGGTAGCGGCCGTCCACCGGTACCCGGGCCAGCAACGCGAACATGGCGGCGAGCAGCACGAGCCCGGCGATCAGCACGGCCCGCTCGCCGAAGCGGGCGTTGAGCCGGGCCGAGACACCGAGCGACACCGCGCCGATGACGACAGCCGCCGGGAGCAGCGCCAGCCCGGTGCGGGTGGCGTCGTAGCCGAGCACCTGCTGGAGGTAGAGCGTGACGAGAACCTGGAACGCGAACGTCGCGGCCACGGTGAGGATCTGCACCACGTTCGCCACGGCGACGCCGCGCGAGCGCAGCAGCCGCAGCGGCATGAGCGGGCGGCGCGCGGTGGCCTGCCGGAGCACGAACCCGGCGACCAGCGCGGCGGCGAGCGCGCCCAGGCCGAGCGTGTGCGCCGACGTCGCGCCGTACCGCTCGATCGTGACCACCGTGTAGATGCCCAGCACGAGCCCGGCGGTGACCAGCAGCGCGCCCGCCACGTCGGCTCCGGCGGCCAGGCCCAGGCCCCGGTCGGCGGGCAGCGTACGGACCGCGAGCGCGATCGTGGCCAGGCCGATCGGCAGGTTGATCAGGAAGATCCAGTGCCAGCCCAGCGCGTCGGTGAGCAGGCCGCCGGCGACCTGGCCGATCGCCGCGCCGGCGGCGCCGGTGAACGCGAACACGGCGAACGCCCGCGCCCGCCCGGCGGCGTCGGGGAAGAGCGTGACCAGGATGCCGAGGCTGACCGCCGTGGCCGCCGCGCTGCCGACGCCCTGGAGGAAGCGGGCCGCGACGAGCGTGGCGCTGTTCGCCGCCACCCCGGCCAGCACGGAGGCGGCGGTGAACAGCGCGGTGCCGCCGAGGAACATCGTCCGGCGCCCGATCAGGTCGCCGAGCCGCCCGGCGAGCAGGAGCAGGCTGCCGAACGCGATCAGGTACGCGTTGACGACCCAGCTCAGGCCGGCCGGGGAGAAGCGCAGGTCGCGCTGGATGGCCGGCATCGCCACGGTGACGATGCTGCCGTCGAGGATGGTCATCAGGGCGCCGGTGGCGAGCACGCCGAGGGCGAGCCGCCGGGAGCGGGGAGCGGACATGGAGTCCTCCTGTCGAGAGGTGCGACAGGAGAGACCGTAGCGGATAGTTCCGTTACAGACAATCTATTGAGGGACTATTGGCGGGCCCGGCGGGCCGGCTTCGGGCTCTGCACAGGCGTGGCCAGGTGGCCTGCGGTCAGGCGTTCCAGCGCGCGTAGGAAGACCTTCCGCTCGTCGTCGGGCAGGCTCGCCAGCGCCTCGGCGTGCACCCGGTCGACGATCTCCTGGCTGCGCGCGGCCACCCGGGCGCCCTCCTCGGTGACCGCGATGATCCGCGCCCGCCGGTCCGTACGCGACGGACGCCGCTCGGCCAGCCCGGCCTGCTCCAGCGCGTCCACCGTCACCACCATCGTCGTCTTGTCCATGTCGCCCATCTCGGCGAGCTGGATCTGCGTACGCTCCTCGGGCAGCGCGTGCGCGAGCACGCAGTGCATCCGTGCGGTCAGCCCGATCTCGGCGAGCGCCGCCGCCACCCGGGTACGCAACACGTGGCTGGTGTGGTCGAGGAGGTACGACAGGTCCGGGGTGCTCATCCGCCCAGCGTACCGATGATTCCGTGGCGGATGATCCGGCTCGGATCCGGTCCGGGCCCGGATACGATCTTGTGAGATGTCGTCGGTGAGAGAGGTTGGGTGCGGTGAGCGACGAGCACGGCAGGCAAGTGGTGGTGGGTTACGACGGGTCTCCGGCCGCTAGCGCCGCCATCGAGGTGGGCGCGTTGCTGTTCCCCGGCGCGCACGCGTGGATCGGGCATCTGTGGACGCCTCCGTTCGCCAGCGAGGAACTGCGCAAGCGGCTCTGGACCGGCACCCGCGACATCAACGTGTTCGTGGAGGCGATCGAGCGCGAGGGCGGCCGGGAGGCCGACCGGATGACGGCGGTCGGCGTGATGCTGGGCCGGGCCGCCGGCTGGGACGCCGAGCCGCTCGTGTGCCGCAGCTACGGCGGCGAAGGGCTCCGGCTCGCCGAGCTTGCCGACGAGAAGCAGGCCGACGTGCTGCTGCTCGGCTCGCGGGGCCTCGGCGGCGCCCGCGCGGTGCTCGGCAGCGTCTCCGACATGGCCGTGCACTACAGCCCGCGTCCCGTACTGGTCGTGCCGCACCCGCTGCTGACCGACGAGTACGACGCGCTCGCCGCCGGGCCGGTGGTGGTCGGCTGGGACGCCTCGGCCGGATCCGAGGCCGCGCTCGCCGCCGCCCGTCGCCTCTTCCCGGAGCGTGAGGTCGTCCTGGTCGCCGTCGACGGCGACGAGGGGGATGCGCCGGAGACTGTCGACGGGCAGCCGGTGACCACGGTGCGCGTCCGCGCCGGAGGCGGCGCCCCGGGCCGCGCGGTGGCCGACGCGCTCTCCGTCGTCGCCACCGAGCGCAAGGCGAGCGTGGTCGTGGTCGGCTCTCGTGGCCGCACGGCGGTCCGCAAGATCCTGCTCGGCAGCGTCGCCATGGCCACGCTGCACCGCGCCCACCGGCCGGTGATGGTGGTCCCGCAGAGCCCGGTCCGCGAAACCGAGTAGCGGTCGCTGGAACATCACGGGTGCCTCCCGGCCCGGGAGGCACCCGTGGCGTTCCACCCGCGTCACCGATACCCGCGGCGCAGCCGCCGGTACGCCGCCAGGCCGACGAGCGCCAGCGCCACCAGGCCCGCCCCCCACCACACCCGGCCGCCGGGGCCCGACGGCGGATCGGCCTCGCGGACCCGGCCGGCGTGCACCACCGAGTCCGCCACGTCGACGGCGAGCACCTGGTCCGGCGCGGTGAGCACCGTGACCGGAGCGGCGGCGCCAGGCGTCAGGCCCAGGACCCGGATCGACCGCACGTTGCCGTACGCGGTCCGCTGGTCCATTTCCAGCCCGTCGGCGTACCAGCTCGGCGCGCTCGGCTCCGGCCGGTACGCGACCACCCACGCGGTCCCGTCCGGCAGCCAGCCGAGCAGCCGGATCGCCGTCACGCCCGAGACGGCGGCCAGCGGGGGCGCGGGCAGCTCCCGGCCGTCGGTGTCGACCCGGCGCAGCCGCCACCGGTCGGCGGCCACCTCGTGCCCGACCAGCGCCAGCGAGCCGTCCGGCAGCCAGGCCCCCTTGCCGGCCAACGCGGTGTCGGGCGGCAGCGGGAACGAGGAGAGCTGCCGCCCGTCCGGGCTGCTCACGAGCACCTTCGTGCCGACCTGGAAGGCCAGCCGCGACCCGTCGGCGGCGAACGCCACCGGCGAGCCGAATCCCGGCACCTGCGTGGTCTCCAGCAGCCGGACCGCCCGGCCGGTGTCCAGCCGCACCAGGCTGAGCGTATTGACGTACGAGCTGCCCTCCGGATTCGCCTGCGTGGTGTCCACGACCACCAGCGCGGACCCGTCCGGCGCCCACCCGGCCGGTGCCGTCCCCGCACTGCCCGGCCGAGGGCTGGGCAGCCGCCGGACCGTGCCGCCCGCCAGGTCGATCACGTCCACGCCGGGGCTGGTGGGCGACCCGTTCGGCACCGCGAGGAACCGCCCGTCCGGGGAGAGCAGCACCCCCTCCCCGGCCGGCACCTCGAAGCCCACCGTCCACGTCCGGTACCGGTCCGCGTCCGCCCCGACGATGCCGACTGTGCCGTTCTCGTCGAACAGGCCGGTCAGCCCGCGCGCCTGCCCGCTGAACACCACCGACGCCGGGCCGAGCGCGGGCCGGTCGGTGGCCCGCAACGCGCCGAACGGCGGCAGCCCGAGCCGGTCCGGCAGCGCCGCCCCGTCCGAGCCCGCCGGCGCGGTCCGGCCGTCCCCGCGTACCGTCAGCGGCACGGCCGCCACCAGCGCCAGCACCGCAGTGACCGCCGCGGCGGCCCGCCACCGCGTGCGCCGCGCGGTCCGCACCGCCCGGTCGTGCACCGGGTACGCGGGCACCTCGGCCGCCGCCTCCCGCAACGCCTCCCGCAGCCGTACGCTCACCGCTCGCTCCTCTCCGGCGTCCGCTCCAGCAGGTCGGGGACCAGATCCCGGAGACGGCGTACGGCGTCGTGCCCGTGCCGCTTCACGGTGCCCACCGAGCAGCCGAGCACCTCGGCCACCTGCGCCTCGGTCAGGTCCTCGTAGTACCGCAGCACCACCACGGCCCGCTGCCGCGCGGTGAGCCGCCGCAGTGCCGCCACCACGCTCAGCCGCAGCGCCGTGTCGTCGGTGTGGTCGCCGCCGCCGCGCTCGGCCGGCGTCGCGTCCAGCCGTTCGGCCACCCGCCGACGGCGCCACCAGGAGACCTGCTGGTGGTACATGACCCGGCGCACGTACGCCTCCGGATCCCCCTCACGGATCCGCCGCCAATGGCGGTAGGTGCGCGCCAGCGCGCTCTGCAACAGATCCTCGGCGAGCTGGTGATCGCCGGTCAGCAGGTACGCGGTCCGCGACAACGCGGGTGACCGCTGCACCACGAACTCCCGGAACGACTCCGACATGCCCACCCCCTCACCGCAATGAACGCCGGTCGGGCCCCCGATGGTTGAGGCGGCCGTCCCCGCGGCGGGCGCTGGCACCCGTCGATGTGCGGGAACTATCCTCGGGCCACAAGCCAGTCGCCATCCGACGGAGTGGTCGATGCTGAAAGGTCTGGCAGCGGACCGGCACGCGCAGGGGGACAGCCGCCGGCTCAACCTCGGCGCGCTGCTGCGGCGCGTCCACCTGACCGGCCCGGTCACGCGCGTCGAGCTGGCCGAGTGGATGGGCGTCAACCGCAGCACGGTCATGGCGCTCACAGCGGAACTGGCGGCGGCCGGCCTGGTGCGCGAGGTGACGGCGGGCGGCAGCGGACGGGCCGGGCGTCCCTCCCGTGTGGTGCGTCCCGCGTCCGACACCGTCTACGTCATCGCCTTCGACATCGCTGTGGACCGGCTCGTGGCCGCCCGCGTCGGGCTCGGGGGTGTGGTGTCGGCGCGGCTGGAGGCGGAACGGCCACGGGCCGGGGCCGACCTCGACTCCGTGGTCTCGGTGCTCGCCGACTTCGGGCGGGCGCTGCACCACGCCGCGCCACCCGGGTCGGTCTGCGTCGGCGTGGGCGCCTCCTACTGCGGCATGATCCGGCCGGGCGACGGGATGGTCCGCTTCGGACCGGACATGGGGTGGGTCGACCAGGCGTTCGGTGCCGAGCTGGCCCGGCGGCTGGACCTGGGCCTGCCCGTCATGGTCGGCAACGAGGCGCACCTCGGGGCGCTGGCCGAGCATCAACGTGGTGCCGGCGTCGGTGTGCAGAACCTGGTCTACCTGCACGGCGACGTGGGTGTGGGCGGCGGGATCATCGTGGGCGGGGAACTGCTCGACGGCGACGGCGGGTACGCCTCCGAGGTCGGGCACATGCTCGTGAACCCGTACCAGGGGCGGCCCTGTGGCTGCGGCTCGCGCGGGTGCCTGGAGGCCGAGGTCGGTGAGCGGGCGCTGCTCGACGTGGCGGGCCGCCCCGCGCAGGAGAAGGGGCGGGAGGCGGTACGCGCCGTGGTCGCCGCCGCCGTGCGCGGAGAACCGGCCGCGCAGGACGCGCTGCGGCACATCGGTGACTGGCTGGGCATCGGCGTGGCGAACGTGATCAACCTGTTCAACCCCGGCGTGGTGATCTTCGGAGGCACGCTCAGCGAGGTCTTCCCGGTCTGCGCCGGCCACGTCCGCAGCCGGATCGCCGCCAACGTGCTGCCCATCTCCCGCGACAAGGCCCGCCTGCGCGTGTCCGCGCTCGGCTACGACGCGACCTTGATCGGTGCCGCCGAACTGGGCTTCTCACCCTTGTTCGCCGACCCCCTGCGCGTCCCCGCTTCCAGCTGAGGCCGCGCCGTCCGCGCCGCCGCGCGTCCGCGCCTCGGCGATCTTGAAGTTGTGGCACCTCATAAGGCGCGCAAAAAGGATATCCGGGGCGCCATAACTCCAAGATCGGCGGAGGTGGGCGCTCGGCGACGCGAGCGGCCGCGGAGGACGGCCGCCGGGGTGCGCCTGGGCGGGGGCGCGAGGGCGGGTCAGGTCTTCAGGCGGTGGGTGAGCCAGGGGAGCAGTGCTTCGCCCTGGAGGCGCTGGAACGCCCGTACGGTCGGGATGCCGGGTGGGGGTGGCTGGCGGGCGCCGTCGAGGAAGAACCCGGTGAACCCCGCGAGCACTCCGGTCAGGTCGGCCGGGTCGGCACCTGCGGTCAATGCCTGGGCGGCCAGCAGCGCGTCGGGGTCGTGTCCGCCGTACACCTGCACGTTGACGACGGTGAGCAACGTGTCCAGCCAGGCCGGCCCGCGGCAGGCCCACGGCCAGTCGACGACGGTGACCGACCCGTCCGGGCCGAGCAGCAGGTTGTCGGCGCGCACGTCGACGTGGCAGAGCGTGCCGCCGTCGAGCGCGGCCAGTCCCCGGTCGGCGGCGGCGCACAGTTCGGGCAGGTGGGACCGGGCCCACGGGTCGAGGTCGGCCGGCGGGTCGGCGGCGAGGCGCCGCCACCCGCCGAAGTCGTGGGCGAGCCGTTCGGCGGCGGTGGGTGTGGTCGCGACGGCGGGTGCCGGGGTGAGCGCGGCGGCCATGGTCTCCAGTGTGGACAGCACGGCGGTCAGCTCGTCGGCCCGCCACGGGGTGACCGGGTGCCGGCCCTCCACGTCGGTGAAGACGAGCGCGATCCAGTCGCCGTCGTCGTAGCTGCCGAGCAGCCGGGGCGCGGGCGTGTCCGGCGGCAGGGCGGCGGCGATCCGGGCCTCGGCGCGGTGCAGGTCGGGACTGCGGTCGTTCTGCGCCGGGCTGACCGCCTTGACGAAGGCCCGGCCACCGCCTGCGGTACGGACGCGGTCGGCGGTGCCGGGGGAGAAGCCGCCCGGCTGCGACAGCGCCGCCACCACCCGGTCGCCGAGGACGGCCTCGACGCCGTCGCGTACGTGGCCGGGCAGTTCGTGCCAGTGCAGCCGAATCTTCGTCACGGTCCCACGGTGCGTGCCGCCCGCCGCCGGGGCAACCGGGTTAACCGTTGCGCGTGTAGTGCAGGACGACCACGCCGGCGTCGAACGGGCGCGCCGAGGTGAGTGTGAGCCGTCGCGGGTCGAAGCCGCTGTCGACGAGCTTGATGCCGCTGCCGACGACCACCGGGTTGAGCTTGACCACCAGCTCGTCGATCTCGTCGAGGAGCTGACCGGCGAGCTGCCCGCCGCCGCATAGCCAGATGTCGCGCCCGGGGCGGGTCTTCAGCTCGCGGACGAGGGCCGCCGGATCGCCGTCGACGACGTGCACGTCGGGGTAGTCGGCCGGGGGCAGGGAGCGGCTGAACACGTACTGCTCCAGGTGGGCGTACGGGCTGGTGGCACCGAGCTTCAGGCCCGGCTCGTAGCTGCCGCGGCCCATCAGCACCGTGTCGAAGCGGCCGGTGGGCGGGGAGTCGATGCCGAGCTGGGCGTGGGCGAAGGTGGGCAGCGTCTGGGGCCACTCGGCCACCAGGTGGGGCGCCAGGTCGGGCGTCAGTGGGAGGAAGTCGAACGTCCCGTCGGGCGCGGCGATGAAGCCGTCGAGGGTGCTGGCGACGAAGTAGACGAGCTTGCGCAAACCGGCTCCGATGTCCGAGGTGATCCACGACGGCTGTCGTGGTTCGGCGATGAATGTACAACACCTGTCGTGGTTGTTGCTAGTGTGTTCGCGTGGCCAGGAATCCGGAACGCCGTACCCTGCTCGCCGACGCCGGGCTGCGGGTGCTCGCCGACGCGGGCGCACGGGGGCTGACCCACCGGGCGGTCGACGCCGAGGCGGGCGTGCCCACCGGCACCACCTCGAACTACTTCCCGTCCCGCGCGGCGCTGCTCGCCGGCCTGGCCGAACGGATCTTCGACCGGATCGCGCCCGACCCGGCCGTGCTGGCCGACCTCGGCCGCCGCGAGCCGTCGCTCGCGCTGATGACCGACTACCTGCGCGACATCGTCGCGCGCACCACCCGCGAGCCGGGTCTCACCCGGGCGCTGTTCGAGCTGCGGCTGGAGGCCGCGCGCCGCCCGGAGCTGCGGGCCGCGCTCGGCGGCGTGCTGCGCCGGGGGTACGCCGACGACGTCGCCCACCACACCGCGGCCGGACTGCCGGGCGGGGCGTACGAGGTGGCGCTGCTGCACTACGCGGTCGACGGGCTCCTGCTCGACCTGCTCACCACCTCGATCGACGCCGGGTTCGACACCGATCAGGTGGTCTCGGACCTGGTCTCCCGTCTGGTCGGCGACGCCGCCGATTGAGCCTCCTCGCCGTGCGTTAACCCGGGGCGGCCAGCGGGAACGCTGGCGCGGACGCCCCTGGGAAGGAGCAACGGATGAGGGAACGCACCGGACTGACCATCGGCGTGCTCGGCTCCTACGGCGGTCGCAACCTCGGCGACGAGGCGATCCTCACGGGTCTGCTGGACGATCTGCGCCGCCACGAGCCCCATGCCCGGATCATCGTCTTCTCCCGCAACCCGGCGCACACCGCGCTGGCCCACCCCGAGGTCGAGGCGGTGCCGTGGGAGGGCGTCAGCCGAGTCGACTCGTCCCCGGTGCTCAACCAGCTCGACCTGCTCATCCTCGGCGGCGGCGGGATCCTCTACGACAAGGAGGCCCGGCGCTACCTGCGGGTGGTCCGGGTCGCCCAGGAGCGGGGGCTGCCGCTGATCACGTACGCGGTCGGGGTCGGCCCGCTCACCGACACGCTGGACAGCGGCATGGTGCGCGAGACGCTGGCGCAGGCCGTCGAGGTGACGGTCCGCGACCAGGAGTCGCGGATGGTGCTGGAGGAGGCCGGCCTGGTGAACCCGATCACCGTGACCGCCGACCCCGCGTTCCTGCTCGAACCGGAGGAGTTCCCCCAGCAGTGGCTGCGTGAGGAGGGCGTACCGGCCGGCTCCCGGCTGGTCGGGCTCAGCGTGCGCGAGCCGGGCCGGGCCGCCGAACGGCTCGACGTGGACGGCTACCACCGGCTGCTCGCCCAGATCGGTGACTTCCTGGTGCACCGGATCGACGCGTACGTGCTGTTCGTGCCGATGGAGCGCGACGACATCCGGCACTCCCACGGCGTGCTGTCGCACATGACCGCCGCCGACCGGGGCCGGATCCTGCACGGCGACTACCGTCCGGCGCAGATCCTCGGCCTGATGCGCCACTTCGACCTCGCGGTCGGCATGCGGCTGCACTTCCTGATCTTCGCGGCCATGATGGGCACGCCGTTCCTGCCGCTGCCGTACGCCGGAAAGGTCTTCGACCTGGCCCAGCGGCTCGGTGTGCCGGCGCTGCGCGGCGTGGAACGGGAGGTCGAGGGTCCGTTGCTGGCCGAGGTGGACCGGCTGTGGGACGAGCGGGCGGCGCGGGCCGACGAGACGGCGCGCCGGGTGGCGGAGGTCTGCGAGCAGGCGCGCGGCACCTCCCAGGTGACCCGCAGCGTGCTGGACAGCATCCGGGCCCGCACGCTGACGCCGGCGGTGTGAGCCGGGCCGTCAGACCGCCGGGCCGCGCCAGGCGTAGACCCACTCCCCGCCCGGCTGGTGGTCCGACTCCAGCTCGTAGATCTGCGCCTCCGCGAGGCCCTTCGACCCGAGGTGGTGATGGGTCAGCGGCGGGCGGCCGTTGACGTCCAGCTCGACGGTGACGGTCTCGCCGTCGGCCGCGCCGCCCACCAGAGGGATCTGCACCGTGGAAGCCATGCGCCCATCCTGCCCCGGCCGGACCGCCCGCGCAGGGGATCACGCGGGGCAGCGAACCGGACACACCGCGTACTAGGGTCCGGGGATGGCGCACCCGACGATCGATCCGGCACTCGGTCCGGTCATCGCCCGCACGGGCGACGAACGGGCGATCCTCGACGCGTTCCTCGACTTCCATCGTGCCAACGTGCTGCGCAAGGCGCGCGGCCTGACCGACGCCGACGCCGCCCGGCGTCTGGTGCCCTCGCTGACCACCCTGGCCGGGCTGCTCAAGCACCTGGCCCTGGTCGAGCGGAACTGGTTCCGCTGCCTGTTCGCCCCGGAGCCGGGCGACGTCTACGTGAACTCCCGGGCCGACGCCGACGCCAGCTTCACGCTGCGCCCCGGCGAGACGGTCGAGACGCTCGCGACCGCGTACGAGGCGGCCTGCGACCGGTCCCGCCGGGTCGCCGCGCGGTTCGACCTCGACCACGTGGTGCCGCACCCGCAGCTCGGTGAGGTGTCGCTGCGCTGGGTGCTGGTGCACCTGATCGAGGAGACCGCCCGGCACGCCGGGCACGCCGACATCTTGCGCGAGCTGACCGACGGCGAGACCGGCGCGATCTGAGGGTTCACTCGCGGGGCAGCAGCCCGTCCGGGTACTCCATCCCGTCGTGCGTGCAGGCGGCGGCGGCCACCCGGGCGGCGTACCGGGCCGCGCCGAGGACGCCCGCGCCGCGCAGCCGGGCGGCGATCACCCCGGCCGCGAAGGCGTCCCCGGCGCCGTTGGTGTCCACCACCGGCCCGGGCGGGGTGGCGGCGGGCACGTGCGCCGGCGGGGCGTCCGGCGTGTGCAGCGTCGCGCCGGCCGCCCCGCCGGTGACCAGCACCGTGCGCGGCGCCAGCCGGGCCGCCTCCGCCGCGGCCCGCTCGCCGAGCCGCGTGTCGCTGACGAAGACCAGGTCCGCGATCCGGGCGAACGGGCGGTGGTAGTCGTTCTCGCCGTCCCAGTCGTGCAGGTCGGTGGAGACCGACGTGGCGGCGCGCAGCACCGCCAGCGAGTCCCGGGCCCAATCCATGATCGACAGGTGGACGTGGGCCGCCTCGGCGACGAGGGAGGCAAGCTCCGCCTCGCCGAACGGCGCCGCCCCCGACCAGGGACGCGGGTCGTGCAGCGACATCCGCCGCCCGTCCGGGTCGACCAGGTTCACCGAGCGGCGGGTGCCGCCCGGCGCGTCGGCGAGCGTGGTCCGGATCGAGGTACGCGCCAGCGCCGCCCGCACCACGTCACCGGCCGGGTCGGCGCCCAGCACGTCGACGAGCACCACCCGCAGGCCGAGCGCGTGCGCGGCCAGGGCCACCCCGGCGCCGGTGTTGCCGATCCGCATGTCGATCGGCGGCACCAGCAGCGAGTCGGCGACGGGCGGTGGCAGGGCGGGCACCTGGACACGGACGTCCACGCCGAGCCCGCCGATCACGAGAAGGTCGACCATGGCGCCGACGATAGCGACGCCCGGCGGCCTATCCTGACTCCCCGGGCGTCGTCTTCCGGCCCCGGCGTCGGCGAGGGGGAGCAGTGCTGGTCATCCACGGGTTGTGGCTGCCCGGCGCCGGTCTCGCCCTGTGGGCCGAGGACAGCACACTCCCGGCCCGCGCGCCCCGCCGTCCCGGCCGCGTCCCGCGCGAGCGCCCGCACCCGTTCGCCGCCGGTCACGCCACGCTCGCCGCCGCGCTCGGCGTCCCGGGCGAGCCGATCTCCGTACTGCTGGACCTGCCGACCCGGGCCGGCTCGCCGCTGGACTCGCCGGAACTGGTCCGGGCCACCGTCGGGGAACCGGTCCGCGGCCCGGTCACCCGCGCCGGATGGCGGGCGCCCGCCCTGGGGTACGCCCCGGACGACGCGTACGCGTTGCTGCGCGCCCCGATGCCGGGCCCGGTCGGGGCGAGCCTGCGGCACCTGTGCGAGCTGGCCGGCTTCGCCGCCGACCTGGTCGTACGCGGGCGGCTGCTGCCGGGCGTGCTGGAGACGTACCCCGGTGGTGTTCCCGACGGTGGACCGGCCGCGACCGGCCGGCGGACCTCGGCGGTGCGGGTGCCGGCGGCCTCGGGCGTCGCGGGGTCCGGGCGGCGGTTGCGGGCCGTGGGGGCGGACGACGTGGCGACCGGGTGGGCGCTCTGGCGGCCGCTGCTCACCGGCACCGACGCGACCTGGGCGCGTGACCTGGCGATGGCGTTGCCACCGGCGGCTCGCGCCGCCCGGGAATGGCGGCCCGAGCCCTGGGGTGCGCCGGTGGCCGTCGCGGCGGCACCGGTCGGGGCGGGCGATCGCGGCGGGGCGGGCGGCCCGGCGGACGACGCGTGGGCCGGGCGGGCCGGCGACATCGGGGCGGGTGAGCTGGTCGCGGAGGCGCTGGACGCGCTGGTCGACGCCGCCGCCCGGGTGGCGCTGGCCGACACCCGGCTGCACCGGGGGATGCGCCCGGTCGGCGCGGTGCCGCGCTGGCTGGCCGCGCTCACCGGCCCGGAACGCGCCTTCCCGGCCGAGCCGGCCGCGCTGGCCACGCTGTGCGAGGAACTGGACGCGTGGCAGCGCGACGCCGCGGGCGGCGCGGTACGGGCCACGTTCCGCCTCGTCGAGCCGGCCGTCGACCCGGTCGCCGAACTGGTCGAGGACGCCGCCTGGCGGGTCGAGTTCGGCCTGCACCCGGCCGACGAGCCGGGCCTCGTGGTGGACGCCGCGCACATCTGGCAGCGGCCCGCGCCGGCGCTCGCCGCCCGTGGCGTGGAGCCGCAGGAGACGCTGTTGGCCGAGCTGGGCCGGGCCAGCCGGCTGTGGCCCGAGGTGGACGCCGCGCTGCGCACCGCCGCGCCCGAGGGCATGGAGCTGGACGCCGAGGGCGCGCACCGGTTCCTGCGCGAGGGCGCCCCGGTGCTGCACGCGGCCGGGTTCGGGGTGCTGCTGCCGTCGTGGTGGCGGCGCTCCTCGTCCCGGCTGGGCGCGCGGCTGCGGGCACGCAGCCGTACCGCGCCGGGCGCGGTGGCCACCACCGCCGGGAAGCTGGGGCTCGACGCGCTCGTCGACTACCGCTGGGAACTGGCGCTCGGCGACCAGCCGCTGACCGCCGAGGAACTGGCGTCGCTGGCCGACCTGAAGTCGCCGCTGATCCGGCTGCGCGGCCGGTGGGTGGAGCTGGACCCGCAGCGGCTGGAGGCCGGGCTGAAGCTGCTGCGGTCCTCGGGCGAGCTGACGGTGGCGGACCTGCTGCGGATGGGACTGTCCGGTGACGACCGGGCCGGTGAGCTGCCGGTGCTGGACGTGGTCGCCGACGGCGCACTGGGCGAGCTGCTGGCCGGTGAGGCGGAGCGGCGGCTCACCCCGGCCGACCCGCCGCCGGGCTTCGCCGGGACGCTGCGGCCGTACCAGCGCCGCGGGCTGGCCTGGCTGGCGTTCCTCCAGTCGCTGGGGCTCGGCGGGATCCTCGCCGACGACATGGGCCTGGGCAAGACCGTGCAGCTGCTCGCGCTGCTCGCCGGTGACCCGCCGGAGGCCGGGCCGACACTGCTGGTCTGCCCGATGTCGCTCGTCGGCAACTGGCAGCGGGAGGCGGCGAAGTTCGCGCCCGGTCTGCGGGTGCACGTGCACCACGGCGCCGAGCGTGCCCGGGGCGAGGGCTTCGCCGCCGCCGTGCAGGAGGCGGACCTGGTGCTCACCACGTACTCGGTGGCCGCCCGGGACGCGTTCGAGCTGGCCGGCGTCGACTGGCACCGGGTGGTGGTGGACGAGGCGCAGGCGATCAAGAACGCCGCGACCCGGCAGGCCGAGGCGGTCCGGTCGCTGCCCGCGCGGCACCGGGTCGCGGTCACCGGTACGCCGGTGGAGAACCGGCTCGCCGACCTCTGGTCGATCATGCAGTTCGCGAATCCCGGGCTGCTCGGACCGGCCGCGACGTTCCGCAAGCGCTTCGCCGAACCGATCGAGCGGCACGGCGACGCCGAGGTGGCCGAGCGGCTGCGCCGGATCACCGGCCCGTTCGTGCTGCGCCGCCTCAAGACCGACCCGACGATCATCACCGACCTGCCGGAGAAGCTGGAGATGGAGGTGGTCTGCAACCTCACCGCCGAGCAGGCCGCCCTCTACCGCGCAGTGGTCGACGACATGATGGCGAAGATCGAGTCCAGCGACGGGATCGAACGGCGCGGGCTGGTGCTGGCCACCATGACCCGGCTCAAGCAGGTCTGCAACCATCCCGCCCAGCTCCTGCACGACGGCTCCACGCTGGACGGCCGCTCCGGCAAGCTGGAACGCCTCGACGAGATCGTCGACGAGGTGCTGGCGGCGGGGGAGAAGGCGCTGCTGTTCACCCAGTACGCCGAGTTCGGCGGCATGCTGCGCGGGCACCTGTCGGCGCGTACCGGCCGGGAGGTGCTGCTGTTGCACGGCGGCGTCGGCAAGGCCGAACGGGACGCCATGGTGACCCGGTTCCAGTCGCCGCAGGGGCCGCCGCTGTTCGTCCTGTCGCTCAAGGCCGGAGGTACCGGGCTGACCCTGACCGCCGCCAACCACGTGGTGCACGTGGACCGGTGGTGGAACCCGGCCGTCGAGGACCAGGCCACCGACCGGGCGTTCCGCATCGGACAGCGCCGCCGCGTCCAGGTCCGCAAGTTCGTCTGCGCCGGCACCGTCGAGGAGAAGGTGGCCGCGATGATCGCCGACAAGCGCAGCCTGGCCCGGTCGGTGGTGGGCAGCGGCGAGCAGTGGGTCACCGAGCTGTCCACCGAGACGCTGCGCGACCTGTTCACCCTGGAGTCCGGGGCGGTGGTCGAGTGAGCCCGGCCGACCGGTTCGAGGACTACGGGCCACCGCTGCGGGTCGAGGGCGGCCTGCGGGCGCGCAGCACCCGGGGCGCGATCGGGCAGTCCTGGTGGTCGCGGCGGTTCGTGGAGGTGCTGGAGTCGTTCGCGCTGGGCTCCCGGCTGACCCGCGGCCGGGCGTACGCGCGCCGGGGGCAGGTGCTCCGGCTGGACGTGTCGCCGGGGACGGTCACGGCCGAGGTGCAGGGCTCCCGGCCGCGTCCCTACCCGGTACGAATCGGGCTGGCCGCGTACCCGGAGGAGACCTGGCGGCGGATCGAGGCCGAGCTGGCCGGGCAGGCGTTCTTCAGCGCCCGGCTGCTCGCCGGTGACCTGCCGGCCGAGTTGGAGGAGCTGTTCACCGAGGCGGGCGCGCCGCTGTTCCCGGCCGCGATCGACGAGCTGGACCAGAACTGCGGCTGCCCCGACTTCGCGGTGCCGTGCAAACACCTGGCGGCCACGTTCTACCTGCTCGCCGAGGCGTTCGACGCCGACCCGTTCCACCTGCTGCACTGGCGCGGCCGGTCCCGCGCCGAGCTGCTCGACCGGCTGCGTACGCTGCGCGGCGCCGACGCCGGCAGCTCAGGTGGAACCGGCGGTGCCGGCGGAGTCGGTGGTGCGGGCGGAGTCGGTGGTGCGAGCGGGGCCGGTGGTGCGGGCGGAGCCGGTGGCGCGGGCGGAAACGGCGGTGCGGGCGCGGGGCCGGTCCCGGGTGCCGGGCCGGAGTCGGGCGCCGTGCCGGAGCCAGCCGGGACGACCGGTGTGCCGATGGTCGGCGCGGCGCGGGCCCTGGCCGGGTTGCCGCCGGTCGAGGCGGAAGCCGAACCGGACCGGTTCTGGCTGTCGCCGGTGCCGCTGCCGGACCGGCCGCCCACGCTCGCCACCGGCTCGGAGCTGCTGTTGCGCCAGCTCGGTTCACCCGGTGCCATGATCGGTGGGCCGGGCCTGGCCGAGCGGCTGCGCCGGGCGTACCGGGAGTTCGGTCGCGGCGAAGCCGCGTCCCCCAGGGAGTTCGGTCGCGGCGAGGCCGCAGGCGAGCGTTAATAAGGGGCCCTTCCTCTACCGGAAGCGTTAAGAAGGGGCCCTTCCTTGCACCTAAAGGAGGCGGCGGCGGAAGCGCCACATCACTGCGGCGTTGGCGACGAGCACCACCGCGCAGATCGCCCCGGCGAGCCGTCCGACGAGCACTGTCATCGCCGGCAGCGACGCCCACAGCACGATCGTCAACAGCATCATGTACCGGCCCCGGCGGCCCTTGATCCGGCTGTCCAACCGGGCGAAGAAGCGTGGATCACTCTCCCGCAGATGACGGGTGATCTGTTCGAACCTGCGCTGATCCTCTTGGCTGAGCATGGCGGTGCCCTTCCCCTCACGGCTTCAGCGGTTCGGCGGCATACCCGGATCGGAGGCCGGTCACGCGCCGCCGCTGCTGCTGTTTCGGCGGACCGGACAGGCGGAACGAGGTTCTCAGCGCAGGCTTATCCGTACCTTAATTTTCGGTGAGGCAATGAACGCCCCCGGCGGCGTCGCCGCTGTGCGAAACCTCGCATCCGAGCGGTGCGCGCCCGGGTCGGCCCTGCTCCGGACGCCGCCGCGCCCCCGCCGCCGCGGCGGGCCCTCCGCGGCGGGCCTGAGCACCGTCTTAAGTGCGCTCACGAGCGCGTTCGGCGCGCCTTGAGCGGCCGGGACGGCATGGCTACTTTCCCGTAGGCAACTTCTCCGGCAACCGTCGCCGCCCCTGCGCCACCCCGACCCCCATCGGGTGGCAGGCGTGCCGGCGCTCGAAGAAAACGGGATAGGTACATGGCCGACCTGAACGTGCCACCGCGTCGACCCCGGGACGACCGCGGCTGGGACGGATACCAGCACCCCCATCCGGACGGGTACCGCGACCCGCATGCGCCGCACCCCGGCGCCCACCCCGCCCAGGGCCCGCAGTGGGTCGGGCCGAACGGCTTCGCCCCCGCCGCGCCGGCCCCCGCCGGCTACCCCCAGTCCGGCGGCTACGGCCAGCCCAGCGGCGGGTACGGCCCGCCGCCCGGCGGTGGACTGCCCGACCTGGACGACGACGGCGACGAGGCCCCGAAGCGGGGCCGGCGCCGGGCGCTGGCCACCCTCGGCGGTGCCGTGGTGGTCGCCGGTGGCGCCGCCCTGGCCATGTCCCCGCAGGTGCGCGGCCTGTTCAGTGACGCGCCGGCCGGTGACGCCACCGGTACGGTGACCACCGACGGCAACGCCGCCCGGCCCAGCGGCCAGCAGCCCAGCACGGTACGGACCTACACCGAGCAGAACGAGAGCTACATGGGCTCCCGTGCCGGCGAGGCGCTCAAGCGCAACGCGCCGTCCGGTGGCCGGCTCTACGGCAGCCCGGCCGCCGCCGCCGAGGCGACCAAGGTGACTGTGAAGACGGTCCTCGCCAAGGACCCGATCCGGCACCTCGCCACCCGCACCACGTTCGCCGCCACCCCGAAGGTGATGGCCGACATCAAGCGGCTCGGCATCGACGACTGGCTGCGCCAGCAGCTCGAACCGGAGAAGATCGCCCCGACGAAGGCCGAGCTGAAGCTGGCCGAGCTGCAGTCGCTCAAGCTCAGCCCGACGCAGCTGCGCGACCAGCGCGAGCAGCTCAACGAGAAGGGCGTCGACCCGGCCCGCGAGACGGTGGACGCCACCATC
The DNA here is from genome assembly GCF_000717585.1 of Micromonospora globosa. Lineage (NCBI taxonomy): Bacteria > Bacillati > Actinomycetota > Actinomycetes > Micromonosporales > Micromonosporaceae > Micromonospora > Micromonospora globosa. The sequence continues at coordinate 29,723 of NZ_JNZR01000043.1, forward strand.
GCCCGGCAGATCTGGTCGGACCGGCAGCTGTTCGAGGTGATGGTCGACTTCTGGAACGACTTCCTGCACGTCGCCGCCGACTTCGACGGCGGGGAGAACTACCGCAACGCGTTCGACCGGGACGTCATCCGCAAGCACGCGCTGGGCAGCTACCCGGAGATGCTCGTCGCCGCGAACAAGCACCCGGCGCTGCTGCTCTACCTGAACCAGGTCGACTCGCGCAAGGACGCGGTCAACGAGAACCTGGCCCGGGAGAACCTGGAGCTGTACTCGGTCGGCGTCGACGGCGGCTACACCGAGAAGGACGTCCGTCAGGCCGCGCTGCTCCAGACCGGACGGGGTGTCGCCGACGGCAAGTACAAGTTCTTCGCCGAGCGGCACTACCTCGGCAAGGTGAAGATCCTCGGGTTCAGCCACGCCAACAACTCCGACGACCCGGTGGCCGCCGACAAGGTCATCGACTCGTACATCCGCTACATCGCGATGCACCCGTCGACCGCCCGGTACGTGGCACAGAACCTCGCCACCCGGTTCGTCTCCGACACCCCGCCGAAGTCCGTGGTGGACCGGCTCGCGAAGGCGTACACCACGAACAAGGGACAGATCCGGCCGGTGCTGGCGACGCTGTTCAGCTCCTCGGAGTTCTGGGCGGCGATCGGCCAGAAGGTACGCCGCCCGATGGAGTACCTGGTCGCCACGTACCGGGTGCTCGGCGTCTCGCCGGACGCGGCCCCCGGCTTCACCGGCGACAACCGGCGCACCCCGTTCGCGCAGGGCCTGCGGCAGATCCAGGACAAGATGCGCGAACTCGGCCAGTACCCGATGGGCAAGCCCACCCCGGACGGCTACGCCGACGTCTACCTGGCCTGGACCTCGGCCGGGACGATGATCGACGGCTGGAACGAGGCCGGTGACCTGATCGGCGGCTGGCGCAAGCAGTTCACTTTCGTCAAGCCGGAGAAGCTGGTCGCGAAGCCGCCGCCCACCGCCGGGGCGTACGTGGACGCGCTGGCCCAGCGGCTGGTGCAGCAGAAGCTCAGCGCCAAGGAGAAGAAGCTCGTGCTCGCCGTGGCCGGTGTAGCCGAGAGCGCCAAGGTCGACGCCACCTTCAACGGGGCCATCGCCGCTGTCGCGCGGACGATCCTCGCGTCCCCCCAGCACCACCTCCGGTGAGGCATTCGATGGAGATGACCGTGAACCCGTACCCCCTGCACCCCGAGTGCCCCGACCTGCGGCGGCTGGCCGACAACCCGGCCGAGGCGCTGCTGCGCGCGGAGGCGGACATCGTCGCGGCCGAGAACGCGGCCGAGGCCGACCGGTACCGCCGGCTGGAGGAGATCGAGGAGGCGCAGCAGGACGGCCGGGGCGTCACCCGGCGTACCTTCGTCGCCGGCGCCGCCGCGACCGCTACCGCGCTCGCGACGGCGCAGTTCGTCACCACCTCGGCGTCGTTCGCCGCGACCAAGACCGGCACGCTGATCCACGTCTTCCTCTACGGCGGGCTGGACGGGCTGAGCCTTGTCGCACCGGCCGACGACCCGGTGCTCGCCAAGGCGCGTCCCGACCTGCTGCTCGGCGACGACTCGCTGGCGCTGGCCCGCGGGTTCAAGCTGACCAGCGCGTTCGCGCCGCTGGACAAGTGGCTCAAGGCCGGGCAGCTCGGCTTCGTGCCGGCCGTGTCCGACCCGCGCCTGTCGCGCAGCCACTTCCAGGCCGCCGACGCGTGCAACCTGGGCGGCCTGCCGGGCGAGACCGGCGGCCGGGGCTGGCTGGACAGCCTGGTCGACTCGCTCGGCAAGGGCACCGCGTTCCGCAGCGTCGGCATCGGCAGCACGCTGCCCCGCTCGCTGGTCGGCGTGAACGGCGCGATCTCCCTCAACAGCGTCGGCGACCTGCGGCTCAACGGCGACGACAAGTTCCGGGCGGCCACCGAGAAGGCGATCCGCGGCCTGTTCACCGGCATCAACCACCCGGTCGAGGAGGCGGTGCAGGAGGGGATGGGCGCGCTGGCCACCGCGCAGAAGCTCGCCGCCAAGCCGTACGCCGCCGCCGAGGGCGTCGAGTACCAGGGCGTCGGGAACGCGTTCAAGCAGCTCGCCCAGCTCATCAAGGGCGGCGCGAACGTGCGGGTGGCGACGGTCGGCATGGGCGGCTACGACACCCACGAGAACCAGGGCACCCGCGAGGGCGGCCAGCTCTGGCGGCGGCTCAACGAACTGGCGAACGCGATGGCCGCGTTCTTCACCGACCTGGGCGACCGGTCGGCGGACGTGACCATCATGGTGTCCAGCGAGTTCGGCCGGCGGGTCGGCTCGAACGGCGGCGGCACCGACCACGGGCACGGCGGTGTGGTCACCGTGCTGTCCGGCCGCAAGCTGGCCGGTTCGCTGCTCGGCACCTGGAACGGACTGGACAAGCTGGACAGCGGCGACGTGCCGGAATACAACAACATGTTCAACGTCTACGGATCGGTCGCGCAGGGACGCTTCGGCCTGACCACCGCCCAGGTGGACAAGGTCTTCCCCCGGCAGAAGTTCACCCCGGTCAAGATCTACGCGTGACGTACCAGGACACCCGCGCCGCCGGCCGTCGTACCGGGCATCCCGCCCCGTACGGCGGCCGTCCGGCTGCCCCCGTACCCCCGGGTCGTCCGCGTCGCGGACCCGGCGGCCGGCGGGCGCTCGCCGCGCTCTTCTGGCTGGGCCTGGTCGCCGCGGTCCTGCCGTGGTGGCTGGACACCCCGGCCGGATCGCTCGCCGACACCGCCGACCTGCTCACCGCCGGTGGCCGGATCACCGGGCTGCTCGCCGGCTACCTGCTGCTGGTCCAGGTGCTGATGATGAGCCGGCTCGGCGTGCTGGAACGCGCGCTCGGCGGCGAGCGGATCTCCCGGCTGCACCGGGACTTCGGCGCGACGCTGCTGGTGGCGGTGCTCGCGCACATGTCGCTGCTGGTGGTCGGCTACTCCCGCCAGGAACGCAAGACGGTGCTCGGCGAGGTCGGCGCGCTGCTGACCGACTACGAGGACATGGTCTCCGCGTTCGTCGCCGCGGGCATCCTGGTCGCTGTCGCGTTCACCGCGGTACGCGCCGTGCGCCGCCGCCTGCCGTACGAGCTGTGGCACCTGCTGCACGCCGCCAGCTACCTCACGCTGCTGCTCGGGTACGCGCACCAGTTCAGCAACGGCGCGCAGCTCTACGAACCCGGTCCGGTGCGTACCGGCTGGATCGCCGCGTACCTGCTGGTCGTGGCCGCGCTGGTGTGGGGCCGGATGCTCGCCCCGCTGGTGTTCAACCTGCGGCACCGGCTGCGCGTCGCCGACGTGGTGGCGGAGAGCCCGGACACCGTCTCGGTCTACCTGACCGGGCAACGGCTCAACCAGATCGACCTGCTCGGCGGCCAGTTCTTCCGCTGGCGCTTCCTCAACCCCGGCTGCTGGTGGCAGTCGCACCCGTTCTCCGTCTCCGCCGCCGCCAACGACAGGTGGCTGCGGATCACCGTCAAGGTCGTCGGCGGGTACACCGCCGAGCTGCGCGACCTCACGCCCGGCACCCGGGTCTGGGCGCAGGGCCCCTCCGGTACGTTCACCGCCGCGCACCGCACCCGGGAACGGGCGCTGCTCATCGCCGGGGGCAGCGGCATCGCGCCGCTGCGGGCGATGCTGGAGGAGCTGCCGCCCGGCGCGGCGCTGATCTACCGGGCGCGTACCCCCGCCGACGTGCTGCTGCACCAGGAGCTGGACTGGCTCGCGCATGCCCGGCAGACCTCCGTCTGGTACGTCGTCGGCCGCCGCGACGACCCCGGCCCCCGCCAGGTGATGAACCCCGAGGGCCTGCGCCGGCTCGTGCCCGACCTGACCCGCCGCGACGTCTACCTGTGCGGCCCCGGCGGTCTGGTCGACGAGGCGGTCGCCGCGCTGCGTGCGGCAGGCGTGCCCCGCCGCCAGATCCACCTGACCGCGTTCGAGCTGTAGGAGAGGCACCGCCCATGCGTCGCGCGCTGCTCGCGATCACCGGACTGGCCGCCGGCACCACCGCACTGGTGGTGCTCAAGGGCGCGCCGGGCGCCGGGCAGGCCGGAGCGGACGTACCGGCCGCGCTGGCCCCGGTCGCCCCGGGCGGCTCCGCCGCGCCCGAGCCGCCCTCGCCCACCGGCTCCGCGCCCGGCGTCACCCCGTCGCCGCGCGCCTCGTCGAAGCCGACCCCGAAGCCGTCCGCCGACCGCAGCGCGGCCAGCCGCGGTGGCACCCGCACGCGCACCACACCGGCCGCGCCGCGGACCACCACCAGCGCGCCCAAGGCCACCACCCGCACGGTGACCGGGCCGTCGGTCACCTACGAGTACGGCTCGCTCCAGGTCCGGATCACGCTCAGCGGAAGCCGGATCGTCGACGCCACGGCGATCGGACTGCCGCTGGGCGGGCAGTCCGGGCAGCGCAGCGACGACGTGCAGGCCCGCTACAGCGGCACCTCCGGCGAGGTCGTGGCCCGGCAGAGCGCCAACCTGAGCACCGTGTCCGGAGCCACCTACACCAGCACCGCGTACAAGCAGTCGCTGCAGGCCGCGCTGGACAAGGCGTGACCGTGCCGGCTCATGCCGGTGCCGTCGGTCCCGGTCCGTCCGCCCGGCGCGGCCTTCGCCGGGTCGAACACATCATGGGTACGGCGATCAGCCTCGACCTGGCCGACGACCTGCCCCCGGAGACCCTGCACGAACTGGCCGAGGACACGTTCGGCTGGCTGCGCGAGGTGGACGCGCGGTTCAGCACGTACCGCGACGACAGCGAGGTGTGCCGGATCGACCGGGGTGAGCCGCGGGCCGCCGACGCCTCCGCCGACCTGCGGGCCGTGCTGGCCGCCTGCGCCGACCTGTGGACCGCCACCGACGGGTTCTTCGACGCGTACGCGACCGGTCGCCTCGACCCGTCCGGCTACGTGAAGGGCTGGGCGGCGCAGGTCGCCTCGGACCGGCTGGTGGCCGCGGGCGCGCCGAACCACTGCGTGAACGCGGGCGGCGACGTGCGCGTACGCGGCCACGACGCGGCCGGTGAGCCGTGGCGGATCGGGGTGCGGCATCCGTGGGACGCGGCGGCGATCTGTCTGGTGCTGACGGGCACCGACATGGCGGTCGCCACCTCGGGCGTGTACGAGCGCGGCCACCACGTGGTCGACCCGCGCCGGGGCGTACCGGCGACGGGTTTGCGCTCGGTGACTGTGGTGGGGCCGGATCTGGGCGTGGCCGACGCGTACGCGACAGCGGCGGTGGCGATGGGCGGCCCCGGCCTGGCCTGGCTGGACCGCCTACCGTCCCCCTGGCAGCACGCCGTGGTCACGGACGACGCCCACCAACACCACTCCCGCACCCTCCCCACCCTGCCCTGACCGCCGCCTCCCGCCCCCGCCGGTGCGTTTGCGTGCTGCCCTTCCCTCCGCCCGCCCTTGGTGCGGTGACCAAGGAGTTTGTGTCCTCCATAGCGTCCTGGGCGGACGCAAACTCCTTGATCAACCGGCGGTGGGCTGGTGGGGGAGGAAGGGAGAGGGGGGAGGGAAGGGTGC